>JBGQDL010000096.1:0-14391 GCA_041495865.1 Thermoanaerobaculia bacterium | reverse complement strand
CGGAACCGGTGCTCGTTCATGGCGCCGGACTTCAGGTTCCGGAGCTTCGCCTGAACGAATCCCCTGAGGTTGCCGGGCGTCTTGTGAAGCACGCTGTGGACCCGGTGCAGCTCCCCGTCGTAGACGACAATCATTCCGGGGCGAATGTCAGTTGCGGAAATCATTGATTCTCCAGGATTTAACGGATTCCGCTCTGGCGCGCCTGACGCGTGGAGTAGCTTCCTACCTTGCCGGACCTGTTGGCGGACGCCTAAGCCTAACCCAGCCCTCGCCGGAAAGACAAGGGGCCCGGGCCGGGGGGCCCGGGCCATGAAAGAAGCCCGAAAAGACCCGCTTCAGCGCTTCGTGATGATGAAGTGCGATCTGCGGTTCGAGGCGTAGGCCGTTTCGTTCTCTCCCTTGTCGAAAGGTTGTTCCTCGCCGACGGTGGTGACTGTCATCCGGGCCGGGTCGACGCCGAGCTTGACCATATGGTCAAACGTCGCCTTGGAGCGCCTTTCGCCGAGCACGAGGTTGTACTTGTTGGTGCCGCGGATGTCGCAGTGACCCTCGATCGTGACCTTCGTATCGGGATGATTCTGGATCCACTCCGCCCCGCGCCGGAGCCTCTCGTGGTACTCGGGTTTGATGACGAACTTGTTGAAGTCGAAGAAGATGTCCTCGAGATAGCCGCCCTTCTGGGTGATCGTCACCATCTCCTCCGCCGCCGCGGGCGGGGGCGGGGGTGGGGGTGGCGGCGGCGCCGGCATGGGCGTGGGCACCGGCGTGGGCACGGGCGTCGGCGGGGGCGGCGGCGCGTCGACCACGAACTTGGCGCGCGCTGTTTCGGCGCGCTTGCCGTTGCGGAAGACCCAGGCATCGGCCACGTGGGGACCGGCTCCCACGCCGTTGAAGGTCGTGCACAGCGGGTTGTCCCCCGCCGCGACCATCCGGCTCTGGCCGCCGTCGAGCGTCACTTCATAGGCTTTCGGCGGGAAATAGCAGAAGTCGCCCGGCACGGCGGTCACGCAGACCACAACGTCGCCCGGAGGCAGATGCGCGCCGTCGGTCGGCTTCGTGATCCTGAACCCGCCGCCCGTCGTGCACGTGCATGCGGCGACGAAGAGCGCGGCGAAAACGGCGGCGCCGGCGCCCGCGCGCCTCGGGAGAGATTTCGGAAGGAAAGCTGAGATCACATCGTCCTCCTGATCATTGGCCGGTCACGGCCGGTCGATTCGGCCATGCCGCTCGACGCCGTGCAGGACGGAGCCGTCGGCCGGCGCCACGGGCAGGTGCCGCCGCATCCCCTCGGGTCCCGCCAGGGAAATCATCGACGCGAGCTGGCGCGCGAACTCGGGCGTGAAGATCGCCTGGACAGCCCTTTCGAAGTCTTCTCCGTTCAGCGGAGCGTACGACGAGGCGCCCGAAAGGCCGCCCGCCGTGCCGCCGTTGAAAAGGTACGTCGAGAGGTTCACGCGCTGCAGGCCCGCGTTGAAATTCGCGTTCATGAACTGGACGAGGTCGTCCGCGAGAAGGGCGTATCCGATGGGCGTCAGGTGGAACCCGTCATACGAGAACGCCCCGCCCGTCAGGAAGGCGGCGTTGATCGTGATGCCGCCGATGTCGAAGCCCGCCTTCAGGCGCAGGAGCCAGTCGTTCACGTCATAGTACTTGTAGCCCGACGCGGCGGCGGCGGCCTTGATGGCCGTGTTGTAGTCGGCCCCGCGCTGCTTGAGGAACGCCACGTCGGACGCGTAGATGAGGGCGCCCGGGTTTCCGGCGGCATCCGCCGCCGCGGGCAGCGGTTTGTTGCAGTTCGGGAGAGCAGGGGCGACGGCGCACGGAATGCCGAAGCCGGACGGCAGGTACCTCGCGGCGTTGAGCGTCACGATCGTGTTCGCCGGGATCGGGCAGACGGGGACGCCCGCCGGGCATCCCTTCGGTCCGAGGAGCGGGATCGGCGCGCCGTTGACGAGGACGAGCTTCCCGCCGCTCGTCAGGAACGGCGGAAGCGTCGTCGCGAACGGGATGCTCGTCACGTCGGCGACGCCGAACACGATCCCTTTCGGCTGCTTCGCCTTCAGCGCCGTGAGGGCCGTGTTGTAGTCCGCGGTGAAGGGCGCGAGCGGCGTGACCGTGACGCCGTCGATGACGGTGCCGCTCAGGACGGCGCCGAGATAGTCGTTGCCCACGTTCTCGAGAAAGACGAACGTCGGGTTGAGCGCGATCGCCTGATCGACCTGAGAGCCGGCGTGGAGGGCCGCATTCCTCAGAACGAGGTCCATGAACAACGCGCAGCTTCCGCTCGACTGGGCGGCCGTCGTGGCGCGCACCATGTCCCCGATCGCGCAGCCGGGAATCGAGAGGTTGTTGTAGGGGCGAGGGAGCGCGAGATTCGCGGGCGTCCCGTTTGACAGCTCCTGAGTGAAGGACGGGGCGAGCGTGACGAGCTTCAGGCATCCGCCGAGCCCGGGATCGTTGACGATCGGCTGCTGGAAGTCCGCCACGTTCTGGGCCCGCGCGAGGACGGCGATCGGCGAGTCGACCTGGACGCGCTTCGTCAGGCAGCCGGCGGAGAAGCCCGCGCCCTCGGAGTCGCCGATCACGGCGATGCGCGTGAGGTCGACCTGCGCGGCGGCGGGAAGGGCGAAGGCAGCCGCGAGGGCGGCGGCTGAAGCGATGCGGAAGAGAGCTTTCGGGGTTTTCATGTTCTTTCGCGCTCCCTTAGAAGGTCGATTTGAGAGTGACGCTCGGCAGGATCGCGAACGTCTGATACGTGGCGCTGAAGTTGTCCTTGCTCGTCGTGATCGTCCGGTTGTGGAACCAGAGGAAAAGGCCCGAGAACTGGAATTCGAAGTGCTTCGAGACGGCGATCCCCGCTCCGATCGTACCGCCCGAGCGGTTGTTGTCCGGCAGGAACGGTCCGGCGTCGGCGTCGGGCTGCGGCGTCTGGTCGTAGACGAATCCGCCGGCGATCCAGCTGTGATGGCCCACTCTGTAAGTGAGGCCCGCCCGGATGGCCCACGTGTTCTCGAAGTTGTGCGTCAGGACCGTGTCCGGAAGGGTGTCGATCTGGAGGACGGTCTGGTCGAAGACCTTCCACGTCGTGTAGTTCCCGTCCGCCTCGACCGTCAGCCTCGGCGTGAGCTCGTAGGCGACGCCGAACATCGTGACGGAGGGGAACTGGAGAGTGGTCCGGGCCCGGGTCGCCTTGCCGAAGGGAAGAGCTTGGGCCACGGCGGCGTCGAACTGCGGGCTTCCGCTGGAGATCTGCCCGAAGGTCGCGGGGCCCTCGAGGTCGACGTCCATGTGCGAGTGGAAGGAGACACCGAGGCGCAGGCGGTCGCAGGGCTTGATGAGGAGACCCGCGGTGAACCCGACCTTGACCGGCGTTCCCTCGGAAACGACGCTCACGTGGGCGATGTCCACGACGCGCTGGGTGAACGGGTTCACGGCGGCGACGTTCTTGCTGAGCTTGACGTCCGTGAAGCGGACCTCGGGTCCGGCGCCGATCGCGACGAAATCCGAGAGCTTCACCGCGAGCTGGGCCGACACCGCGAGCTGCCGCAGGTCGACGCGCTGATTCAGGAAACGGCCCGCGAACGCGTCGGGGCTCTCCCAGGGCACCCCGAGGCCATTCGGCGTCCAGAAGCCCGCCGAAAGCTTCACGCTGTCGCTGAGCGGCAAGACGCCGTACCCGTGGCCGATCGCGTAGAGCGACTTCCTCATGTTCGTCGAGTAGCCGTCGCCCGGAAACGGGCTCAGACCGTCGAGGTGAGCCGTGGGCCGAAGGATGATGAAGCCGCCGCCCTCCAACGTGAACTTGTCGACGAAGGCGTTGCCCGCCGGGTTGTAGAACATCGCGGACGGGTCGTCCGCCGTGGCGGTGAAGGCCCCCGCCACCGCGTTGCCCTTCGAGCTCTGCTCGAAGAGCGCGAACCCCGCGCTTTCGACACGGCCCGCCGACCCGGCGGCCACGAGGCCGACGAGCACGAAGGCCGCCAGCCGGTTCCCATTCGATTTGAACACCGGTTCCTCCTTCACGTCACACTGAAAGACAAAGCTGGTTCTCGACATTCTGACAGATTCCACAGATCTTTTTGCCGGACGGGCGGGGAGTCAAGCCCTATTCCTGGAAGAGCCTCAGCGCGCGCGCGAGCCCAGGAAGCCCACCGCGACCGCCCCGGGGCCCGCGTGGGCCGCCAGGACGGGCGCGATCTCGACCACGAACGCGTCCGAACCGGGCCGGCGGCCCGTCAGGTCCTCGGCGATGCGGGCCGCGAGCTGGGGCGCCTCGAAATGGGCCACCCCCCACGTGGGTGCCTGCAGGCTCCGGGTTCCGGCAAACGCCTTTTCGACCAGTTTCGCGCACGCCCCGGGGAAACCCCGGGCAGCTCCGCCGGGCCGGGCGCGACCCGCGGCGTCTATCGTGAGGAGCGGGACGACACCGAGGGCGTTCGCGAGAGTTCTCTGGCCCGCCGTGACCCGGCCGCCCCTCACGAGCGTGTCGAGGGACGGCACAGCCGCGTAGAGGCGCGCCCGCGAGGCCGCGGCGGCGGCGGCCGCGGACACTTCGGCGAGGGTCCCGCCCCCGAGCGCCGCGCGAGCGGCCTCTCGCACGACGAGGCCTTGCCCCACGGACACGCTCCGCGAGTCGAGCACGGCGACCGGGGCAAGGCCGCCGCCCGAGCGGAGCGAGCCGGCGGCCGTGCGGGCGGCCGAGAGCGTGCCGGAGAGGGCGCCCGAGACGTGCACTCCCAGCACGGGGGCACCATGCGCCGCGAGCGCGCCATAGACCTCGCGAAAGTCCGCGGGCGGGGGCTGTGACGTGCGCGCGACGAACCGCCCCTCGGCGAGCCGGCGGTGGAACTCGCCGGTCGTGATCGTGACTTTGTCGAGGAAGGTCTCGTCGCCGAGAATGAGTCTGAGCGGCACGACGGTCACACCCAGAGGCTCGAGGGCGGCGTCCGGAAGGTCGCACGCCGAATCCGTCACCACGGCGACGCGACCTCGTGCCGCGAAGCGGCCCACGTGCTGGGCGCGCATGTCCTCGACCTTCGTCTCGACGATGTCGCCGAACCGGCGGACGACCGCGAAGGCGTCCTCGGGGCTGTTCACGTGGACGTGCGCGCGGAGGCGCGAGGCCCCGCCCACGACCGCGAGGGAATCGCCGAGCGGCGCGAGCGCGCGCCGGAGCGCGTCCCGGTCGAGCCTCTCGCCCTTCACGAGCGCCTCCGCACAGTACCGGAAGAGGATCGACTCGCGCGCCTCGCGGATGCGTGCTTCGACGCGGTCCTCGGGAGGCGGGGGCGGGAGGGCCGCCGCACCCCTCCCGAACGCGGGGAGAGCACCTTCGAGGAAGTACACGAATCCCTGCGCGCCCGCGTCCACGACGCCGGCGCGCCGCAGGACGGGAAGCTGCTCTGGCGTCCGCGCGAGCGCGCGGCCGGCCTCCCCGGCCGCGAGGCGAAAGAGGACGGCGAAGTCGGCCGTTTCTCCCGCGCGCCGGTCCGCCTCCTCCGCGAAAGCGGCGACGACGCTCAGGATCGTGCCTTCGCGCGGCCGCGACATGGCTTCGCGGGCGGCCGCGGCGCCCGCCGCCGCGGCGGCTCCGAAGGCGCGCGTCGCGAGGCGGGAAGAGCCGGCGACACTCTGCGCGAACCCTTCGAGGAGCTGCGCGAGGATCGCGCCCGAGTTTCCCCGCGATCCCATGAGCGCCTCGTCCGCCGCGAGGCGGGCGACGCGCGCGAGATCGCGTTCGCGCGAGCCGGCGACCGCCGCCGAAACGCGCGCCAGGGTCGCCGCGAGGTTCGACCCCGTGTCGTTGTCGGCGACCGGGAACACATTGATGCGGTCCAGCTCCTCGCGACGCGCGGCTACGGCGCGCGCGCCCGCCACCAGGGCGCGCGCGAGGCGGCGCCCGTCCAGATATGCGACGCGGACACAGGACATTTGATGCCCGGCGGTCGCGCCGACCCTACTACCTCACGGGTGCCCGCAGCACGGGAGCAAAATTTCCCGGCCGGCTCGCCTCGCGCGCCGTCGCCGCGTCGTCGAGCCGGCCGACGGGCGTCGTGTGCGGCGCGGACGTGACGATCCCGGGGGACGTCTCGCACTCCTTCGCGATCGCGATCATCGCGTCGACGAACGCGTCGAGCTCGTCCTTCCCCTCCGACTCCGTCGGCTCGATCATGAGCGCGCCGGGCACGATGAGCGGAAAGGACATCGTGGGCGGGTGAAAACCGAAATCCATGAGGCGCTTGGCGATGTCGATGTTGTGGACGCCTGCCGCCGCCTGGAGGCGGTCCGAGAAGACGACCTCGTGGTAGCTCGGCGCCTCGTACTTCAGGTGGTAAAAGGGCTCGAGCCGCTTGCGGATGTAGTTCGCGTTCAGGACGGCGTTTTCGGCCACCTCGTGGATCGAGCTTCCGTACGACAGGATGTACGTCAACGCGCGCACGAGAACCCCGAAATTCCCGTGGAACGCGCGCATCTTCCCGATCGAGTCGGGTCGGTCGTACTCCAGCCGGAACGCGCCGTCCGACCACTCCACGGTGGGCACGGGCAGGAAGGGCACGAGAGACGGGCACACGCCGACGGGTCCCGCCCCGGGGCCGCCGCCCCCGTGCGGGGTCGAGAACGTCTTGTGCAGGTTCATGTGCATGACGTCGACGCCCATGTCGGCGGGGCGCACCTTCCCCACGAACGCGTTGAAGTTCGCTCCGTCCAGATAGAGGTAAGCGCCCTTGGCGTGGACGAGCTTCGCGATCTCGAGGATGCGCTCCTCGAAGACGCCGAGCGTGTTCGGCACGGTGATCATGAGGGCCGCGACGTCGTCCGTGAGCTTCGCCTCCAGCTCGGAAAGCTCGACCGTCCCGCGCGGGGACGACGCGAGCTCGATCACGGAGTACCCGGCGAAATGGGCCGTCGCGGGATTCGTTCCGTGCGCGGAGTCGGGCACGAGGACGTGTTTGCGCGCGTTCCCCGCCTTCACGTGCGCGGCACGGATCATGAGCGCGCCCGTGAGCTCGCCGTTCGCGCCGGCGGACGGCTGCAGCGTGACGCGTTGGAACCCGGTGAGCACCTTCAGCGCCTCCTCGAGCCGGAAAAGGAGCTCGAGATTGCCCTGCGACAGGTGCTCGGGTGTGTAGGGGTGCGTGTCGTTGAAGCCGGGGAGGCGCGCGATCTCCTCGTTGATCCGCGGGTTGTGCTTCATCGTGCACGAGCCGAGCGAGTAGAGCGCGGTGTCGATCGCGAAGTTCATCTGCGAGAGGCGCGTGAAGTGCCTCACGACGTCGACTTCGGAGGCTTCCACCTCGCCCTCGACTCCCGGGCGGTGCGCCTTCCCGTAGAGCGCGGCCGGATCGGCCTCGGGCACGTCGAGCGGCGGGAGAAGGACGCCGACGCGTCCCGCGCGGGGGGCGTCGAAGAGCGAGCCGAAGCGCCGCCTCCGGTCGAGGCGGGCATCGGCGCGCACGAGAGGTTCGGGGGACGTGAGGGTGCCGTGATCGCTCATCAGAAGGACCTCAGGGTGTCGAGAAGGGCGTCGAGACCGCTTCGCGGCGTCCGTTCCGTCACCGCGACGAGGAGGAGGTCCCGGTACGCGGAGGCCGAAGGCTCGAGCCGCGCGTAAGGGACGCCCGCGAGGATCTTCTTCGCCTCGGCGCGGCGCAGCACTTCGTTCACCGGGACCCCGCAGTGCAGGGCGAACTCGTTGAACGTCTTGCCGGCGAAGGCGACGGAGAACGGACCGGGAATCGCCTTGACAGCGGCCTTCAGGTACTCGGCCTTCGAGAGGCACTGGACGGCCGTCTCCCTGAGGCCCTGCTTGCCGAGCACGGAGAGCGTCATCGTCGCCGCGAGAGCGAACAGCCCCTGGTTCGTGCAGATGTTCGACGTGGCTCTTTCGCGGCGGATGTGCTGCTCGCGCGTGGACAGCGTCAGGCAGAAGCCGGACCGCCCGTCCGCGTCCGTCGCGCGTCCCACGAGTCGGCCGGGGATCTGGCGCTTGTACGCGTCGCGGCACGCGAGGAATCCCACGAGCGGGCCGCCGAACGAGGGCGCGAGGCCGAACGAGGCCGCCTCGCCGCAGGCGATGTCGATCTCCGCGGACCCGGGGGCTTCGAGCACGGCGAGCGAGAACATCTCGTTGACGACGCCGATCGCGAGCGCGCCGCGCGCGTGGGCCGCGTCGGCGGCGGCTTTCCAGGTCTCGACGATCCCGAAGACGTTCGGAGATTGCACGCAGACCGCGAACGTCGCGTCGTCGGCGGCCGCCGCGAGCGCCCCGGCGTCCGTCGTGCCGTCCTTCCCGAGAGGAACCTCGACGATCGTGAACGGAAAGTTCACGAGATACGTGCGGAGGCACTGCCGGTACTCGGGGTGGACGCCGGTCGAGACGACGACCTTCGTCCTCTTCTTCGTGAGGCGCTCGGCCATGAGGACGGCCTCGACGAAGGCCGACGCGCCCTCGTACATCGACGCGTTCGCGACGTCCATGCCGGTGAGGAGCGCCATGTGCGTCTGGAACTCCCAGATCGCCGTGAGCGTCCCCTGCGCGACCTCGGCCTGGTACGGCGTGTACGACGTCAGAAACTCGCCTCGCAAGAGGAGCTGCGAGACGAAGGCGGGCGCGTGATGGCTGTAGAGGCCAGCGCCGAGGAACGATGTCCACTCGCCGAGGTGCGCGTTCTTCGCCGCGACCCGTCCCAGATCCCGACGCACCTCGATCTCGGAGGCCGGCGGCGGAAGGGTGGGCCGCTCCGTGCGGTAGACCGCGCGGGGAACCGTCGCGAAGAGGTCGTCGATCGAAACCGCTCCGACCGCCGCGAGGAGGGCCTCCCGTTCGGCGGGGCTGCTTGGGATGTAGCGCATCGGGGTTCCAGTCCTTCCCGGCACCCGCACCGCCGAAGCAGGGGCGCCGGATTCCTCGGTCAGGCCTTTGCTTCCTCTTCCACGAACTTCTCGTAATCGGCCGCGTTGAGAAGCGAGTCCATCTCGGCGTCCGACGAGAGCTTGATTTTCACGAGCCAACCGTCGCCGTGGGGATCCTCGTTCACCGCTCCGGGCTCGTCGGCGAGGACCTTGTTCAGCTCGAGGATCTCGCCCGCGACAGGCAGGAAGAGCTCGGACACCGCCTTCACGGATTCGATCGTGCCGAATTCCTGGCCCGCGTCGAAGATCTCCCCCACGTCGGGCATGTCGACGAACACGACCTCCCCCAGCTCCTTCTGCGCGTGGTCGCTGATCCCAATGGTGCCGACGTCGCCGTCGACGCGGATCCACTCGTGGCTCCGAGTGTAGCGGCGGTCGTCCGGGTAAGCGCTCATATCGCTCTCCTGAAAGCCTCAGGTCTTTCGCTTGTAGAACGGGGTGGGCACCACGCGTGCGGCCACGGATCGGCCGCGGACGTCGATCTCGAGCGGCGTGCCTGTCGCGACGCGGCCGGCAGGGACGTACGCGAGCCCGATGGGCTTGCCCACCGTGGGCGTCTGCGTGCCGGACGTGACGACCCCGGGGGCGCCGTCGACCGAAAGCGCGTACCCGTGACGCGCGATGCCGCGCCCCGTCACTTCGAAACCCGCGAGGCGGCGGGTGATGCCCGCCTCTTTCTGCCTCGCGAGAGCCTCGCGGCCGGTGAAGTCGCCCTTCTTCATCTTCACGATCCAGCCGAGATTCGCCTCCCAGGGGGTCGTCGTGTCGTCGATGTCGTTGCCGTAGAGCGCGAGCGCTGCCTCGAGGCGCAGCGTGTCCCGCGCGCCGAGACCCGTGGGGATCACGCCGTGCGGCCGGCCGGCCTCGAGGATCGCGTCCCAGACGGCGCCCGCGCGGCCGGGGTGCAGGTAGACCTCGAAGCCGTCCTCGCCGGTGTAGCCCGTGCGCGAGACGAGCGCGGTGGCGCCGGCGACGCGGCCGGTCGCCGAGCGGTAATAGGCCACGTCCGCGAGCTTCACGTCCGTCAGCGGCTGCAGGACGCGCTCGGCGAGGGGCCCCTGGAGAGCGAGCTGCGCCCAGATCGCCGATTCGTCCTCGACCGCCGCGCCCGGAGACTCCAGCCGCTTCGCCCACGCGACGTCCTTCGGGGTGTTCGCGGCGTTCACGACGAGGAGGTAATCGTCGGCGGCGAGCCGGTACGTGAGAAGGTCGTCGACGAAGGTGCCTTTCTCGGTGAGGAAGGCCGAGTACTGAGCCTTGCCGTCGTCGAGCGCGGCGACGTCGTTGCACGTCAGGCGCTGCACGGTCTCGAGCGCCTTCGGCCCGCGCACGCGGATCTCGCCCATGTGCGACACGTCGAAGAGGCCGGCGCGCGTTCGCACCGCGCGGTGCTCGGCGGCGAGGCCCGAATACTCGACAGGCATGTCCCAACCGCCGAACGACACCATCTTTCCGCCGAGCGCACGGTGTCTCTCCCAAAGGGGCGTGCGCTTGAGAGGGGCCGAAGGAGGGGCGTTCATCGTTGCCGCGCGGGACGATACGGCCCCATCCCCGCCCCGTCAACCGGACAGTTGAATCAGCGCGCGGCGATAATCCCCCGGTGGACAGGCCTCAGGACGCGGACGCCACGAGCCTCGCCGCCGCACGGCCGCGCCGGCTCTTCACCCAAGGGGAGGAGATCCGCGACACGGCGACCCCGCGCTCCCTGCACCTCTTTCTCGCGGGCGGCGCGACGCTGCTTGCCGAGACCCCCTTCGGACCACATCCGGTCGCGCGCTTGGCGGCTCCCGCGCTTCTCGACCTGCGCCTCGCGTTCGGCGGCTCGCCGGGAGTCGCGCGCGTCGCGCCCGAGCCCGGGAGCGTGGCCGCGTGCTTTTCCGCGGACGAGGCCCGCGCTCTTCTCTTCAGCCCGGGCTCTCCGGGCGGCGCTTTCCGCAGACTCTCCCTCGCCAGCCTCACGGCCGCGCTCCGCGAAGCGAACGCCGCGCTCGGCCGCTTCTTCGAGGGAATGGCGGCGCCGCCTCAGCCCGCGCGCTTCACGGCCGCCGGCACGATCGAGGAGGGCCCGGTCGATCCGAAGCGCGCGAGCGACCTCTTCGAGACGGCGGGCCTCGACCCGGCGCTTCTGCCCGCGCTCGGACTCGTGGCGCGCACCGTCCTCCCAGGCGCGACACTTCTCGCCGCGGGCGAGCGTGGCGAGGAAGCGTTCCTCCTCGCCGAGGGACGGCTTCGCGTTTCGCTCGAGATCGCGGGAGCCGGCGAAGAGGCCCTTGCCATCCTCAGGCGCGGCGAGATCGTGGGCGAGATGGCCCTCGTGGACGACGCGCCGCGGTCGGCCGACGTGTTCGCGCACGGGGGTCCCGCCCTCGTCTACGTCCTCCACCGCGCCGTGTTCCGCGAGCTTCTCGCCTCGGGCGCGCCCGAGGGCGCCCCGCTTCTCGCCGGCATCGCGCTCGTCCTGGCGCGGCGGCTCGAGGAGGGAATCAGGAAGGCCGCGGGGTTCCGGATCCTCGCGGGTCCGATCTGAGCCCCCTCACGACTTCTTGAGCCTTTCCCTGATGTTCGCGCGAACCTCGCCGGCCGTGGGAGCCACGAGGAGCCGTAGCGACTTCGATTCGTAGCCGGGCGCGGTGAGGAGGATTTCGTAGACGGCCATGTCCGCGAACTGCAGGTCTTCTTTCGCCCACTTCGACGCCGGACCCAGCTCGCGCCCATTCACCGAGACGACAGCGTCGGGCGGCTCCACGTTGAACACGGCACCGCGCACCGTGCGGTAGCCGGGGCGCTTGAGCTTTCCGTCAGGGCCCGTCGGGCCGTCCGGCGTCCCCTTCTCGAGGCTGCGCTGGATCGTGACCTTGTCGTCGGTGGCCGTCGTCCGCACGATGAGGTCCACGAGCAGGTCGTGGCACTCCGCGGCGCAGATGCGGAGGCGGTGGGCGCCTTCGAGGTTGAACGTGAGGAGCGAGCCGCCGCCCGCGTCGTCCCAGTCGTCGGAGATGCCGATGTACCGCCCGTCGAGATAGACGCGGGCCTGGCTGGGCGAGACATCGAGCTTGAGGAACCGGCGGATCGTGACCGTGAGGTCGGCGGGCCTCTGCAACGGGCTCGCCGGCTTCGGCGCCGCAGCGACGGGCGAAGGAGCCTCGGGCGCGGCCGTCGGCTTCGCGCGGGCCTTCTTCGTGGGCACGGCCGTCGGCGGAATCTCGGAAGCCGGCGTCTCGACGACCCGCACCGCCGGCCCGGCAGCCGACGAGGCGGATGCGGCGGCCGGCTTCGAGGCCGGCGGCAGCGCCGCTACCGTGGCGGAAGCGGCGGGCGCGGCCGTGGGATGCGGTCCGGCGTCGCTCTCCGCCTTTTCACTCCTCTTCGAGAGCGAGAGCGCGCCGAGAACGACGGCGGCGGCAACGAGAAGGCCGCCCCCCAGAACGAACGGCGAGACGCCTTTCTTTCTCGGGGCCGGCGCGGCGGCAGCGGCCTTCGCGGCGGCCTCGCCCATGCGGCGACCGGTGGTGATAGTGGGCGACTCGGAGTCCGCGACGGGCGCGTCCACCGCCGGCATCGAAGGTTCGGTGGGGGCCGAGGCGGAGGCCGCGACCTCCGGCGACGTCCCGACGGGCAAGGAAATCCTCATCGCGGCCGTGGGCGCCATCGAGGCCTGCGTCGCGGGCACTCCGGAAGGGACGATCGGCGGCCGAGAGCCCGGCGAGGAGCGCGCGCGCCGGGCCTTGCTTTCCGAGAATCCCGCCGTGGAACCGACGGGCGAGAAGCCCAGCGTTTCGCGCAGGTCGCCGGCAAGCTCTCCCGCGTCGGCGTAGCGGTTCGCGCGGTCCTTCGCGAGGCACTTCCGGATGATGTCGCGAAGGCCTTCGGGCACGTCGTCCGACACGAGGCTCGGGTCGGGCGGCTCCTCGTTGAGGATCTGGTAGACGAGCGTGGTGAGCGTGTCGGCCGGGAAAGGCTTGCGCAGCGTAAGCGCCTGATAGAGGACGACACCCAGGGAGAAGATGTCCGTTCGGGCGTCCAGCTTCTCGCCCTTGATCTGCTCGGGAGACATGTAGGCGGGCGACCCCACCATCTGGCCGGTGGAGGTGAGCTCCGTGTCGCCGGTCAGGAGCTTGCCGATCCCGAAGTCCGTCACTTTCGCCGAAAGCGTCGGGGTGAGCAGGATGTTCGCGGGCTTCACGTCGCGATGAAGCACCCCGCGCTCGTGCGCGTGCGCGAGCGCTTCGGCCACCTCGGCGACGACGCGGATGCGGTCGTGCATGGCGAAGCCGGCGCGGTCGGCAAGCCGCTGCGAGAAGCTTCCGCCCTGCACGACCTCCATGGCGAGAAAGAACGTGCCCTGGTCCTCGCCCACGTCGAAGACCGTCACGATGTGCGGGTGCTGGAGGCGGCCCGAAATCCGCGCCTCCTTCAGGAAGCGCGCCTTCGCCTCTTCGGCGCCGAAGCTCTTTTCGGCGGTGTCGAAGCGGATGGTCTTCAGGGCGATCTCGCGCTCGATCTGAGGGTCGCGGGCGAGGTAGACGATGCCCATGGCGCCGCGGCCCAGCGTGCGCAGGATGACGTAGCGGCCGATCTGTTCCGGGCTCAACTCTTGACGGGCTCCGCGACGATTCTATCCAAGGTCTTCCGGTCCGCCCTCGCCCTCGGGCGGGACCTCCCGCGGGCCCTCGTCGGTCTGGAGATCCGAAGGGGAGCCCGGGTCCTTCTCGAAGGCCCGCTCGCGGCTCGCGAGCGCGGCCCGGGCCTCGTCCGCGTGCGCGGCGGGCACCGCGACCTCGATCGGCGAAAGATCCTCGCTCTCCGTCGGGTACTGGTGGAAGCTCCGGTCCACCACGCGCGCCTGAATCCCGCGGCTCTCGAGAAAGCCCGCGACGAGCGCGGCCTCCGACTCGTTCGCGGCGGGCGCGACGCCCTCCCAGCGCTCTTCACTCTTCGTGTCGTCGGCCATGGCGACCTCCCCTTCCGGAATCTCGAAGCTCAGGGTACGACGCGGAGGTTTCCGGCGCGAACGGCGCCGGCCGCGAGGAAGCGGCCCACGACTGCGGCGGCGGCGTCCCCGCTCGCGTGGAGGGAGGCGACGAGCGCGGAGGCGAAGGCGGCCGGAACCGCGAAGAGCAGGCCTCCGGACGTCTGCGCGTCGGCCAGAAGGAGAAGATCCGTCTCCGAGACGCCCGGCGTGATCTCGAGGACTGGCCGCGTCGCGGCGAGGTTGCGGCGGCTGCCGTCGGGCGCGATCCCTGCCTCGGCGAGCCGGCGCGCGCCAGGCAGGAGCGGCACGGCTCCGGCCGAAACCTCGGCCGAGACGCCGCCCGAGCCGAGCATCTCCTTGAGATGGCCGAGTAGCCCGTATCCCGTGACGTCCGTGGAGGCCGAAATCGTGAAGGCGTCGGCCGCGCGCGCGGCCGCGCGGTTCAGGCGCGTCATCGAGGCGATCACCGCGCGCTCCTCCTCCTCCGACGGCCCGGAATCCTTCCT
>JBGQDL010000095.1:0-14493 GCA_041495865.1 Thermoanaerobaculia bacterium | reverse complement strand
TTTCGTAGTTGACGAGGACGGCCGTGTAGCAGGGGGGGAGGTCCTCGAGGGTGAGCTTCGAGAGCGCCTCCTGCGGCGTCCAACCTCGCTTCGTCGCCTCGGCCACGAAGCGTTCGTCGTCGATGAGGCGCTGGAAAGCGCCCGTGTTGGCAACCAGGATCGGGATCCCACCAGGCGGCGTGACCGGCGTCGTGCACTGGAGGATGTGGGTGTGGCCATAGACGAAGACCTGCATCCGGGGAAAGGCCTCGGAGCGCCTATTCAGGTGTTTCACCATGGACCGGTAGCCGGACCCGGGGATGGCACCGCCCACGGTGCTGATGAGCAGTGTCGGGTCCTCGCGCGGACAGACACTCTCGCCAGTGGGAGAAAGGATCTTGGCCTTGTCGCAGAGGTTCCGGACTTCGTCGTCTGGAACGGCGTCGGGGTCTTTCGCCATCGCATCGAACTGCCGGCGGACCGCCGTCCAGCTCTCGTCAGGTGGGTTCCTCAGCCTCTCGCGATACCAGCCGTCCGGCGTGGCGGCGGCGAAGAGCTCCCACCCCTCTTCGCGGGCGGCGGCCACGTTCCACTCCAGCTTGCCGCTGGCGGGCCGGCCGAGATCGCCTATCTGAGCGAGCGAGGTCTGGCCGATGTTGAAGGCGAGGAACCGCGCCACGTCCCCGGCCGCCCCGAAGAAGCCTTTCTTCTTCATCAGATGCCTCACCCCGTTGCTCTGCGGGATGAGGTTGTCGATGACCTGGTTCTCACTCTCGACCTTGTCGTAGAGGTTGTGGACAAACTGCTCCCCCCAGGGCCTGCGAAGGAACTCCTTCCCGTTGAGCACCTCCGTCACCGCCGGCCACTTCTTCCAGTTGTTGATGTTCTCCAGCGGCATCTGGTGACCGTGCTCGGAGACGATGAGGCCGTCCGGCGATGCCCAGACGCCGGTCGGAGGGAACTCGACGCGTCCCGCCCCGGCCTTGAGCGCGTCGGAAACCCTCTTCTGGACGGACGGGATCAGGAGGGACGCGTCGTGGTTGCCCGGGATGATGACGAGCTGGTTCTCGCCCTCGCTCGCGAAGGCGCCGAGGGCCTCGAAGTCCGCGCGGTGAGCCTTTACGATGGCGTCGGCCAGTCCGGCCGCCTCCTCGACGGTGCAGCCGCGATCGGCATCCCCCTGGGAGCACGGGAGGTCCGGGTGCTGCCACGCCTCCAGGAGATCCCCGGCGATGACGAGCGTCGTCTTCCCTCCTGAACGGTGGGAGATCTCCTTCAGGAAGCCCTTGAGCGCGTTCGTCCAGCGGAAGTCCTCGATCGGGTTCCAGGCGCCGGAGGGGAGCTTGCCAAGGCTGAAATGAAGGTCGCTGATGAAAGCGTAGAGGCGCTTGTCGTCTCCGGACACGGCGGGCGTTGAATGGGGCACGACCGCGGTCGGCGCGGGCGTTGGCCGGCTGGCGCAGGCGCCGGAGGCCACGAGGAGGCCCGCGAGGACGAGATCGGGAACACGGCGATTCATCGGAGCCTCCTCATTTGCAGAGCCGGAGGGAAGAGTCGCCCACCAGGATGAACTCGTAGGCCTGGTCGGCGAAGACGAGCTTCTCGTTCCGAACGGCCTGGGCGGTGCGCTGAAAGAGCACGCCAAGGTCCACTTCCTCGTTCTTGCTCCGCGCCTGATCGACCTCGTGGGCGAAGTGAAGGGCGAACCGGGCACCGAAGGGCCCGTTCACCGGAAACGGCGAGAGAAGCGCCGCCTGGAGTCCCTTCTGGCTCAGCTTCGTCACGAACGGCAGCCCCCTGTTTTCCCCGCCGAGCAGCCCGGTCGCGCAGGCCGCCAGCACCGCCACGCTCCCCGGAGGGAACCTGCGGCGGATGTCCGTGGCGAGGAGCGTCTCGCGCCCTGCGAGGTCGGTCTTGAGGAAGCCCGCGGAATGGTGGCCAAGCAAAAGCAGTCCCTCGCCTCGGGCGCCCGCGGAGGGCTGAGCGCCGAGGTGCTGCTTGACTTCCGCGAGGCTGGCGGTCCCGCCTCGGGGCGAACCCTCGACCCTGGCCAGGTACTTCTTCTCTACGAACTCCTTGCCCAGATCGTCGGGCAGCAGCATCGTCCAGGTGGCGACGCATCGGCCGGTGACGGCCGGCTCCTCGTGTGGCAGCGGCTGGCGCACGATCGCGCCCTGCGCCAGGAGCTTGCCGCCCCCCAGGTCCAGCAGGCCGAGCGGCAGAAAGAAGCTCCGCCCCTCGGCGTCGACGAGACGTGAAAGGAAGCGGCGTGCGCCCGCCCCCTCACCCGCGGCCAGGGTGCGCAGCGCCCGCATCGCCTCGTCCGACGGCGTGCTCCCGACATAATCCGTTTCCGTCGGAAAGAGCGTGCTGGTCAACTCCCGCGAGAGCTCACGATAGCTCCTGGTCGTGCGCGCGACCTGCAGGTCGTTCAGGAAGGCCTGGAGCCCGACGAACCGGCCAAGAGGCTGGGGCAGCGTCCAGGAAAGCGCCTCGGGCCGCCCCTTTTGCAGGAAGACGGCGGTGCTCGTCAGAGGCGAGCCGGGCACGGAGATGTCGAAGACGTGAAGGGCCGCGTCGGCCACCTCGCCCGTTTGCCCGGCAAGAAGGGAGACGAGCCGCCCGGTCAGCGCTCTCTCTTCCGCGTCTCTGCCGCACGCTCGCGGGGCGCCGGGGGCCCCCGGATCGGTGACCGCGATCCTGTGAACGACGTAATCGAGCGGAGCGTTCAGCGCGGCGTTCCAGATCGAGAGTCCCACGGCGGCGCAGCCGGCCTCGGTCGCGTTCACCCCGACCGTCACGCGCAGCGCGTTCACCTTGTCGGCGAAGACCGGGAGGGAGTCTTCCGGGCCGAAGTTCGTCGCCGGCTTCCTGAGACGCCCGAGCCTGACCTCGACCGACTGTGTCTGTGCGCGTCCGGCCGTGAACTCGAGTCCGTGTCCGAGCAGGAACGGCTTGACGGTGACCGGCAGCCTGCCGCCCGTGGCCCTTGCGAGGGCCCGCAGGAACGCCGCATCCACGTCCGTCGTGCCGGCCTCGATCCCCGCGCGTTCGTCATAGCGGTACGGGGCGAGGTCGAAGTTCACGTCGTAGGAGCGCCCGCGCTCGACGCGTCGCGCCTGCGCCGCCATCCCTTGCTCGCGCACCCATCCGTTCCAGTACGCCTTTGCGATCCCGGGCCGGGCCGGGGGGACGATCTCCTCGAAAACACTGCCAGGTTGCCAATCGACCTCCAGCCGCGTCGCCTGACCGGGGCCGACCGTCGCCGATCGCTCCACCTGCCTGAACCCCGAGAGGCTGAAAGTCACCTTGTAATCACCGGGAGGAAGCGACGCGAAGGTGAACTCCCCGTTCACCGAGGTCACCGTCGTCCTCGTTCCCTGAAGCGAGGGGGATCTGAGAGAGACGCTTGCGCCCGGGAGGGGGGCGCCATTCTCGGTCACACGCCCCGCGAGAGTGCCGGTGACGGACTGGCCTTGGAGCGCTCGCGGCGGCGCCGTGAGCGCGATCAGGAGGATCAGGGCCGCCGCGCGGATGACGTTCACGGACACAGCGGGATCGACGTGTTCCCGGCAAGGATGAACTCGTAGGCCTCGTCGGCGAGCGGAGCGAGGTCGGGATCCGCCTTCACGCCGTCCACGGCACGGCGGAAGAGGATCCTGAGGTCGGGAGGAGGCGTCTCTTTCGTCTCCCTCGCCCTCTGCACGGCCGCCGCGAAGTGCATCGCAAAGCGCGCACCGAAGGGGCCGTCGACGGCGAACGGTGACAAGATTGCGGCGTCGACGCCGAGGTCGTTCAGCCGGGTCAGGAGCGGGAGCCCCTTGTTGTCCCCTGTGAGCTGCCCGACGGCGCACGCCGCGAGAACGGCCACGCTGCCGGGCGGGAAGGGGCGCGTGATGTCGTCCGAAAGGAGCGAGTCAGGACGATTCGGCACGAAGGCCAGCCGTCCGCCGCCATGATGGGCGAGGAGGAGCAACCCTTCGGCCTTCGTGGGGTCAGCGGGAGAGCCCTTCAGGTAAGTGGTGAAGGCGGCCCAGTCCTTCATCCGGTCGGTCGGACTCGGCGGGACGGGGACGAGGAACCGTGGGCTCACGACGTTGTCCCCGAGGCTCTCGGGGAGAACCATGGTCCAGGGTCCGATGCAGCGACCGGGCAGCGGCGCGGTCTCGCGCGGGAGCGGCTGGAGGACGTTCGCGCCTTGCGCCAGGAGCCGGTCGCCGATCCGGATGAGGCCGAGCGGAAGAAAGATGCTCTTCCCATGCACGTCCACGAGGCGCACGAAGACGTCGGGCGACGCCGCGGTGCGAAGGACCTCGTCCAGCTCACGGCGGGCTTCGTCCACTTCGGCTTGATCCTCGACTCGCAAGGCGGCCCTCGGGAGGAGGACCCCCGTCAGCTCCTCGGAGAGCCTTGCGTAGTCGTGGCGGCTGCGGGCGTCGGTGAGGCGTTCGAGGAGGAGCGTGGGGGAGGAGACGTACTCGCTCAACGAGCGCGACAGCCTCCAGGAGAGCGCCGTCGGGTTGTCCCCTTTTCGCATGAACACGGCGACGCTCACCGGCTCGTCGTCCGCCACCTCGATCTCGAACAGGTGGAAGGCGGCATCGGCCGTCTGCTGCGTCCGCGTGGCCAGGAGCGAGACGAGACGGCCCGTCATCCTCTGCGATTTCGCGTTCCCGGCGCCGCAGCTCGCCTGTGGCCCGGCGGCCTCGGGGTCGGAGACGGGGATCTCGCGCACGATGTAGTCGAGCGGACGATTCGCGGCGGCGTTCCAGATCGAAAGGCCCACGGCCGCGCAGCCGGAGCCTGTGGCCTCGACGCCCACCGTGACGCGTAACGCGCTCACCTTGTCGGCGAAGACCGGAAGCGAATCGCCGCGGGTGAAGTCCGTCGGCGGTTCTCGGAGCCGCTTGAGCACGAGGTCGAGCGCTTGCGTCTTGGCTCGGCCGGGCTGGAACGTGAGGCCGCGCCCGAGCAGAAAGGGTTTGACGAGGATCGGGAGCGTTTCGCCTTTGACGTCGTTCAGCACCCCGAGGAGTCCCTCATCCACGGGGACGCTGCCGGCTCCTGAACCGGGGCGCTTCCCATAGTTGTACGCCGCGAGGTCGAAGTTGACATCGTAGGAATGCGAGCGCACGACCGCCTGGGCTTCCTCCGCCTGCCCCTGCTCGCGCACCCAGCCATTCCAATAAGCCTCCGTGATCTTCGGCCGGCCGCCATTCGCCGTAACGGGGTGGCCGTCCTTGGGTACCCGTGTGGGCGGGGGAGGCGGAGCGGCCGCGGAGACCGGGGGGGCCGGAGCGGCCGTGGGCGCGGTGGGCGGAGTGGGGGGCGGCTCCCGCTTCACGAGCGCTTGACGCTCGCATGCGGCGGCGAGAAAGCCCAAAACGAGCACGCCGAGAGCAAGAGGGGCGGGAACCGGCCGAGTCCGGCTCACGGGCACGCGCCGGCTGGAAAGAGCTGGGACATACGCTCTCCTGTCTACAGAGACAGTCCGGAAGCGCTTCTTGACCCGGGTCGGGACGGAATCGGGAACGTGGACTCTCGCAGGTGGCGACGGCGTGGTGAACGGCCGCCGAACCGGATATCGTGAAGCGGCCCTTGTCGGTCCGAGGAGGCCCATTTTGAATCGCTTCCGGCATGTCCTCGCTCTCGCGTGTCTCGCCTGCATCGCGTCCCGGTTGAACGCCCAGCAGCCCCTTCCCGGCGTCGACGCCGAACGGTCCGCCGTCATCCGCGCGGCGCGCGAGGTGATGCAGAAGGCCCGCTACTGCGCGTTCATCACGCTGGGGGAGGACGGGCAGCCGCAGGCTCGGGCCGTCGATCCGCTCGGGCCCGACGACGACATGACGGTGTGGGTCGGAACGAACGCCGGGACCCGCAAGGTGGCCCAGCTCCTGAAGGATGCCCGCGTCACTCTCTTCTATTTCGACGCGGCGGCGCCGGCTTACGTCACGCTGATCGGGACGGCCGTCGCGTCTGCCGATCCGGCCGAGAAGGCGAAGCACTTCAAGAACGAGTGGTCGCCCTTCTACAAGGACCGGCATCGCGGCCCGGATTTCGTGCTGCTCAAGGTGAAGGCGCGCCGGCTCGAGATCGTCAGCCAGAACCACGGTCTGATCAACGATCCGAGGACGTGGCGCCCTGTGGCGATCGAATTCCCGGAGGGCGTTCTGAATCAACCGTCGGGCCGCTGATCGAGGCCCTGGGGGAGGATGGTGGCTTCGCCCCAGGCGGCGCGTTCCGGGGTGAGGGCTCGCCCGGCCGGGACGCGGCCCGAATCCTGCTTCGATCGCCGGAGACCGTCCGGAGGTGCCGATCTGTCCTCCCGGGGAATCGCCGCGCTCCTGATCACCGCTTTGCTCGCTCAAGGGTGCTCGAGCGCTCAGAAAGCCGAAAAGCGGGCCTTCCTCGCCGCGGGCCTCGTGCTCCAGCGGGAGGCGCCGGAGCCATCGTTTGACGAGCTCAGAACCGACCTCGACCTCTACCTCAACGACGAGCTGCAGGACGAAAAAGACAGCGCGAAGCGCCAGGAAGAAAAGGAGCTCAGCCGTTACCGCAAGATCTACGTGATCGGCTCCGCGGCCGCCGTGCTCGCAATCACGTCCGGTACCCTGAACAACCCGAAGAACCGCACCCTCCAGTACAGCCTCGGCGGCGTCAGCACGGCCATCGCGCTCGTGGGATTCGCGATGTACCTCTCCCGCACGGGCGAGATGAAGGACTGCCGCGAGTTCCTCGACCGCGGCGGGCAGGATCTTTCGGACTGGGGGCGGCTCCACCTCGTGCCCTCGAACGGGAAGGTGCCGCGCGCGCTGTGGCTCGACTACGTGGACCGCGTCTCCACCATTCGCGCCCACGAGTCCTGCCTGCGGATTCGTTAAGCTTCCGGTCGCCGGTGGCGCCCGAACGCGCCACCGGAAAGGAGGATCGCCATGGTCCGTGTCGCTCTCTTCGTGCGGTTGGAGGCGAAGCCCGGGAAGGAAAAAGAAGTCGAGAGCTTCCTGAAGAGCGGGCTCGCCCTCGCGAATCAGGAAGCCGGCACGACCGTGTGGTTCGCGCTGAAGTTCGGCCCGTCGACGTTCGGCATCTTCGACGCGTTCGCCGACGAGTCGGGAAGGAAGGCGCACCTCAGCGGCCCCATCGCGGCCGCGCTGATGGCCAAGGCCCCCGAGCTTCTCGCGCAGTCCCCGAAGATCGAGCAGGTCGACTTGCTCGCCGCGAAGGTGCCCGGCTGAGGGTTGGGCACGGCCGGGAAGATCACCTCCCTCGCGCCGTCTCGTGGTTCCTCAGAACACCTCGGCGACGGGGACGTAGACGCCGTCCTTCGCGAAGGGCACGTACTCGAAGCCGCGGCCGATCGGGTCGTTGTGAAGCACGGTGGTGTAGTCGATGCCGAGCGCCGAGTAGATCGTGCACGTGAGGTCCTCGATGCGGACGTCGCGGTTGCCGCTCCAGCCGTAGTCGACGACCTTGTTCGCGGCCAAGTCCGTCGCGCCGACGGCGCGGCCGCCGCGGACGCCGCCGCCCGCGAAGGCGACGGACATACGCTGGAAGTGGTCGCGCCCGCCCTGCGCGTTCGGGGGGCCCACGGTGCGCCCGAACTCTCCCATCATCACGACGAGCGTCTCGTCGAGGAGCGTCTTGCCGGGGTTTGCTCCTCTCGTCGCGGCGAGGTCGGAAAGAAGGCTGCCCACGGCCGGGTCGAAGAACTTCATCTGGTTGAAGAGCCCGCCGTTCGGCGCGTAGATGTTGCTGTGGTTGTCCCAGCCGCCGACCGTGAGCTGCACGAAACGCGTGCCCTGATTCGCCGCGAGGAGCTGTTTCGCGATGAGGGCGGTGCCCCCGAACTGCGTCGAGCCGTAGCGGGCGTAGTCGGCCGCGGTGTAGCTGAAGAGCGTGTTGACCGTGGGGCTGTCGGCGAGGGCCTTGGCCTGCGTGTAGAAGTCGGCCATGTCGGCCGGGAGGTCGCCGTACGGCGAGCCCGGAGCGCGGTCCGCGTCGAGCGTCTGAAGGAGCCCGTAGCGCTCGGCGAAAGCGGCCGCGCCATCCGCGTGCTTCAGGCTCTGGAGGCCGCCGGCTGAGACCGACGCGACGACGAGCGGCGCGTACCGCGAGGACAGGTAGCCCGAGCCGATCATGGAGCTCGTCCCGAGCCCGACGAAGCCCGGCAGGACATCGCCGGCTTTGCGCTGGGCCTGCGTCTCGAGCGACACGACGGAGCCGATGTGCGGCGCCACGTCGCCGAGGGCGCCGGTCGGATTGCGCGATTTCTGCACCCAGGTCTGCGCGAGGCCGTGCACGGCCGCCCACGAGAGGGCGGAGCGGACGAACACGAGCTTGTCGAGCTGCGCCGCGATCATCGGCATGAGGCCCTGCGCGAAGCGGAGGTCGCCAAAGCTGGCCGGGGCGAACGCGGCGGGCGTCCACGCCCCCTCCTTGAGATCCCACGTGTCCGAATGGCTCGGCGCGCCGGCCATGAAGACGAAGATGCAGTTGCGGGCGGTGCCCTTGAGCGCCGGGCCGGAGGCCGCCTCGAGGCGCGGCGGGTTCAGGGCGTCGGCGAAGTACGAGCCCACGATCGCGGTGCCGGCGACGCGAAAGAAGCGCCGGCGGGAAAGCCCCTCGCCGCGGACGGGGAACGATCCGCCGAGCGTGCAGGCGTCGCAGATTTCCCTGTGGGACGGCATCTTCTGTCTCCGATCAGTAGAAGGCGAACTCGAGCTTGTTGAAGAGGGCCCACTGGAGGCTCTCGGTCTTCGCGGCGAGAGGTCCGCCTTCGAGGTACGCGACCGCGGCCGCCCTCTCGGCGGCGGTGGGGGGGCGCGAGAGCGTGGCGAGCCAGAGAGCGTCCGCGACGTCCTCGGGCTTCGTCGTGACCTTGAGGATCCGGGCGACGAGGGAAGTCGACGTCTTGGCGTGGACCCTGTCCAGCATCACGAAGCCGTCGTTCATGAGGGCGAGAGCCTGCAAGGTCGAGGCGTCGCCGGAACGGGGGTTCGTGTCGCGGTTGCCGCGCAGGAAGGTGTTGAGGAAAGCGGAGTAATTCCCCCCATCCCTCGGATCGGGAAGCAGCATCGCGCGCACGACCGGGGACGCGGAGGCGACCGTCATCGTGTCCCCGTTCACGTTGGCCGGCCACACGCCGCTCGCCGTGTTGATGGCGTCGAGGAGCTGTTCGGACGTCATCCGGCGCGTGATGCGCCGCGCGAAATGGCGCGTGAAAGTCTCCTTCCAGGGCCCCGGCGTGTAGCGCGCGGAGAGCTGGTAGGCCTCGGAGGTCGCCATCGCGCGCAGCATCGTGCGCAGGTCGTACCCGCTCGCGACGAACTGGCTGGCGAGCTGCGAGAGGAGGGCCGGATGGCTCGGCTGAAGCGTCTGGCCGGGCGGCAGGGTGTTCGGGTCGAGGCGGGAGAGGTCGAATCCGTCGACAGGCTCCACGATGCCCACGCCGAACATCTCGCGCCACAGGGTGTTCACGGCCGCACGGGCGAACTGCGGATGGGCCGTGAGCATGCGCGCGTACTCGGCGCGGAGCGGCTTCCCAGCCTGCGGGGTTTCGCCCGTCAGGTAGAAGGCGGGCGCCACGTTGTTCGGCTGGCCGGTCGCGGGCTGGCGCGCGGGCCGGTTGCCGGACGTGGTGTTGAGCAGGTACGAGCCCGTCGTGTTGTCCGCGAGGATGTACTTGCGCAGCCCCGAGACCGTGTCCGTGGCCGCGGTCTGCGTCGTCTGGGCGAAGAACGCGGCGCTTCTCCAGAAGTCCATCCGCGTCTTCGAGGAAAGATAGATGTTCACCGAGTTCGTGTGGCCGGCTCCGTTGTGGCAACCCGTGCAATTGCACGGCATGCCGAGGAACTTCTCGGCGCTCGCGGCGAACTGGTTGTCCCACGTGTCCTGCGCCACGCCCATCGTGGCCATGTTGCGAACCCAGTGGTTCGGCGGGCCGTCCGCGAAGCTGTCACCGCTGCCGGCGATGAGCTCCCTGACGAGCTGGTCCCACGGTTTGGCCTGCGCGATCGACGCGCGGATGAAAGAGTAAAGCGCGTTCCGTCCCTGCGCCTGCTCGACTCCGTTCGCCGCGGTCGTCTTCACGTTCTCGAGAAGGTCGCCGAGCCACATCGTCCAGCGGTCGTCGAAGGCGTCGGAGCGAAGGAGGTTCTCGACGAGGAGAGCCCGCTTGTCGGGGCGCCGGTCGGCGAGGAACGCCGTCAGCGTGGCCGTGTCCGGAATCTGTCCGGCGAGGTCGAGCATGACGCGGCGCAGGTACTCGGCGTCGGACGAGCGGCTCGCGGGGGCGACGCCATCCGCGGCCATCTTCCCGAAGATCTCGACGTCGATCGAGCCGCGATACCTGCGCGAGGGGGCGGGAGAGGATCCGGACCGCACGCCCAAGTGGCTTTGCTCGAGGGCGCCTCGCGTCTCGAGTCGGAGGACGTCAGGCGCCTTCGGGATGTGGAGGCGGGCTCCGCGCTGGTCGGGGATCGTGAACGTGCAGTCCCCCGGCGCCGAGGAGACGGCGGCATCCGGCGTCTCGGGCTCGCCGTCGGCGCGAACCGCGAGCGGCGCGGCCGCGAGGGCCAGGGCGAGGATCTTCGCTGCTCCCTTCCGATACACGCCTCTCGGAATCCCGACGTCCTCGAGCATCGTCGCCTCCCTGAGAACCGGACTCAGTATAACGATTCGGGACCGCTATCGGAGGGACTCCATGATCTCCTCGAGCGCCTGCCGGCTCGGCCGGACGCTCTCGAGGGGCAGGTTCGTGAGGCACTCTCCCGTGGACCCGAGAAGCGCCGAGAGATCGGGCTTGCTGGGGAGGACGTAGAGGATCCCCGTGAGGATCTCCTGCTTACCGTGGCTCTCGTGAATCGTCTTGAGCGCTTTCTCCCGGTCGGTCGGGTCGTAGTCGCGGCCCACGCCCCGGAAGCGCAGGAGGCTGCCGTCGGGGAACGGCACGTCCTTCGTGTCGCCCGCGGGGATCTCCGCGAGCGTCTCCTCGAAGAACGGCACGAAGCCGACTTCGTGCACGGGAGTGTCGTGCTCCTTGGAGTACTTGTAGCTCTTCGTGGACCCTTCGTGGTCGTTGAACGTCACGCAGGGGGAGATGACGTCGATGACGGCGGTGCCCCTGTGCGCGATGGCCGCCTCGAGGATGATCTGGAGCTGTTTCATGTCGCCCGAGAAGGAGCGCGCCACGAACGTACCGCCCAGCTCGATCGCGAGCGAGCAGCAGTCGATCGGGACGAAGTCGTTGAACGCGCCGCCCTTCTGCTTCGCGCCGACGTCGGCCGTGGCCGAGAACTGGCCCTTCGTGAGGCCGTACACGCCGTTGTCCTCGATGATGTAGACGAGGGGCAGGTTCCGGCGCACGACGTGGACGAACTGCCCGATGCCGATCGAGGCCGTGTCGCCGTCGCCGGAGACGCCGATCCCGTGGAGAGTCGGGTTCGCGAGGAGCGCGCCCGTCGCGGCGGACGGCATGCGGCCATGGACTCCGTTGAAGCCCCAGGCGCGGTTCAGGAAATAGGCCGGGGTCTTCGAGGAGCACCCGATGCCCGAGAACTTCGCGACCCTGTGGGGCTCGACGCCCATCGCGTAGTAGGCGTTGATGATCTGCTTCGTGATGACGTCGTGCCCGCAGCCGAGGCACAGCGTGGACTTCGCGCCCTCGTAGTCGGCCTTCGGCAGGCCGAGCCGGTTCGTCTTCGGGGCGGCGGGGATGGGAGTCGGAGGCTGGGCGCTCATGTGCGGGCGGTCCTCTTCTGTTCGTGCCGGTCCCGGTCGTCGAGCACCCCCTCGAGCACGGTCGTCGCGTCGAGGGGCAGGCCGTTGTACTGCCGGACCGGCACGAAACGCGTCGCGAGCTCGGGAAACTCGTCGCGCAGGATGGTCACGAGCTGGGCGTCGCGGTTCTGCTCCACGACGTAGATGCGGTCGTGGCGGCGCATCCAGTCGGCCGCTTCGGCGCCGATCGGAAGCGCGCGCAGGCGGCAGTAGTCGAGCGGCACGCCGAAGTCCTTCGCGAGCCGGTCGCGGGCCTCCGTGCTGCCGTAGTGCGAGGTGCCGTACGCGAGGATGCCGGCCGGCCCGTGGAACCGGTCCTGGATCTCGGGCTCCGGCATCATCGTGCGCGCCGTCTCGAACTTCCGGGCGAGGCGGTTCACGTTGCTCACATACTCGTGCGGCTTCTCCGTGTACTGCGCGTTCTCGTCGTGGCCCGAGCCGCGCGTGAAGTACGCCGCGTACGGGCTCGGGGTTCCGGGGAGCGTGCGGTACGGAATGCCGTCGCCGTCGACGTCCCGGTAACGGCCCCACGAATCCTTCAGCTCGATCACGGCGTCCGCGTCCAGCACCTTGCCGCGCTCGAGGGGCGCCGTGGGGTATTCGAACGCCTCGGCCATCCAGTTGTTCATGCCGAGGTCGAGGTCCGAGAGGACGAAGACCGGAGTCTGGAGCCGTTCGGCGAGGTCGAACGCCTCCTGCGCCATCGAGAAGCACTCCTCCGGCGAGGCGGGAAAGAGGATGGGGTGCTTCGCGTCCCCGTGCGAGTTGAAGTAGCAGAGGATGAGGTCGCCCTGCATCGTGCGGGTGGGCAGGCCCGTGGAGGGGCCGACGCGCTGGATGTCGAAGATGACCGCGGGAACCTCGGCGTAGTAGCCGAGCCCGATGGACTCGGACATGAGCGAGATGCCCGGGCCGGACGTGGACGTGAACGAACGCGCGCCGGCCCACCCGGCGCCGAGCACGATGCCGATCGACGCGAGCTCGTCCTCGGCCTGGACGATGGCGACGTTTTTTCTTTTCGTCACGGCGTCCACCCGCAGGTCGTCGCACAGGTCGATGAAGGCCTCGCAGAGGGAGGACGAGGGCGTGATGGGGTACCACGCGCACACCGTGGCGCCGCCGAACACGCAGCCGAGGGCGGACGCCATGTTGCCCTCGACGATGATCTTGCCCTGAGTCCCGTTCATGCGCTCGACGCGGAAGGGGATCTTCGCGGGGAGGTTCGCCTTCGCGTAGTCGAGGCCGACGTGCACCGCGCTGACGTTGAGGTCGATCGCTTTCGGCTTGCCCTTGAGCTGCTTCGCGATGGCCTTTTCGATCTCCGCGGGATCGATCCCCATGAGATCGGCCACGACGCCCACGTAGATCATGTTCACGATGAGCTTGCGGAGCTTCGCGTGCTCGGGCGCCGAGGTGATCTTGACGACGAGCTCCGCGAACGGGACCGCGTAATACGTGAGTTCGTCGCGCTTCCTGCCGGCGGTCTCGAGCCCGAGCTTCTTCTCGTAGACGACGAAGGCCCCCGCCCGCACGTCGCGCACGTCCTCGTCCGCCGTCTCGGGATTCATGCAGACGAGCACGTCGAGGTCGCGCTTGCGCGCGAGGTAGCCGTCCTTGTTCGCGCGGATCGTGAACCAGGTGGGCAGGCCCTGGATGTTCGATGGAAACAGGTTCTTGCCGGAGACGGGAACTCCCATGCGGAAGATGGATCGCATGAGGACGCTGTTCGCCGTCTGCGACCCCGACCCGTTGGCCGTGGCGACCTGCAGCGAGAAGTCGTTGACGACGACGTCCGAGGACGCGCGGGCACCCGACGTGGTCTCGGTGAGAACGCTCGACATGCTGTGATGGCCCTCCGGGGCCGCGGCCTTCCTGTGGCCCTCGCGGACCGCGGCGAGACGAGACTCGATCTTAGCTCGGCCGGGGGCATGGAACAATCGGAACGTGCGCGTCGTCTCCCTCTGTCCCTCCATCACGGAGAGCCTCGTCGCGCTGGGCGCCGCCGACGCCCTCGTCGGCGTGACGCGATACTGCATTCACCCGCGCGAAGCGCTCGCCGGCATCCCGCGGATGGGCGGCACGAAGAACCCCGATCTGGCGGCGATCCGGGCGGCGGAGCCAGACCTCGTCTTCTGCAACTCCGAGGAAAACAGGGGGGAAGACATCGCGGCTCTGAAACGCGACTTCACTGTCGACGTGTCCCACCCGCGGACGGTGGCTGAAATTCCTGGTCTTCTGAGGCATTTCGGCGAGCTCACGGGTTCCGAAGAAAAGGCCCGGGAGATTTCTTCGAAGGTGGAGAAAGCCATCAAGCGCGTCGAGGAGGAGGCGCGGCACGGTGCGGGCGGCGAAGCGCCCGCGAGAGGCGGGGCCCGATTCACCTTCGTCTATCTCATCTGGAAGGACCCGTGGATGACCGTCGGCCCGCGCACGTACATCGCCGATCTGCTGCGCCGCGTGGGCGGCTCTCTTTCACTCGAAGAGGAAAACGGCGAAGCGCCCGACTATCCGGTCACCGACGAGAACGCGATCGTGGCCGCGCGTCCCGACATCCTGATCCTGCCCGATGAGCCCTATCGTTTCCGCGAGCGCGACGCCGCGTTCTGGCGCGAGAGGCTGCCCGCCTCGAGCCGCGTCGTCCTCGTGCCGGGCGACGACTTCTGCTGGCACGGCGTGCGCACGCTGCGCGGCCTCGAGGCGGCAGGGCGGCTCGCCGCATATCAGAAGTCGTCAGTG
>JBGQDL010000094.1:0-14587 GCA_041495865.1 Thermoanaerobaculia bacterium | reverse complement strand
GAACGTCATCGCGGGATGTCGCGGAAGGCGGCGGAGGTCGGGGCCCGGCACTGGCTCCAGCGCGTGGCGCTGCCCGATCCCGGGCGCCAGATGCACGCCTTTCCCCACCAGCTCTCCGGAGGGATGCGGCAGCGTGCCCTCCTTGCGCTGGCCCTCGCCGGGGGACCCCGCCTCCTCGTCGCCGACGAGCCCACGGCGGCGCTCGACGTCACCGTCCAGGCGCAGATCCTCGACCTTCTCCTCGCGCTCAGGCGCGAGCTCGCGCTCTCCGTCCTCCTCGTCACGCACGACCTCGGCGTCGTGGCCGAGACCGCGGACCGGGTTCTCGTCATGTACGCGGGTGAGATCGTGGAGAGCGCCTCCGCGCGAGACCTTTTCGCGCATCCCCGGCATCCCTATACGCGCGCGCTCCTGGCCGCGCGTCCCGGGGTCCAGGCGCCGGATTCCGGACGCCTGGCGGCCTTGCGGGGGACGGTTCCCGAGCCCGGTCGGAGGCCGCCAGGCTGCGCCTTCGAGCCGCGCTGCGACGAGGCGTTCGGGCGATGCACGGCGGCGCGCCCGACCCTGTTGCCGGCTGGCGCGGGCGCCGAGGCCGCGTGCTTCCTCCTCGATGGCGCGGCGGCGCGCGTCCCGTGAGCGCGGCCGCGCCGATTCCTCTGCTTTCGGTCCGCGACCTCCACAAGACGTTCTCTTCGAGGTCCGGCCGGGTGACCGCCCTCCACGGCGTCGCCTTCGACCTCGCGGCCGGCTCCACGCTCGCCCTCGTGGGGGAGTCGGGCTCCGGCAAGACGACGGCGGCGCGCCTCGTCCTGCGTCTCACGGCGCCCGACCGGGGCTCGGTGCTCTTCGACGGAACCGACTGGCTCGCCCTTCCCGCCCGGGAGCTCAACCGCCGGCGCCGCGAAGTCGGCGTCGTATTTCAGGACCCCGCCACCTCGCTCGATCCGCGGCTGAGCATCGGGGAGATCGTCGCGGAGCCGCTCGCCATTCACGGAATCGGTTCCCGCGCGGAGCGGCGGACGCTCGCGGCCTCTCTCGTCGACTCCGTGGGACTGCCCGCGTCGACCCTGGCCCGGCTCCCGCGCGAGCTTTCCGGAGGCCAGAGGCAGCGCGTCGCGATCGCGCGCTCTCTCGCCACGGGGCCGCGCCTCGTCGTGCTCGACGAACCCGTTTCGGCGCTCGACGTGTCCGTGAGGTCACAGATTCTCAACCTGCTTCGAAGGCTCCAGCAAAGCGCGCCGTCACACCCGGCGTACCTCTTCATCGGCCACGATCTCTCGGTCGTCCGGTGGATGGCCGATCGCACGGCGGTCATGTACATGGGGCGCATCGTCGAGGAGGCGCCGACGGCCGCTCTCTTCGCGGCGCCCCGGCACCCGTACACGGCGCTTCTGCTGGCCTCGCGGCCGCGGGAAGCGCCCGGACCGAGGTCCGCCCCGCGCGCCATCCCGGGCGAGCCTCCGTCTCCCGTCGACCCGCCCCCCGGCTGCCCGTTTCATCCGCGCTGTGCCTCGGCCCGGCCGGTTTGCGCGCAGGAAATGCCCGCCTTCGTCTCCGAGCCGGTGGGCGAACGAAGCATCGCCTGCCACGCTCCTCTCGGGGGCGGTTGAAGACCCGATGACGGAAAACTTTTTCGCCCCACCTCCGTACTGTTGAGCGGTGGTCTTCCTCTATCATCTCCTCTGGTTTCAGGAGGTTTTCGTGACGTGTGACCGCTCGCCGAACCCTGCCCGTCCGCGCCGGATGACGCTCCGCATGGCCGCGGCCGCGGGTGCCGTCGCGCTCGCCCTCGCGGCTCCCGTCGCACGCGCGGACGACGCCCTGTCGCTGCCCGTGAGCGCGAAGGCCCGCCGGTCCGTGCCCCTGCCCTCCGGCGAGAAGATCGAATTGACGCTGCAACAGGCGATCAACCTGACTCTCCAGAACGTCCTCGACCTCGACGTCGCGTCGTACAGCCTCGAGGAAGCGCGATTCGGCATCCAGTCGGCGCGCGGCGCGTTCGACCCGTTCATCCAGCTCGACCTCGAGGCGAAGAATTCCCAAGACCCGACGGCCTCGAGGATCCAATCGGCGGAGACGAAAACGCAGACGGGGAACTTCACGTTCGGCGGGCTTCTGCCGTTCGGCACGACATACACCCTCGGCTGGGCGAACTTGCGGACGGACTCGGTGATTCCGGGGTTCACCGTCATCAATCCCAGGTACGCGAGCGGCCTGACAGCCAGCTTCACGCAGCCCCTTCTCCGCAACTTCGGCACGACCGCGAACACGCGGTTCGTCGTTCAGGCGCGGTACACGAGGGACTCGTCCGCCTATGACTTCGTGCGCGCCGTCCAGGGGGCGATCCAGCTCACGGATTTCGCTTACTGGGATCTGGTCTATGCCGTCGAGAACCTGCGCGCCAAGCAGGAGGCTCTCGATCGCGCGAAGGACCTGAACCGCATCACGAAGATCAAGATCGACGTCGGCGCGCTCGCTCCGATCGACATCGTGCAGACCGAGGTCACGATCGCGCAGCGCGAGCAGGACATCATCACGGCCGAGGGGCTGATCGGCGACGCCCAGGACCGGCTCCGCCGCCTCCTGAACGTGCAGTCGCAGCCCGATTGGAGCCGCCCCATCGTTCCCACGGACCGGCCGACGCGCGAGTCCCTCCGCGAGAGCTTCCAGGCGGACGTGGAAGCCGGCTTCAAGCGTGCGCTCGAGACGCGCCCCGAGGTGAAGCAGGCGCTCCTCACGATCGAGTCGAAGAAGCTCACGCGCGCCTTCTCGGCCAACCAGCTCAGGCCGCGTCTCGATCTCTCGGGCACGTACGGCTTCAACGGGCTCGGCGCGCAGTCGCTCATCCAGAATCCCGACGGGACGCTGACGCAGCTCAACTACAGCGATGCGCTGCAGGACATCGCCCACAGGACGTTCCCGGCCTGGACGATCGGCCTCACGTTCGCCGTTCCGATCGGGAACAACGTCGCCCGCGGGAACGAAGCGATCGCGAACGCCGACCTCGAGCTCGCGCGCACGAACTTCGCGATCACGAAGGCCAACCTGCAGGTCGAGGTGCGCGGCGCGGCTCGCGCGATCGACATCGGGTATCGCAGCGTGGCCGCGGCCGGCAAGGCACGCGAGCTGGGCGAACGGAACCTCGACGCCGAGAAGAAGAAGTTCGAGAACGGCATGTCGACGACGTTCCAGGTCGCGCAGGTCGCCAACGATCTCACGACCGCGGTCACGCTGGAGCTGCAGGCGATCGCGACCTATCTGAAGGACATCACGGCGTGGCACAAGTCCGTCGGGGACATCCTGGACGTGAAGAACGTCGCCCTCGAGGGCCTGCCGGTTTCCACGGCCGCGGCACCGGCCGAGGAAGGCGCGATCCCGTGAGCGACGCGGCCGGAGCCGCTCCCGCCGAAGCCCCGATCTCTCCGGTGTCCGCCGTCCTCGGAACGTTCACGCGCCCCTCCGAGACCTTCCGGCGCCTGGTCGCCCGGCCGACCTGGTGGCTTCCCCTGGTTCTGGTCCTCCTCGCCACGATCGTCTCGTGGGCGGTCGTGTCGCCGAAGATCGACATGGACCGAACGATCCGCGAATCGATCGAGAAGCGTGCCGAGAAGAGCGGGCGAACGCTCGCGCCCGAGATGATCGACCGGCAGGTCCAGATGTCGAAGAAGATGATGCCGGTGTTCTTCGCGGTCGCCGTGGCCGGGAGCGCAGTGATCTTCTTCTTCGCGGGGCTGGTCCTCTGGGGTTCCGCGAAGGCGATGGGCGCGGAGGCGCGCTACACGCAGCTCCTCGCGATCTGGGGCCACGCGGGGCTCCCGAGCGTCCTCGGCGCCTTGCTCGCGATTCCCGTCTTCCTCCAGGTTCCGGATGACTCGCTGACGCAGGAGGCCGTGAAGCAAGTCGTCAAGTCGAACGTGGGAGCCTTCCTGGACCCATCCGCGCCGGTGGCTCTCCGCGCGTTCGCCTCCTCGCTCGACGTGTTCTCTCTCGCGGTCCTGTTCCTTCTCGTCGTCGGCTTCCGTCGACTGCCAGGCCTTTCGAAGGGCGCCGCGACGGCCACGCCGATCGTTCTCTGGCTGGTCATCGTGATCGGAACGGTCGCGTGGCGCGCCGTGATGGGCTGAGTCTGCCAATGCTCATCGAGATGGTCGACATCGAGAAGACGTACACGGTGGGCGAGGAGAAGGTGCGCGCGCTCCGCGGCGTCACATTCTCGATCGATCGCGGCGAGTACGTCGCGATCATGGGCCCTTCGGGCTCGGGCAAGTCCACGCTCATGAACCTGATCGGGTGTCTCGACACGCCCACGGGCGGCGTCTACAGGCTGAACGGAACGCCGGTCCAGGAGATGACCGACGACCAGCTCGCCCGGATCCGGAACCGCGAGATCGGTTTCGTCTTCCAGACGTTCAACCTTCTCGCCCGCACGAGCGCGCTCGCCCAGGTGGAGCTGCCGCTCGTCTACGCCGGGCTCTCGAAGAAGGAGAGGCGCGAACGCGCGTCGAAAGCGCTCGCCCACGTGAGCCTCTCCGACCGCGCGCACCACAACCCGAACGAGCTCTCGGGCGGCCAGCGCCAGCGCGTCGCGATCGCGCGCGCCCTCGTGACGGGCCCGTCGCTCCTCCTCGGGGACGAGCCGACCGGAAACCTCGACTCCGAGACGGGGGAGGAGATCATGCGGCTCTTCCGGGAGCTGAACGATCAGGGGAACGCCATCATCGTCGTGACCCACGAGGAAGACATCGCGGCTCACGCGCGGCGCATCATCCGCATCCGCGACGGCCGGATCTCGGACGACCGGCCGAACGACTCGAGCCGCGCCGAGCTCGTGGCGAAGGCGAAGAGGGAAGCGCTCGAAGGCCCGTCGCCGGCCGCCGGCCCCGCCTGACGTCGCGGCGCTGCCCAGCGGCTACACTCCGCGCGTGCTCGCGGATGTCCTCGCGCTCGTTCTGCTGCAGCTCGCGGTGGGACTCGCGATCTGCAATCTCCTGACACCGTCGAAGGACCTTTCGGGCGGTTTCTTCGCGCTTCATGGCGCGATCGCCGCGACCGCGCTTCTCCTGTCATGGTTGGCGTCGGGGAACGGTGGTTTTCTTCTTAGAGGGGAAGAGGGGGACCCCGTGCATGGTGCGGCGGTGGCCGCACAGGCTGGGTCGGTCGCGCTTTGGGCCCGGCCGTGGTTTGCTGGAGCGCTCCTCGCCCTCGCGCTCGTAACGCTGATTGCCCATACGCTCCTGGCGCGCGCAGGCTCCGCCGCATCTCCTACCCTTTCTAAGAATCTTCTCTTCGTTTCGGCCCTTGCGGGCAGCTGTCTCCTCGTGACCCGGGTGAGGGTCGAGCCTTTCGTCTCCCTCCCCGGCATCGGGCCCATCTGGCTCGCCGCCGGGCTTCTCCTCGGCGCGCTGCTCTTCGGCGCCGTCGTGTGGGCGATGAACCTCGGGCACTGGTATCTCGTTTCGGCTTCGCTGCCGTTCGGTTTGCTCGTGGGCGCGACCGAGGCGTTCGCCGTTCTCGCGCTCTTGCGCGCCGCACTCGCGGCCGTGGCGCTGGGCTTCGTGGCGCGCGGCTCGTCGGGCGAGGCGGGGGAGGCGTTGGCGGCGCTCCTCGATCCGATGCGCGATGGTTTCTTCTTCTGGTCGCGCGTGTTGTGGGGGCTCGTCGCGCCGCTCGTCCTCGCGCCGTTCGCCGTGAAGACCGCGCGCATGAGGTCGAATCAGGCGGCGACCGGACTCCTTTACGTGGGACTGGTATTCGTGCTCGTCGGCGAGCTCCTCGCCGCCTATCTCACGCGGCGCTCGGGGCTTCCCGTGTGAGCGAGGCGCGTGGCCCGGGCAGCGTGGCCGAAAGAGCCGCGGCAAGCAGAGGGAGCGCCCCGAGGATGGGGAAGACCGCCGCGACGCCCTGGTGGTCGGCGAGGGCCCCGAGGAGCGGCACGCCAATGCCCCCGATTCCGATCGCGAGCCCCATCGTCACGCCGCCCGCGATGCCTTCGCGGCCCGGCAGATACTCCTGGCCCATGACCACCGCTACGCTGTACGTGCCCACGGTGCCGCCGCCGATGAGGACGAGACTCGCGAGGCCGGCGATGCCCGGTACATGCAGGAAGAAGGCGAGGAGCGGGGCGAGAGGGAGCAGGAAGCACACGAGGACGGCGCGGCGGCCGAAGCGGTCGGCGAGCCGGCCTCCTGCCAGCGTGGCCACGGCTCCGGCGAGCAGCATCGCGGTTACGGCGAGGGCGGCCAGCTGCTTCGGGACGCCGCGAACGCTCACGAGATAGAGAGGGACGAAAGAGACGAGCCCGAAGGCGAAGAGCGAACGGATGACGATGACGCCGGAAAGTCGCGCGAAGGCTCCCCATCGCGGCGGGACGCCGTCCGGATGGGCGCGCGAGCGCGACACTTCGGGCCGAAGCGGGCGGAGTCGCGGCAGCTCGCGGGCGAGGAGAGCCGCCATGAGGCACGCCGGCAGGGCCATCCAGACGATCCGCGCGACGCCTCCGGACCCCGCGAGGAACGAGATGGCGACCGGCCCGAGGGCTATCCCCAGGTTTCCTCCCACCGAAAACACGCTCATTCCCGTCGCGCGGCGCTCGCCGGACGCGTAGTTCGCGTAGCGCGCGCTCTCGGGATGGAAGGCGGCCACACCGGCGCCCGAGAGGAGAACTGCGGCGACCGTCGCGCCATAGCTCGTCACGAGGCCCGCGAGGGCGAGGCCTCCGCCGGCGGCGAGAACCGCGAGGGGCATGAGGATGGGCAGGGGGCGGCGGTCGGAAAGATGGCCGAGGGCCGGCTGAATGAGCGAGGAGAGGAGCGTCGCGGCGAGGACGACGCCGCCCGCCGCCGCGTACGTCAGGCCGCGCTCCGCGATGAGGAATGGCAGGAGCGCCGGCACGGCGCCCTGGTTCATGTCGTTCACGACGTGCGCGGAGGCGAGCCAGCCGAGGGCGCGGCGGTTCGTCCGGCGGGTCACCATGCTCGGTCAATGGTAGATGGCGAGGGAAAGAAAGAGAAAGAGAAGAAGATTTTCTTGGAAAGAGACGGGAAAGGAGCCGGGGAGCATCCCTGTTCCTCTTTCTAGGAAATTCCCTTTTCGCACGTATTCTCTGCGCGTGCGCGTCTCCGTCTATTGCTCTGGATGTTTCGTTCGCATCGAGCTTCCGTCGCCGCAGGAGACGCCCACTGGTTCCGTCTCCTGCCCTTCTGAGCATTCTTCGATCGCCTTTTCCCACTCAGACGCCGTTCGAGGCGGAGAGAGGGTGGACGTGTGCTCGCGCTGTTCCTCCACCGCGCTCTTTACCCAGAAGGACTTCGATCAGCGCCTCGGCTGCGCGATCCTCGCCGTGGGCGCGGCGGTTGCCCTCGGCGTTTCGTGGCGCTTCGGCGGGATCTGGTTCGTGCCGACGCTTCTGGCCGTCGCGGCGGCGGATCTCGTTCTCGCGCGGCGCGTCGCACCCGTCGTCATCTGCTATCAATGCGACACGGAGTACCGCGAGGCCGCCGATCCCTCCGCTCGTGCCTACGATCCGCACGTCGCGGAGCGGTTCGCCGAAGTGAAGACCGTGAGGCGCATGAACCCCTGACGAGATCGGCTATCCTCGCCCCTTCCAAATGCGACCACTCGGCACCTATCGCCTCGCTCCGGCGCTTCCCGAACGACTCGCCCCCCTTTCGCAGCTCGCGCGCGATCTGCGCGTCACGTGGCGGGAGAACGTGCGCTCCCTGTACCGGGACATCGACCCGGAGGAATGGGAGCGAAGCGGAAACCCCATCATCCTCCTTCGGACCGCCGACCCGGCGCGTCTCAGGGCGCTGGCCTCAGACGAGGCGTACGTGGAGCGCGTCCTCTCGGTCGTGCGGGCGCTCGACGCCGAGGACGCGGCTCCTCCGCGCCACGCGGTCGCGGCCGCCCTCGTCGCCTCCGGCGACCGGATCGCGTATTTCTGCGCCGAGTTCGGCCTCTCCGAGATCCTGCCCATCTATTCGGGCGGGCTCGGCGTGCTCGCGGGCGACCAGCTCAAGTCCGCCAGCGATCTCGGGGTGCCCGTCGTGGGAGTCGGCCTCTTCTACCGAGAGGGATTTTTCCGCCAGACGCTGACGGCGGACGCGCGGCAGAAAGAGTCCTATCCGATCGCCGAACTGCACGACCTTCCGGCCGACATCCTCCCGACGCCGGCGGGCGTCGCGCCGATCGTGAGCGTGCGCGTCGGCGAGCGGGACGTGCATCTCCTCGTCCGTCGTGTGCGGGTCGGGCGCAACACGCTCCTGCTCCTCGATTCACACCTTCCGGCGAACAGGCCGAGCGACCGCGAGATCACGAACCGCCTCTACGGCGGCGACAAGGAGATGCGAATCCGCCAGGAGCTGGCGCTCGGCATCGGCGGCATGCGCGCTCTCGACCTGGCGGGCCTGAGGCCCACGGTGCGCCACGCGAACGAGGGGCACGCCGCGTTCCTCGGGCTCGAGCGGATCCGGCAGCTTCGCGCCGAGAGAGGCCTGTCCTTCGAGGAGGCGCGGGAGATCACCATGGCGGGGAACGTCTTCACGACGCACACACCCGTCGCGGCGGGAATCGACCTCTTCCCGTCCGAGCTCATGCTGAAGTACTTCGCCGCGAAAGTCGATGCCTACGGCATTTCGTTCGAGGAGCTCCTCGGGCTCGGACGCCAGGTCCCCGACGACCCGCACGAATTCTTCTCGATGGCGGTCCTCGGGCTGCGCCTGTCGGCGCATGTCAACGGCGTCTCGAAGCTGCATGCGCGCGTGTCGCGCCGCCTCTGGCGGGGCGTGTTTCCGGAGGCGCCCCTCTCGGAGATCCCGATCGCCGCCGTCACGAACGGAGTCCATCCGGACACCTGGACAGCGCCGGCGATCACCGCTCTCGACCCTCGGCGGGAGGAGGGAGCGGACCGCGCAGAGCTCTGGCGCCGGCACGAGAGCCTCCGTGCGGCGCTCGTGCATGCCGTACGCGCCCGTACCGCCATCGCCCGTCAGCGGCGCGGCGCGCCGGACGTCGAGATCGAGGACGCGTGGACGCTTCTCGACCCGTCGGCCCTCACGATCGGATTCGCTCGCCGCTTCGCGACCTACAAGCGCGCCACGCTGATCTTCCACGATGCGGATCGCCTCGGGCGACTCGTGGACGATGCGCGCCGCCCGATCCAGTTCCTTTTCGCGGGAAAGGCCCACCCGAAGGACGAGCCCGGCAAGGAGTTCCTGAGGCGGGTCGGGGAGTTCGCGTCGCAACCCGAGTTTCGCGGCCGCGTCGTCCTCCTCGACGACTACGACATGCGCCTCGCCCGGCTTCTCGTTTCGGGCTCGGATGTCTGGCTGAACAATCCGATCCGGCCCAACGAGGCCTCGGGCACTTCGGGCATGAAGGCGGCGATGAACGGCGTCCTCAATCTGTCCGTCCTCGACGGCTGGTGGGACGAAGCTCCGCGGGAGGGAGCGGGCTTCACGTTGGGTGACGACACGGACGGGCGAGCGGACGACGACGTCGCGGCCGACCTGTATGACCGGCTCGAAAGCGAGGTCATCCCGCTCTTTTACGACCGGCCGGGTGGCGACCGCACGCAGATGCCCGCGGCCTGGGTCGAGCGCATGGCCGCCGCCGCGTCGCGACTCGGGCGCCTCTTTTCGTCGGATCGCATGCTCGGCGATTACCTCGAGACGTCCTATGCGCCCGCGGCGGCGCGCGTGCGCCGCCTCTCCGAGAACGACGAGCAGGGCGCCCGCGAGCTGGCCGCCTGGAAGGCGAAGGCGCGCGCCTCCTGGGATGCCGTGGAGTTTGCGTCGGTCACGCTCGATCCCCCCGATCCGGCTCGCCTCGTGCCGGGCCACACGTTCCGCGTCGTGGTCCAGATGCGTCTCGGGAACTTCGGAACCGAGGATCTCGCGGTCGACTGGTTCGAGGGCGAGATGGACAGGAGTGGGGGCGTCGACGCGGGCTACTCGACGCCCCTGGCGTTCGTCGAGCGCCGCGACGGCACCGCGACGTGGTCCGGCACGGTCACGCGTCCCACGGACGACCGGCGGGGCTACTCGGTACGCGTCCGCCCCCGCCACCCTCTCCTGTCGCATCCGAACGAGACGGGCCTCGTCCTGTGGGCGGAATAGCCCGTCAGGCCTTCGTGACCGCGAGCTGAAACGAGAGGTTCTCCAGGAAGAACGTCAAGTCGACGTTCTTCACGAGCATGCCGGGAAGAGCGGGCACCGTCACGGGCGCGAAATTCAGGAGAGCGCCGACGCCAGCCGCCGCCATGCGCCTGGCGATTGGAATCGCGCCCTCGGCCGGGACCGCGAGGACGCCGATCTCGATCTGGAGCTCCTCGACGGAGCTTTCGAGCGTCTGGATGTCGTGAATGGGCACGCCCGTGCGTGAGCGCCCGCCGATCTTCCGGCCGTCCACGTCGAAGAGCGCGGCCACGCGGAAGCCCTCCGCATTGAAGTTTCGCGAGTCGGCGAGAGCCTGGCCGAGGTTGCCCGCTCCCGCAATGCCGAGCGAGCGCGTCCGGTCGAGGCCCATGAGGACCTTCAGGTGCGCCTTGAGCTCGCCCACGCGATAGCCGACGCCACGCACGCCGAACTCGCCGAACTGGGCGAGGTCCTTGCGAATCTGGGCGGAATTGAGAGAGAAGCGCGCGGCGATGTCGTAGGACGAAGCGGTGTGGACGCTGGCCGCCTCGAGACCGCGCAGCGAGCGCAGGAGAAGAGACAGGCGGTGGCTCGTCGCCTCCGGAACGGTTTCGCTTCTCTCCGCCGGTTTTTTCACGGCTCAGCGTCCCGTGAGAACGACCGCGGCCCCGCGGGCGAGCTCGAGGAGAGCGCGCGGGAACACGCCCCAGGCCAGCATCAGCGCGGCCGTCAGGAGGAAGGCGGCGCCGGAAAGGAGGTCCTCGGGAACGACCCCGACCTCGCGGACCGGCTCCTTCATCCAGAGGACGTAGACGACGCGGAAGTAATAGCCCACGGAGACGAGGCTGCCGAGGACCCCGATCAGCGCCAGCCACACGAGACCGGCGTCGACGGCCGCCCGGAAGACGAGGAACTTGCCGAGGAAGCCCACCGTGGGCGGAATGCCCGCGAGGGAGAGCATCGAGAGAGTCAGGACGGACGCCGCCACGGGATGCCGCCGCCCGAGACCCGCGAGATCGCCGAGGGAGTGGGCCTCGGTTTCGCCAGCCGAGAGCGCCGCCACGGTGAGGAAGGCGGCGGCGTTCGTCACGAGGTAGCCGGCGAGGAACACGAGCACGCCTTCGAACGCGTCCGCGGTGAACGTCGCGACGGCGATCGCCGCGTAGCCCATCTGCGCGATGCCGGAGTAGGCGAGCATCCGCTTGAGGTCGCGCTGGGAAAGCGCGACCACGTTGCCGAACAGGATGGAGGCCACGGCGAGGATCCCGAAGAACGGGCGCCACGGCTCGGGCAGCCCCGTCGGGAACAGCGCGTGCAGGATGCGGAGGAGGACGACGAGGGCGGCCGCCTTCGGGGCGGTCGAGAGGAACGTCACCGCGGGCGTCGTCATGCCCTGGTAGACGTCGGGCGCCCACGCATGGAAGGGGACGAGGGCGATCTTGAACGAGAGCGCGGCGACGATCGCGAGGAGACCCGCCGCGAGAAGCACGTCGAAGGGCACGAGGGCATTGCCGGTGGCGAGCCCCTGCAGGCTCGTGAGGCGCGTCGTCCCCAGCCGGCCGTACACCGTGGCCACGCCGTAGAGCAGGAACGCGGAGGAAAGCGCGCCGATCAGGAAGTACTTCAGAGCCGCCTCCGTCGCGGCCGGCACGTCGCGGTACCACGCGGCGAGGACATACAGGGAGAGCGACATCAGCTCGAGGCCGAGAAAGACCACGAGAAGGTCCACGCCGCGCACCATGAGGATGAGCCCGACGGCCGAGAAGAGGAGGAGGGCGTAGAACTCACCCTGATTGCGCCGGTCGCGCTCGAGCGAGGCCGCGCCGCCGAGCACCGCGAGGGCCACGGCCCCGAGGGCGACGAGCTCGATGAAGCGCGTGAGCCCCGAGGACTCCACAGCCCCGCCGAAGGACGTTCCCGAGGTGTCCCGCCCCGCGAGGTTCGCGAGCGCGAGGGCGAGAAGCGTCACGTAGGGGAAGAAGGCGCGAACCGGCCGCGCGAACGCGTCGAGGAGGAGGATCAGCGTGGCGAAACCGGCGAGGACGAGCTCGGGCGCCACGCAGGCGATGTCCGCGCCGGTGACCTGAAGAAAGCCCGTCATCGGGCGAGCTCCGTGCGTTCCGCCGGCACCTCGCGCACTTCGAGGCGCCTGAAGGCCGCGTCGCCGCCCGGGTGGGCGTCGGCCGCCGCGGCGGCGGGCGTGGAGGCGCGCTGGAGAGTCTTGACGCTCCCGTCCACGAGCGCCAGAAGCGGGCGTGGAAAGATGCCGAGAAACACGATGAGGACCACGAGGGGAAACGCGCCCGCCAGCTCCCAGCCGTTGATGTCCGTGAGGGAGCGGTTCTCGGGCACGGTTTCGGGACCCCAGAACACCTTCTGGACGAGCGTCAGCAGGTAGATCGCGCCGAGGATCATGCCGGTCGCCGCGAGGGCCGCCCAGGCGACCTTCACCTGGAAAACGCCTCCGAGAATGAGGAACTCGCCCACGAACCCGTTCAGGCCGGGCAGCCCGATCGAGCCCAGCGCCGCGATGAGGAAGAGCGCGGTCGTCACGGGGACGCGCGCGGCGACGCCGCCGTAGTCCGCCATTTCGCGCGTGTGCCGGCGCGAATACAGGACGCCCACGAGGAGGAAGAGAAGGCCGGTGGTGAGGCCGTGGCCCACCATCTGGAAGACGGCGCCCGACAGGGCTGCGCCCGTGCCCGCGACGATGCCGAGCACGACGAGCGCGAGGTGGCTCACGGACGAGTACGCGACGAGCTTCTTCATGTCCTTCTGCGCCGCGGCGACGAGCGCGCCGTAGACGATGCCCACGAGCGCGAGGACGGCGAGGAGCGGCCCGTACCGGGCCGCCGCGCGCGGGAACAGGGGGTATGCGAAGCGCAGGAGGCCGTAAGTGCCGAGCTTCAGGAGGACGCCTGCCAGGATGATCGAGCCGCCCGTCGGGGCCTCGACGTGAGCGTCGGGAAGCCACGTGTGGAGGGGCCAGAGAGGCACTTTCACGAGGAAGGCGAGCGCGAACGCGCCGAAGAGAAGCGCTTCGGCGCCCGGGGTCAGATTCCAGGCGCCGGAGGAGGCCGCCCGCGTCCAGTCGGCGAGCGAGAAGGACTGGAGGCCCGTCGCGTGCAGGTGAACGTTCGCGGTGTAGAGGATCGCGACGAACATCAGGAGCGAACCGACGAGCGTGAAGAGGATGAACTTCATGGCGGCGTAGATGCGCCGCTTCCCGCCCCAGACGCCGATGATGAAGTACATCGGCACGAGCATCACTTCCCAGAACACGTAGAAAAGCAGCGTGTCGAGGGCGACGAGGCTCCCGACCATGCCCGTCTCGAGGAGAAGGAACGCCACGACGTAGCCCTTGAGCTTCTCGATCTCCTGCCCGCACGACACGAGCAGCACGGAGACCGTGAGGATCGTCGTCAGGAGCACGAGGGCGAGCGCGAGGCCGTCGACGCCGAGCTGGTAGCGGATTCCGAAGCGGGGAATCCAGGGGCGGTCGATGGCGAAAGCCTGAGGCGTCGCGATGTCCGTGTCGAAGCCCCGGTACAACATGACGCTGACGCCGAACGTCAGGAGGGACGTCGCGAGGCCGATCGCTTTCGGGGCCACCTTCGAGGAGCCGGGGAAGAGCGCGAGGACGAGGGCGCCCAGGGTGGGGAGAAAGACGAGCGTCGTCAGGAGGTCGGCGCCGAGCGGGTGGAAGTTCGCGAAGCTCATCGGCCTATCTCAACCACACGTAGACGACGAAGGCGGTGACGCCCAGCGCAAACGCGAGCGCGTAGTTGCGGACATGTCCCGTCGTGAAGAACCGCAGGAGGTCGCCCATGAGCTCCACGAGAAACGCCGACGCGTTCGCGATGCCGTCGATGAAGAGCGCATCGAAGCCCCGCCAGAGAAACGTCGCCGTCCTGCGGAACGGCGAGAGGACGAGCGCCTCGATGCCCTCGTCCACGTTCCACTTGTCCGCCACGAGGCGGCCCAGCTTTCCCGTCTTCGCGAAGAAGGCGCTCGCCTGCGGCGAGACGGCCTCCGCGGGGCCGGCGGCCCTGCCGTACCAGCGCCAGGCCGCCGTGAGCCCGACGACGGCCACGGCAAGTGAAAGGAGCATCAGACCGATCTCGAGGCCGTGGGACATCTCGTGCGTCTCCGGGTGCGCGACCGACGCATCCAGGAAGCGGCCGATCCGGTCCGACCCGCCGAGGGCGGCCGGCACGCCGACGAAGCCGGCGACGACCGAGAAGGCCGCCAGGATCCAGAGCGGGACGGTCATGGTCGCCGGGCTCTCGTGGGCGTGCTCTCCGTGACCATGTTCGCCGCCGCGCGCCTTCCCGAAGAAAGTCATCGAGACGAGGCGGAACATGTAGAAGGCCGTGAGGCCGGCCGTGAAGAGCCCGACGGCCCAAAGGACCGGGTGGCCCGACGCGGCGGCCGACCCGAGGATCATGTCTTTC
>JBGQDL010000093.1:0-14589 GCA_041495865.1 Thermoanaerobaculia bacterium | reverse complement strand
GTCGACGGGCACACCGAAATCGAGGCCGACTACATCCGACAGTGCGTCGCGGAACTCGAAAGGACGGGGGCCGACAACGTGGGAGGGCGCATGGTGGCGGAGGGGGCCGGGATCCGCGGTGAGGCGATCGCTGCCGCCACGAGTTCACCTTTTGGGGTTGGTGGAGCGCGCTTTCACTATTCCGAGTCCGAAGAGTGGGTGGACACGGTTTACCTTGGCGCGTGGCGGCGCTCGACGTTCGAGCAGATCGGCCTCTTCGATGAAGAGCTGGTCCGCAACCAGGATGACGAATTCAATTATCGTCTCCGAGCCGCGGGTGGCCGGATTCTCCTGAGTCCGAAGATCCGGTCGCGATACTACAGTCGAGCGTCGTGGAAGTCCCTGTGGCGCCAATATTTTCAGTACGGCTTCTGGAAGGTTCGGGTCATGCAGAAGCATCCCGCGCAGATGCGGCTGCGGCAGTTCGCTCCGCCTGCGTTCGTCGCGACGCTCCTCATGACGCTGGCGGGAGCGCCGGTGTTCCACGAGGCTCGAATTCTGGGCGGCATCATCCTGGCGAGCTACATCCTCTGCCTCGCCGGGGCCACCGTGCTCCTGGCGTCGGGCCGGCCCGCCAACCTGGTTCTTCGACTCCCGCTCGCCTTCGCGGTCCTCCACCTGTCGTACGGAATGGGATTCCTCGTGGGCCTCGTTCGGTTTGCGGGTCGGTGGGGAGACCGAAGGAGGTCGGGTGAGTTTCGTCCGATCGGGTCGGGAAACCGGTGAGTTCGGGGAGCGAAGCCGCCGCTGCGAGAGAGCGAGAACGGCTGCTGCGCGCCGTCGAAAGGGTATCGTGGCTTGCGTTCGTAGCCGCGCTCGTCGCTCAGACAGCGGCCGTTTTCGTCGTCGTGGGCGTGCTTCACTATCCGATTTCTACGCAGCGTGATTCTTGGGAGTACGTCAACATCACGGACAACATCCTCGCTGGGCACGGCTTCTCGGCTGAACCCGTCGCCCCTTGGCGGCCGAATGCCTCCCGCACGCCGGGATTTCTCGTCACGGACGTTCCCGTCCGTCTCGCATTCTCCGGGAGTGATCTCCTCGCCGGGATCGCGGGCCGCGCATGGCCCGCGACCGCGGCGCTTCTCCTCGTCGCCACGGCGCGGAGGCTCGGGGCAGGTGCATGGGCTCCGGCAGCCGGGGCGCTCCTCCTCATCATGCCCACGGTCGTCTATTACTCCATTGTCGTTTACGAGACCGAGGCGTCTTATCTCATGGCGGCGTGCCTCATGGCGTTCGGAGCCGTGAAGCTCCTGGTCGACGGCAGCCGTCGGGGCCTCTCATGGCTCGCGGTCGGAAGTGGCTGGGCCGTGGCGCTGCGTCCGGCGGCCCTCGTCATGACGCTCGGGGTCGCCGCGTCCTGCCTCATAGCGGCTCTCTTCTTCCGGCGGACGCTGGAGGGACGCAGGCTGGCAGCGGCCGGTCTCGCCGTCGCGCTCTCCGTCGGCGCCGTCTGGATAGCATGGAGCCTTCGGAATGTCGCCGTCTTCGGCACGTTCTCGTACAGCACGATCCCATCGTACAACACGCTGATCTACAACGCGAAAGCGATGGCTCCGTACGTGGACGCGACCTCGCGCGCAGAAATCCTCGCGGCCGTGAAGCGCGAGTACTACTACATTCAGACGTACTACGAGCCTGACCAGTTCGAGCGGGCAGGACGCCAGAGGCGTGAGGGCCTGCGCTTCATGCGGACTCACCCTTGGGCGTTCTTCGTGAGCCATGCGAACGGCTCGCTTCGGTCGTTCGCCGTCTTCGAGGTCATGGAGATCCGGAGGAAACTTGGGACGCCGCTGATCACCGGCCTCAGTATTGCTCAGGGCCTCCTGACGCTTCTCGGCGCCGTGGGGCTATGGCGCGTCGCGCGCTCGCAGGGCCCGGGCGTCCCGCTGGCCCTGGGGTTCATTTGCGCGATGGGCGTCCTGAGCACCGCGACGGGAGGGGCGGTGGACAGCCCGCGTTTCCGAATCCTCTTGGAGATTTCGGTGTCGCTTGGCGTCGTTTTCCTGCTTCAGGGGACGACGGCAGCATCCGTGGCGGATGGAAAAGGCTCCCGAGCGAATCCGGATCTGTCGGAAGACGGGGTGCCTCGGCGTGCTCGCTTCGCCCGCGGAACGCAAGCCGGCTTTTTGGGCCTTAGCCGCGGTTCCGTCGCGCCTTGCGAGTGTGATACGGGCAAGGAGTTTCGATGAGGGGTATTGATGTTCCGTTTTTCCGCCCCGACCTCTCCGGTGGCGAGGTCGAGGAAGTCGTCGCCACCCTGAAGTCCGGCTGGCTTACGACGGGGCCCCGCGTGAAGCGCTTCGAGGAGGAGTTTCGCGCGGCCGTGCGCGGCCGGCATGCGGTCGCGGTCAACTCGGCGACGGCGGCCCTGCACCTCGCCGTCGAGGCTTTGGGCCTGAAGGCGGGACAGGCAGTCCTCGTCCCGACGATGACGTTCGCCGCCACGGCGGAGGTCGTCCGGTATCTGGGCGCCGTGCCCGTGCTCATCGACTGCGATCCCGTGACCGGGAACCTCGACCTGGCGGACGCATCACGGAAGCTGGAGGATCTCCGGGCGGGCCGCCTCTCGCCGAAGCTCCCACGTGACGCCAAGGTCGTGGGGATCATCCCGGTCCATGTTGGCGGGCTGATGATCGACATGGATCTTCTTTCGTCGTGGGCGAAGGCCCGCGGTCTCTGGGTCGTCGAGGACGCGGCCCACGCCTTTCCGGCGGCTTTTCGACGGTCGAGTCGGTCGAAGTGGCGGAGGTGCGGCGAGAGGACGGCGGCCGTATCGTGCTTTTCCTTTTATGCCAACAAGACGATCACGACGGGCGAGGGGGGAATGGCCGTCACGGACGATCGGGCGCTGGCGGACCGGATGCGGTTGATGTCGCTTCACGGCCTCTCTCACGACGCGTGGGGACGATACTCGGGAGGCGGAAGCTGGGATTACCGGATCCTCGCGCCGGGGTACAAGTACAACCTGACGGACATCGCGGCAGCCATCGGCCTTCACCAGCTCGCGAGGGCGGAAGAGATGCGGCGGGCCCGCGAGCGCGTGGCGCGGGCCTATCTCGCGGCTCTCGGCGACGTGGAAGAGATCGAAACGCCGCCCGATCCTTCGGACAGGATCCACGCGTGGCACCTCTTTCCGATCCGGCTGCGGCCCGAGCGGCTCGCGCTCGACAGGAACCGGTTCATGGAGGAGCTGAAGAAGGCGGGCGTCGGCTGCTCGGTCCACTGGCGTCCGCTCCATCTCCATCCGTACTACACGAGGACGTTCGGCTGGAGGGCGGCCGACCTGCCAGCCGCGACCGCGCTCTGGCCGAGGCTCGTGAGCCTGCCGATTTTCCCGGGCATGCGCAGGACCGAGATGGACCACGTCGTCGCCACCGTCCGGGAACTCTGCAGACGCTTCCGCCGTCGGACGGTGGCGTCCACGTCCGGATCTTCTCGGATTGGGCGGTGACCGGAACGCGCACCGGCCTCGAAACCGAGCGACTGCCGCGAGGCGGTCTTTCCCGCGTCGTGGAGATCCTTCTTTCGCTGGGAGGTCTGGTCGTCACGTCACCGTTTTTTCTCGTGTCCTGCCTCGCGATCATTCTCGATTCTGCGGGCCCACCGCTGTTTCGTCACGAGAGGGTCGGCCGCGGAGGCCGGCGATTTCTCCTGTGGAAGCTCCGCACGATGAGGGCGGGCGAGGGGCCGGAAGTGACCGCAGCGGGGGATTCCCGCGTGACCCGGGTGGGGCGTGTCCTCCGCCGGCTGAAGCTCGACGAGCTGCCGCAGCTCTGGAATGTGCTGAAAGGCGAGATGTCTTTTGTCGGACCGCGTCCCGAGGTCCCGGCTCTCGTCGACGTGACGAGTGAGTCCTGGCGGCTCGTCCTGAGCGTCCGGCCGGGAATCACCGACCCCGTGACGCTGGCATTGAAAGACGAAGAAGCGCTCCTCGCGGCAGTCGTGGGCGACCGCGAACGGTTCTACCGGGAGACGCTTCAGCCATATAAGCTGCGAGGCTACGAGGAATACATCCAGAAGCGGACCGCCTGGACTGACCTTGCCGTCATTGCGAAGACGATTCTCTTCGTCACCAGCGTCATCCGTATCCCTTCCGTGACGCAGGCGCAGCTCGAGTCCGGCCGAGGCCCCGAGACACCTCCTCCATGAAGCGGAGTCCGCGCCCTGGCACGTGAGGATTCGTGATAGGCTCGATAGACGCCCTACGAGCGGGGGGTTCTTCAGCTCTGACCGGAGGAAAAGACGATTTCCAGTCGAGCGGGGTCCAGAAAGAAACGTGAGTCACCCAACTCGCCACGTGGCACAAAAAGAGGAATCTTCCTCCCGGGCGGGTTGATTATTCCCATTGGCCTTCTCACGAGGAGGGTGCAGTTCCTCCTGGACTTGCTGGTCCTGACGGCCAGTTTCTTCATCGCTTACCTCCTGCGCTACGACTTCGTCATCTCGCAGAAGGTGCTTTTCGACGCCGTCGTCCAGCTCCCCTATGTGGTTCTCATACAGGTCGTTGCGCTGGCCCTGGCGGGCGTCTACAGCTTCATTTGGCGCTACGTCGGCATGCGCGAGGTGCGTGCCTTCTTCTACGCCTTCTTCTGGTCGTCCCTCGTTCTCACGGCTCTCCGGCTCACGCTCCCGAATCGGTTCGGTGACTGGCGTGTCCCCCTCTCCGTCATTTTGACGGGAACCGCCCTCGGCTTCCTTGGGGTTCTGGGCGGTCGGGTGATGCGGCGGGCCCTCTGGGAGAACGAGGAAAGGAACCGGCGCCGCCTGCGGTCCTCTTCGGGCGAGTTCATGCCGACTCTCTTCTTCGGAGCCGGCGAAGCGGGTGTCCTCGCGGCGCATGAAGTCGAAGGGCGGGACGACACCAACCTCGATGTCCGGGGCTTCATCGACGATGACCTCGAGAAGCAGGGAACGGTCATCCACGGCATCCCGGTCAGAGGGACGCGTGCCGACCTGCCGCGCCTGGTAAAGGAACTCGGAATCAGCCAGGTCGTCATCACCATCGCCCAGATCTCGCGTCCGGAGATCCTGAAGCTCATGGCGCTCTGCCAGTCGATTCCGGTCGCCTGCCGGATCATTCCCGGCTTCTCCGAGGTTCTCGAGGGGAAGGTGAAAGTGACGCGGATCAGGGACGTGAAGGCCGAGGATCTCCTCGACCGGGTGCCGGTGGCGCTGGACGAGAATCTCGTGAGCGAATTCCTCGAGGGAAAGACGGTCCTCGTGACGGGGGCGGGCGGCTCCATCGGATCGGAGCTTGCGCGCCAGGTGGCCAGGTTCCGGCCGGCCCGGATTCTTCTCGTGGAGAGGGCCGAGTTCGCGCTCTTCGAGATCGAGCAGGACCTCAAGCGCCAGCTCCGGGCGTTCAACAACATCCCGGTCGAATCGCTCGTCGCCGACGTGGGGGACGTCCCGCGGATGACCCAGATCCTCGCGCTCCACCGGCCGAGCGTCGTCTTTCACGCGGCAGCGCACAAGCACGTCCCGATGATGGAGGCTAATCCGGCCGAGGCGATCAAGAACAACGTCCTCGCCACACGCCGGCTCGCGGAGCTGGCACACGAGCACGGCGTCGAGGCCTTCATTCTGATCTCGACGGACAAGGCAGTGAAGCCAAGCTCGATCATGGGGGCCTCGAAACGGGTCGCCGAGCTCGTGATCCAGGACCTGGCCCACCGGAAGGGGACCCGTTTCCTCGCCGTCCGGTTTGGGAACGTCATGGACTCGGCCGGCTCGGTGATCCCGACATTCCGGGAGCAGATCGCCGCCGGCGGGCCGGTCACCGTCACGCACCCGGACATGAAGCGTTACTTCATGACGATCCCCGAAGCGGCCCGGCTCGTCCTGCAGGCGGGCGCCCTGGGGCGGGGGGGCGAGATCCTCGTCCTGGAAATGGGGGAGCAGGTGAAAATCCTCGACGTGGCGACCGCCCTCATCAAGCTGACCGGGCTGAAACCCTTCGAGGAGATGCCGATCGTCTTCACGGGCCTCCGTCCGGGAGAGAAGCTGGCCGAGGAGCTCGAGCTGAGCGGGGAGCACTTCGAGAATACCCGGCACCCGAGGATCCAGATCGGAAAGCTCGCCAGCGTTGAAACCGAGGAGCTCCTCCGAGCTCTGGCGCGGCTCGAGGAGAGGGCCTTCGTCGGAGACGGAGAGGAGATCCGGGCCATCCTGAGTGAGTTCCTGCCCGAGGCGAGGCTGGACGCCGTGGTCAAGTCGGCTGAGATGCCCCTCTTTCCTGAAGACACAGGAGGAAGAGGTCCGCACGCCGCTTGACGCCATGCTTCGACAGGACGTTCGAGACGTGAAACTTCGCGGTGCGGCTCGAGATGCTGCGCTTCGAGGCGATCTCCTTATTCGAGAGATTCTGAAGGAGGTCGTCCAGGATCTCCTGCTCTCGCGGCGTCAGCGCGGACGTGCGTTCAACCGGCCGCCGGGGCGCCTTGGCCGCCCACGTCTCGTCGACGAAACGGGAGAGGAGGGCCCGGGGAACCCAGAATCCGCCGGCGTCAACCTCCCCGAGGATGATCGGCAGCCGTTGCGAAGCCTCCGCGTAAGTGATGAGCCCTTTTGCGCCAAGACGAAGAAGCGAGAAGGCGGCGGGCTCCGTGAACTCCTCGGCCAACACGATTGGTCGGGCCGATGGACTCGCGGCGAGAACTTGCGTGACGATCGCGTCCGTCGGCGGGTCGTGAGCGTCGCCCTCGATCACGTACAGAATCGTCTCTTGCGGCAGACGGCCTTCGAGGGTTGAAAGAGATGACGGCTCGATCCTCACCGGACAAAGCTCGAATGGCCCCGGGGACAGGACCCGCTGAACCTCGGCGAGCAGGAGGGGATGCTTCCAGAGGAGGCAGACGCGGACGCAAGATGTGGAAGCGCCTCGTTTCACTTCGTAGGAGCTTAGTGCATTCGCGGGCCATGAGGCTATGGCGGCCTGTGGTCGTGATCGTGCCGGTCCTCTTGCCGCGCATCCTGGCCGGACAGGTTTCGACAGGGCAGGAGCTTTCGGAGCGCAGCCTCCTTCCGCGAGCCGAGATCGATCAGGCGATCGCCGAGAGCCGGTTCCGCCTCGGCTCCGTCTATCTCTCGCCGGAGATCGCGATCCGGGAGGCGACCTACGATAACAACGTCTTCGGGACGAGCGAAAACCCGACCGGGGACTTTCGGGCGACGGTACGGGCGGGCCTCGGCCTCATCGTCCCGGTTGGAAGAAGAGTCTTTCTGAGGGCGAACGCATTTCCGGAGTACACGTGGTACAGGGATCTCGCGGAGCGGCGGTTCTTCGGCGGGAGATACCGCGGATCCATCCGTGTCTTCGCCAACCGGCTGACGCTCGAAGGCTCGGCCGACACCTCGAGGGAGGACGTGCTCTTCTCGTCGGAGGTGCAGACGCGCGCGATCCAGGAGCTCGACACGTTCCGGCTCGGCGCCGAATTGAGGCTTCTTCGCAGGCTCTTCGTCTACGGGGAAGGGCAGCTCCAGCGCTTCCGATACTCCGGGCCGGGAACCGAAGCCGCGGCGCTCAGTCCCGCAGTCACGAACCGATCGGCTCAGATCGTTCGGGGCGAGGTCCGCTACCGCCTGGACGAGAACGTGCGGCTCGCGGCCGGCTACGAGGAAACGCGGGCCGAGTTCGTGTTCCTTCCCGGGCAGTACGACAACCTGACGAGGGCCCTGGTCGGGACCGTCTACTACGACCGCGAGAAGCTCTTCGTCAAGGTGTCGGGCGGCTACAGCCAGGAAAGACCGATTCACGGCTCGACGATCCTCCCCTTTTCGGGGATGACGGGCTCCGGCTCCGTCTCGTACACCCTTCTCCGGCCGCTCGCCCTCGAGGCCTTTGCGGGACGGAACGTGAACTACGGCGTGAGCAGCCCGTATTACATCGCCAAACGTTACGGCGCCGCCGTCGTGATCAGGACCGGCTGGCGGATCAGCATGCGGGGCTTCGGATCCCTGGGAACCGATCTCTACTCCACGCCGGTCGCGGTGCCCGGAGGGGGGCTCGTCGATCGGCGGGACGACGTGAAGGACTACGGGGGCAGCCTCGATTTTCTCTTGACGTCGCGGATCCAGGCGAGATTCGCCGCGACGAAGAACCGGTACAATTCCAATGTGCCGGGGAACGACCGCTCCTTGTTTCACTGGTCGGCGTCTCTGTTGCTCGGAGGGAACCTCCTGAAATGAAGCGCGGCCGTAAGGGTCTGGCGATTTTTTTCGTTGCGATCCTCGCGGCGGCGGTCCTGCGTGCTCAGAGCGTCAGCGGCGAGTATCGCGTCGGTCCCAGGGATCTTCTCGAGATCAAGGTGATCGAGATTCCGGAATTGAACGTCGAGCGGCGGGTCTCCGATGGGGGCACGATCAGCCTGCCGATGGTGGGGGACTTCCCGGTTTCGGGACTCACGGCCGCGGAGGTCCGCGCCGGCCTGGAGACCCTTCTGAAATCGAAGTACGTCAATCGGGCGGACGTCTCGGTCGTGATCAAGGAGTTCGCCAACAAACCGGTCTCCATCGTAGGGGCCGTCCATCACCCGGGAGCCCTCAACATATCGGGACGCTGGTTTCTCCTTCAAGCCATTTCGGCCGCCGGAGGCCTGACGGAAGGCGCAGGGCGAAAGATCTATGTCCTCAGAAAAGGGGAGAATGGTCCTGCCGACACTCTCGAGGTTCGAACCGACGATCTGTTTCGTGGTGGGTCGGAAACGTGGAACATACCGATCTACCCCGGAGACGTCGTCAACGTACCGGCACGAAGCACAGTCCGGATCTTCTGCATCGGCGAGGTCAAGACGCCCGGGTCGGTCGAGCTCTCCGCCGACGACCGGATCACGCTCCTGTCCGTCCTCGCGAAGGCGGGCGGCCTCACGGACAAGGCCTCGAAGAAAGTCCGCATCAAGCGCCGGGATGCCTCGGGCCGGGACGTGGAGAGCGTCTACGACTACAAGCGCATTCTCGCGGGAAAGGATCCCGATCCGGTCCTGAAGGGCGACGACGTCGTCGTCGTGAAAGAGTCCTTCTTCTAGGCCGGCGCGTCCCGTCGGGGTCGAAGCCGCAGCGCCATGATCGACCTGCATTTTCACTGTCTGCCTCGCGTCGACGACGGCCCAACGACCTGGGAGGAGGCGGTGGCCCTTTGCCGCGCCGCGGCGGCGGAAGGGACGGAGCGGATCGTCGCGACGCCGCATGTCTTCCGCGATCCCTGGATCAATGCGAACCCGGTCGCGCGGGGCCGGCTCGTTACCGCCCTCAACGGTCGCCTGAAGGGCTCGCCCCTCGTGCTCGCCGGGTGTGAATACCTGTTCTCGGGTGAGGCGATCTCCCTGATCAAGCGGGGGGCCACGAACCCCCTGACCGGCCTCGCCGGGGGGTCGTACCTGCTCGTCGAGTTCGAGCCCGGCTATGTTCCGCTGAGGGCGTCCGCGGATTTCCACGAGCTCAGAGTCCTCGGCGTCCGCCCCGTCGTCGCGCATCCGGAGCGCAATGGCGTTTTCGCCCGGGAGCCGCAGCGGCTGGCCGACCTCGTCCGACAGGGGGGCGCGGTGCAGATCACCGCCGGCAGCCTTCTGGGCGACTTCGGGCGCACGGCGCAGAGCGCTTGCAACGAGTTTTTTCGGCTCGGCATCGTGCACGCCGTCGCGTCCGACGCCCACTCGCTCGACAAGCGGCCCCCACGCCTGAAGGCAGCGCAGGCCTGGGTGAAGAAGGCGTGGGGCGCGGACGTCGCCATGGGCCTGTTCGGCCAGAATCCGCAGGCGATAGTGGAGTCCCTTCCCTTGCCGTACCCGCCCGGTTGATTCCGCTCGCCCTCAGGGAGCCGCGTGCGGCTGGTAGGGCTTGAGCTGCTCGTCGATCACCTTGCGGTCCCCGACGACGACGAGGGTCATCTCCTCGGGCTTCACGTAGGCCTTCGCGATACGCGTGATCTCCTCCGGCGTGACCGCAGAGACGCGCGCGACGAAGCCGGTGAGGTACGAATCCTGAAGGCCGTGGAGCTCGAGGAACTGAAGCTGGTTCGCGATGCCCGCGCTGGAGGAGTTCTGCAGCACGAACGTGCCCGCGAGATAGTTCTGGATCCCCTTGAGCTCGGACGCCGGGAGCGGCTCGGCCCTGAGTCGCTCGATCTCCCCGAAGATCTCCTTGAGCGAAGCGCCCGTGACGTTCGTGGTCACGTCGGCGGACTGCACCCAGATCGCGCTCTTATGGCGCGCGGAGACGATGCTGAACGGCGAATAGGTGTAGCCCTTCTGCTCGCGGATGTTGCTCGTGATGCGGGATCCGAAAGAGCCGCCCAGGAGCGAGTTCATGACGAGAAGCGGCACGTAGTCGGGACCCGTCGGGTCGACGACGGGGAGGCCGAGCTGGATCGTCGACTGCGAGGCGTTCGGCCGGTTGACGACGACGAAAGCTCGGTTGCGTGACGCCGTCGCCGGCGCGGGGGCGGGACCGGTCGCCTTGCGCCAGCCCGCGAAGGCGCTTCGGATCGCGGCCTGGGTGGCCTTCGCGTCTTCGAGCGCCAGGGCCTGAAGACTCTCCGGCTTTGGAAAAAGGCGCCCGTAAGCGTGGCCCGGGTAGAGGGCGGCGCGGAAGGCCTCGGTCGCCATCTGGCCGGGCTGGCTCTTCGCGAGCGAAAGTCGCCTCGCGAGGTTCGCCTTGAGGCGGGGGAGCTCGGAGCCGGGAAAGACCGGGTTGCGCGCCACGTCGGCGACGAGCGCGACCATCTTCGGGGCGAATTCGGACAGCACTTCGCTACCGATCGCGGTGACGTCTTCCCGGTGTTCACGGACACGTCGCCGCCCATGCCCGCGGCGTCCTGGGCGATGCGGCTCGCGCTCCGCGTCTTCGTGCCTTCGAGGAGGAGGTCGCCCGTCAGGTCCGCGAGCCAGACGTGTCTTTCGGACTCGTTCACGTTTCCCGAACGCACCGTGAGGCGGACGAGCGTCTTGGGGATGGAGCCGTACGGAACGAGCGTGACCCTGAGGCCGTTCTCGAGGGTGAAGCGCGTGGGCGAAGGGAGATGGAACGGGCGCGGCGCGTCCGGTTCCGGCGGTTTCTAGCGCTCCTCAGGCCGGCGCGCCGGACGAGCGCCTCGCCTTTAGGAGTCCTGCGGTATGGGCTGCCGTATGTGATGATATAGTTCCCCATATGAAGACGACGGTGGAGATCAGCGACCCGTTGATGCGCGAGGCGCGCGAGGCCGCGGTTCGCGAAGGACGAACCCTGCGCTCCCTCCTCGAGGAGGGTCTCCGCGAAGTCCTGGCGGGGCGGAAGAGGAAAGGGCGCTTCCAGCTGCGCGACGGGAGCTTCAAGGGAAAGGGCCTTCAGCCAGGGGTCGATCTGTCCAACTGGGAGGAGATCCGGTCCCTGATTTACGAGGGTCGCGGCGGTTGATCGCGATCGACTCCAACATCCTGATCCATGCCCACCGCTCGGAGTCGACGTGGCACGAGGCGGCTCGAACCCGCATCGCGGCTCTGGCCAGCTCGGATGAGAGCTGGGCGATCCCCTGGCCCTGCATTCACGAATTCCTGGCCGTGGTGACACATCCGAAGGTGTTCAAACCGCCCACGCCCGTCGAGCGGGCGGTGGAGCAGGTCTCCATCTGGCTGGAGTCTCCATCGCTGGTCCTCCTCGCGGAGGCGATCGGTTACTGGGAGGGACTCTCCTCGATCATTCGTTCGAGCGGCGTCTCGGGGCCTCGCGTGCACGACGCCCGCATTGCGGCCCTCTGCGTGCTGCATGGCGTGAAGGAGCTGTGGTCGGCCGACCGGGACTTCGGCCGCTTCCCCGATCTGAGAGTCCGAAACCCGCTCGTCGGGTGACGGCTCAGCCTGCGTTCCAGCTCTCGTGGTAACCGGGCAGCTCGAGGGCGAGCGCCTTCGTCGTCAGGTGCAGCGGGGCGAAGGTGTCCATCATGACGGCGAGCTCGTCGGTCGTCTTTGAGCCGATCGAGCCCTCGTAGGCGCCGGGATGCGGGCCGTGCGGAAGGCCCGCGGGGTGCAGCGAGACGGCCTTCGCACCGACTCCCTTGCGGCTCGTGAAGCTGCCGCGCACGTAGTAGATGACCTCGTCGCAGTCGACCGACGCGTGCGGGTAAGGGCAGGGAATCGCGTCGGGGTGCGTGTCCGTGACGCGCGGAACGAACGAGCAGATGAGCGCGTTGCGCCCGGCGAACGTGGAATGGACCGTGGGCGGGAGATGAACGAGCCCGGTCTTCGCCTGGTACTTCAGGATGTCGAACGCGAAGGGCCAGACGGTGCCATCCCATCCGACGACATCGAAGGGGGACGTCGCGGGGAGGCGCTCGACGAACCGGTCGTCCTTCTTGACGAGGATCCGCTTCGGCCCCGCGCGCGGCCCCGTGAAGACCGGCCGCACGAAGTCGCGGTGTGTGTACGGGGCGTCCATCCGAAGCTGCCCGATCGGGTTCCTGAACTCGCGGGGGATGTGCAGTCCGCCGCGCAATTCAAAGAGGATTCCTTCGAAAGGGGAAGAGATCCGGAAGCGATGAATCACGCCTCGCGGGACGAGTACGTAGTCGCCGGCGCGGATCGCGAGATCGCCGAACGGCGTTTCGAGGGTTCCTTCTCCGTCGAAGAAGAAAAACAGCTCGTCCCCGTCGCCGTTCGAAAACCCGTCCGGCGATTCGGACTCCCTCGGCAGCCGGAAGAACGAGACGACGACATCGTCGTTCTGCAGGATCGGCGAGAAGCCGCCGGGCGCCTTCTCGCCGAGGACGAGCCTGCGCTTGAGCGGCTGCGGGGGAGCGAGTGTGCCCGCCTGGCGGTCGTAGCGGCCGGGAACCGCCGGAGAGATGCGCGCGTCCGTCATCGGCGGCCCCTCGTGGTAGAGGATCGAGAACTCGCCGTCGAAGCCGCGCCGCGTGAGGCATTCCTCGTAGAGCAGCGCGCCGGAGGCCGAGCGAAACGCCGTGTGCGGCTTTTTCGGAACTTCTCCGAGCTGCATGCGATCGATCATGTGATGTCCGAAGAGAACCAAGAAAGAAAGATTTGCTTAGAAAGAGAAGAATGCCGGGCACCCCTCTTACTCATTCTAAGAGTCCTATTCTTCGTCCCCTTCAACCAACCACCTCGAGCGCGGGGGAGCCCTCGCGCTGCGCCGCCTCGATCGACTCGAACAGGGCGCGGAAGTTTCCGTAGCCGAACCCGCGGTCGCCTTCGCGCTGGATGATCTCGTAGAAGAACGGGCCGGCCTTCTCGTCGCCGTACATCGCCATCGCGTCGAGCATGAAGATCTGCAGCAAGTATTGGTCGTCGGCTCCATCCACGAGGATGTGGTTCTTCCGGAGGAGCTCCATGGGCTCCCTGATGTTCGTGACCTTCACGTCCTCGAGGCGCTTCGGGAGCCGGTCGTAGTACGCACCCGGCGCGGGCAGGAACCGGATTCCCTTTGCGTGCAGCGCCTCGACGGCGGGAATGATCTCCTTCACGAGGAAGGCGACGTGCTGCACGCCCGCGCCATGGTGGTCCTCGCAGAACCGGTTGATCTGGCTCTCGCGGAAAAACGGACGCATGGGCTCGTTCGTGGCGAACTTCACGCCGCTCTCGGGGTCGGCCATGACGATGGACCGCAGGCCCGAGCCGGCCAGGCGGCGGCCGCCGCCCATTTCAGCCGTGTGGAACTCGACATCCCAGTAATGCGTGAACCCGAGCACGTCGCGGTACCAGTTCACGACGGGCAGCATCGTGTAGGCGTTCGACGTGACGTGGTCGATCGTCGCGAAACCGTGCGGGTTCTCGCGCGGCTTCCCGTCGCCCACGTCCTCGAAATCCGGCGCGAACCGCGGGTAGTTCCCCTCGCGCTCGATGAATCGAAACGTCACGTCGTCGAGCGGCGTCGCGATGTTGAAGGTCTTGAAGGTGCCCCCTTCGGCCTCGTCCACCGCGATGTCCGACAGGAACGTGGCCCCGCGCGCGGCCAGGAAATCCCAGGTCGCCCGGACGTCACGGACCCGGAGTGCGAGCGAGGAGATCCCGTCTGGATGGATCCTCAGGAAGCGCGCGGCACGCGAGTCCTTGCGCTTCGGGCTGGAGACGAGGACGCGGATCTGGCCGGCGCCGAAGACGGAGGCGACCTCGCCGCCCTTGTCGATCTTCGAGGCGGAGGCGCGCGCCACCTCGGTGAAGCCGAGCCCCGCGTAAAACCGGCGGCTCCGCTCCAGATCGGCCACGACGAAGTGGAACGAGTCGTAGCCCACGATGCCCGGCGAATCGACCATAATCCGATCTTAGTCCGGGGGAGCGCCGGGCGGGAAGCCGCCGCGGCGAGGGAAGGCGCGATGGATCCGCAACGCCTCGTGTACGACTGGAATCGGGCTGCGGGAGAGGGCTCGCCCCGGCACGTGCCCGTCGAGCTGGTCGACGAGACGCTTCGGGACGGACTCCAGTCTCCGTCGGCGGTCGCCCCGACGCTCGAAGAGAAATTCGAGCTCGTCCTCCTGATGGAGCGGCTCGGGATCGACACGGCCGTCATCGGGATCCCGGCCGCCGGGGGGAGCTCCGTCGCGGACCTGGAGTGGCTCGTGCGGCG
>JBGQDL010000092.1:0-14596 GCA_041495865.1 Thermoanaerobaculia bacterium | reverse complement strand
GTTTTTCGACGAGGTCCGCGGAAATGGTCATTCGCCACGATTCCGCATACGACAACGGAGTATAAGCGCCGGGCGCTGGGAAGGACGCGAATCACTTCGTCACGTCGAGGCCGCAGCCTCCTGCTCAAGAACAACGGGTCCTGGTGCTTGGGTTCGAACCCGCGACTCGGGGGAACAGCGTAGGGCACTCGCAGCGACCGGAGGCCCCCGGACAGGATTTGGTTCAGCGCGGCCCGGCGGAAGCGTATCTCGCGAGGCGCGGCCACACGCGTTCCAATCCCGCGCGCCGGGCCATTGACTACCGAAGGTGAGCGGGCTCGCCGGCCTCACTTCCCGGCCGCCCCCTGCGCCCCCTGCGGCGCCACGAGCTCGCGCTCCCTCCGCCTGAAGAACGGGATCCGGTCGAGGACGTTCTCCTGGAAGACCTCGAGGTAGAGGTAGATCACCGGCGTGACGAAGAGCGTGATGGCCTGGGACACGACGAGCCCGCCCACGACGACGAGGCCGAGCGGCCGGCGCGACGCTCCGTCGGCTCCGACGCCGAGCGCGATCGGCAGCGCCCCGAAGACCGCCGCGAACGTCGTCATCAGGATCGGGCGGAAGCGGTCCATGCTCGCGTCGTGGATCGCCTTCTCGGCGCTCTCGCCGGCGTCCACGCGGTGGCGCGCGAAGTCGACGATCAAAATGCCGTTCTTCTTGACGATGCCCATCAGCATGAACATGCCCACGTACGCGTAGAGCGAGGCCTGCTCGCGGAACACGAAGAGCGCCAGCAGCCCCCCGATGAGCGCGGTCGGGAGCGTCGAGAGCACCGTGACCGGGTGGATGTAGCTCTCGTAGAGAATCGCGAGGATCACGTACATCACGAAGACCGCGAGCAGCATCAGGACCGACATGTTCCTCACGGTGTCCCGAAACGTGAGCGCCTCGCCCTGGAACGTCGCGCGCAGCGAGGACGGCACGATCCCCTTCGCCGTCTTCTCGATGAAGTCGGTCGCATCGCCGATCGCGACGCCCGGCTTCAGGTTGAAGAAGAGCGTGACGCTCGTGAACTGGTTCATGTGGTTGACCGACTGCGGGCCGAGCGTCGTCTTCCACGTGACCAGCTCCTTGAGAGGCACGAGGCTCTTGCCGTCGTCCGACCGGATGTAGAGGAGTCCCATGTCCTCGGGGTTCCTTCTCGCCTCGTCCTTGACCTCGAGGATCACCTGGTACTGGTCCTGGGGCTTCTTGATGAGGTAGAGGTAGTTCTGCGAATAGGCGTTCCTGAGCAAAGTCAGGATGCGCGCCTCCGAGACGCCCCGCGTCCTCGCCTCCTCGCGGCGGATCTCGACGTCGAGGCCGGGCGTGTTGCTGAACAGGTCCGAGGAAACCGACGCGAAGCCGGGGTACTCGTAGCACTTCCCCATCAGCTTCTGGGCCGCGTCGTAGACCTGGCCCGGGTTGATGCCCGAGAGCGTGAAGGCATACTGCCCCTGCGTCTGGGCGACGGCGCCGGTCGAGATCTCCAGGACCGGGAAGGGGCGGAGGAAGGCGAAGAGGCCCGGGTTCGAGGAGATCTTTCCCATGAGCGAGATCGCCACCTGCTGGATCGGAGGGCGCTCTTTCGGGTCCTTCAGGAACGTGAACGTGATCCCCTGGTTCGAGGAGAGAAAACCGGTCGCGCCCGTCAGGGTGAAATCCGTGATGACGTTCGGGTCGGCGTGGAGCGTCTCGTCGACGCGCTTCTGGTACGCCTTCATCTCGTCGGGCGAGGAGCCTTCCTTCGCGATGAAGACGCCGAAGACGACGCTGCTGTCTCCGGTCGGGAGGAAGATCTTCGGGATGGCGGCGAAGAGGGCGAGCGTACCTGCGAGGCAGGCGACCCAGATGGCGGCGCCGAGCCAGCGGTGCGCGAGGAACCAGGTGAGCTGGCGGCCGTAGACGTCGAGGACGCGCCTCTCGACCGTGAGCGCGGTCCTTTCGACCCACGTCTGCTTCTCGCCGTGCCCGCGCCCCTTCAGGAGGCGCGCGCACATCAGGGGCGTCAGGGTCAGGGAGACGAGGCCCGACGCGAAGATCGAGACGACGATCGTGATGGCGAACTCGCGGAAGATCCGGCCCATCAGCCCCGACATCAGGACGAGCGGGAGGAAGACCGCGGCAAGGGAGATCGTCATCGAGACGATCGTGAAGCTGATCTCCTTCGCGCTCGCGAGCGTCGCCTCGAGGGGCTTCGCGCCGCGCTCCAGCCTCCGCACGGTGTTCTCGAGGAAGACGATCGCGTCGTCGACCAGGAAGCCGATCGCCAGCGTCAGCGCCATCAGCGAAAGGTTGTCGAGGCTGTAGCCGAGGAGCCGCATCGCCACGAACGTCACGAGGAGCGACAAGGGCAGCGCCACGGCCGGGATCAGCGTGTCGGTCGCGCGGCCGAGGAAGAGGAAGATCACGAGGACGACCAGGGCGAATGCGAGGATCAGCGTGAACCTCACGTCCTCGACGGAGTTCACGATCGAGCGAGCGCGGTCGTAGATGGGCGTGATGCGGATCGAGCCGGGAAGCTCGGCGTTGACGACGGGCACGAGGTCGCGCACGCTCTTGCTGACCTCGACGGCGTTCGCGCCGGCCTGGCGGAAGACAGCGACGACGACCGTGGCCGACGGGACGTCGTACCCGCGAATCCAGAAGCGCATCGAGACGCGCTCGTCCTGCACCGTGTCGACGACTTCCGCGACGTCGCGAAGGCGGATCGGCGCGCCGTTCTTGCTACCGACGATCAAGTTCGCGTAGCCCTGCGCGTCCTCGAGCTGCCCCTGCGGTCTCAGGAGCGCCGTCCCGGCCGAGCCGTCGAGCTGGCCCGCGCCCGTCGAGCTCGTGCCGCCCTTCACTGCAGCCACGAGGTCGTCCACGGAGATGTTGCGGGCCCACATGGCCGAGGGGTCGGCCTTGATCCGGATGGCGGACTTGGTGCCGAAGACGACGACCCTCGAGACTCCCGGCAGGATGCTGATCCGCTGGCCGACCTGAGTGGACGCGTAGTCGTACAGGCGCCCCTGGGTGACCGAGTCGCTCGTCATCGCGATGTAGAGGATCGGCTGGTCGTTCGGGTTCGACTTCGAGAACGACGGCGGCGAAGGCAGGTCCACCGGGAGGCTGCCCGTCGCCTGCGAGATCGCCGTCTGCACGTCGGTGGCGGCGGCGTCGATGCTCTTCGTGAGCGCGAACTGGAGCGTGAGCGTCACGTTCCCCTGCGTGCTCTTGGAGGTGACGAGCTCGAGCCCGTTGATCTGCATGAACTGGCGCTCGAGGGGAGTCGCGATGTTGCTCGCCACGGTCTCGGGGCTCGCGCCCGGGTAGCTGACGTTCACCTGGATGACCGGGTAGTCGACCGTGGGCAGATCGTTCACCGGGAGCTCCCGGTACGCGAGGACGCCGAAGAGGACGACGGAGACGGTGAGGACCACCGTCATCACCGGCTTCCGGATGAACGGCTCGGAGAAATTCATCGGCTCGCGGCCTCCTTCGCCGGGGGCGGCGACGCGCCCTGGGACTCGTCGACGCGCACCTTCCCGCCCGGGGTGACACCGAGCTGCCCGTTCACGACCACGCGCTCGCCACTCTTCACTCCCTGTTCGAGGACGACGAGATCCGCCTGCCGCTGGCCGGGCGTGACGAGGCGCAGCTCGGCCGTGTCGTCGTCCTTCACGACGTAAACGAACGGGCCCTTCGCGGACATCTGCGGGGCGCCGGCTGGGACGACGATGGCCGAGGGCAGCGTGGCGAGGACCAGCCTCACCTTCACGAAGCGGCCGGGCCAGAGGCGCCGCTGCCGGTTGTCGACGGTCGCCCGGATCGTTACGGTGCCCGTGCCCTCCTGCACGGCGTTGTCGAGGAACGTCACCTTGCCGGGAAGCGCGTCCGCGGGCTGGTCGGGCAGGCGGACCTCGACATCGAGAGGCTTGCTGGCCATCCGGCGCTGCACGGGCGTCAGGTCGTGCTCGGTGACCGTGAAGTCGACGTAGATAGGGTCGAGCCGCTCGATCACGAGAAGGGCAGAGCCGTTCGCGGCGACGACGTTTCCGCGGTCGACGAGGCGATGCCCCGCGCGGCCGTCTATCGGCGAAGAAATCGAGCAGTACTGTAGGTTTATGCGCGAGGTCGCGAGCGCAGCCTCGTTCTGCCGGAGCTCCGCCTCGGCCACGTCCACCGCGCTCTTCTTGGCATCGTAGTCCGCCTGCGCGACGATCTGCGTGGCGACGAGCTTCGCGAAGCGCGCGAGGTCGACGCGTGCGAGGTCGAGTACCGCCTTCGCCCGGGCGACGTTCGCCTCGGCGGAGGCGACCGCCGCGCGATACGGCTCGGGGTCGATCGTGAAAAGGAGGTCGCCCTTCTTCAGGTCGGCGCCGTCCTCGAAGCGGATCTCCGCGATCCGCCCCCCGACCTGCGGCTGCACGGACACGACCTCGCGCGCGACGCACTTCCCGACCTCGTCCAGATAGATGGGGACGTCGCGGGTCACGGCCTTCGCGACCGACACGGGCGCGGGCGGGCGCTCGAAGGAGGCAGGGCCCTTCTTCCGGCAGGCGCCGCCGAGAAGCGTGGGAAGGGCGAGCGCGAGTCCGAGGGCTACCTTGGAGAACGAGTCGCATTTCATCGCGCCGTATTCTGCCTCCATCGAATAGGATTGGCCCCATGCACATCGACCGCGCCCGGAAAGCCCGGGGAGTCACCCGCCGCTCGCTGGCACGAACGCTTGGCGGCGCGGCAGCGGTCGCGTGTCTGCCGCTCCGCTCGGATGCGGCCGAGCCGCTCACACCCCCCTCGAGCCAGGTCGCCGAAGCCCGCATCGAGGCGCTTGTCGAAGCGGCGCTCTCCGCGACACCGGCCAGCCTCACCGCCGAGCAGCGGCTCGACGTGAGGCGCGGCGTCCGCGACCTGCAGAAGACGCTCGCGGAAGCGCGGCGGGTGCCGCTCGGCTACGACGCAGATCCGGCGACCATCTTCCTGGCCGAGGGGCGCCGATGAGCACCGAAGGGGCGGGCGCCTCCTGGGCGTTCGCGACCGTGACAGAGCTGTCGGGGGCGCTGTCCGCGGGCCGGACCTCGTCCCTCGAACTGACCGAGCTTTCTCTCTCTCGCCTTCGCACAATCGGCCCCTCTCTCAACGCCGTCGCGACTTTGATGGAGGAGAGCGCGCTCGCCGCGGCGAAGCGCGCCGACGCGGAGCGCCATTCCGGCATCCCTCGCGGGCCGCTGCACGGCATCCCGTATGCCGCCAAGGATCTCCTCGATACGAAGGGCGTAGCGACGACGTGGGGCTCGCGCGTGTTCAAGGACCGCGTTCCCGCCGCTGACGCGACGGCGATCGCGCGGCTCGCCGAGGCGGGCGCCGTCCTCGTCGGCAAGCTCGCGATGGTCGAGCTGGCTGGAGGCGCCGGTTATCGGTTCGCCTCCGCCTCGGCGCAGGGGCCCGGGCGCAATCCGTGGAACCCGAACCACTGGACGGGCGGCTCCTCCAGCGGCTCGGGCGCCGCGGTCGGAGCCGGCCTCGTGCCGTTCGCGCTCGGCTCGGAGACGTGGGGCTCGATCGTGTGCCCGTCCAGCTACTGCGGCATTTCGGGCCTGCGACCCACGTACGGGCGCGTGAGCCGGCACGGCGCGATGCCGCTCTGCTTCACGCTCGACAAGATCGGCCCCCTCGCGCGCTCGGCCGAGGACCTCGAGACCGTGCTCGGCGCGATCGCCGGCGAAGACTCTCTGGACCCCTCGGCGCTGCGCGGACCGTGGAAGAGCTCCCCCGCACCCGCGCGGATCCGGATCGGGGTTCTTCCGGACAAGACCTGGGACGGGTACCAGAAGGAAGCCGTGAGCCTCGGAGCGGCGGCCCTGAAGACGCTCGAAGCGAGGGGACACCAGCTCGTGCCCGTGACGCTCGCTGATTTCCCCTTCGACGCGGTTCTCTTCACGATCCTCGCCTCCGAGGCGGCGGCGTCCTTCGAGCCCCTCATCTCGAGCGGGCGCCATCTCGATCTCGTGGACCCGCTCTCGAAGATCGGCCTCTTGGCCGGAACGACGATCCCCGCGGCCGACTACGTGAACGCGCTGCGGCGCCGCTCGCTCGCGATCCGCGCGATGGCGGAGCTGTTCCAGAACGTGGACGTCGTCGCCGGGCCGAGCTTCCCCAGCTCGGCGAGCCCGATCGAGGCGAACCTCGAGACGTGGTACGCGCTCCCCGCGGATCCGCTGGGAGCGCCGGGCAATCTCTGCGGCCTGCCGGCCGTGAGCGTGCCGTGCGGCTTCGACGCGGCGGGGCTTCCGCTCGGCATCACGTTCCTGGCGGCGGCCGGGAACGAGTCCCTCTGCCTCGCCGCCGCAAAGGCCTACCAGAGGGAGACCGACTGGCATCGGAAGCGCCCCCCGGTCGCTTGAAGGCGTAATCTGTCATCGCGTGCCCCGGGCTCCGGGCACGTTCCGGCGCGATCGTGGAGCTTCCTCGGAGGCGCAGCTTGGCGCTCGGTCCCGGTAAGCAAGACGCCGAGCGGCTGAACCGGCAGCTCGTGGACACGAACCTGGAGCTCCAGGCAGCGAAAGAACAGCTCGCGGCGGCGAACGAAGAACTCCGACGCGAGAAGACTGAGCGCCAGCGGGCGGGGGAATCCCTTCGCGAAGGTGAGCGCCGGTATCGGTCTCTTTTCGAGGGGATGCTGCACGGGTTCGCGCACTGCGAGATGGTTGTCGAGAACGGCGAGCCGCGGGACTTCGTCTACCTCGAAGTGAACAAGGCTTTCGAGGAATTGACCGGACTGACGGGCGTCGTCGGAAGAAATGCCTCCGAGGTCATCCCAGGAATACGGGAGTCCAGCCCGGAACTCTTCGAGAGATATGGCCGGGTGGCCTCGACCGGCATCCCCGAGAGGTTCGACTTCTACCTGCCTGCTCTTGATATCTGGTTCTCCATCTCCGTGTTCAGTCCCGAAAACGGCCATTTCATCGCTCTCTTCGACAACATCTCGGAACGCCGCCGAACGGAGGAGGCGCTGAGGTTCCAGAATCTCCTCCTGGCGACGCTGAGCGAGGTTTCCATCGACGGGATCCTCGTTGTCGATTCGCGCGCCCGGATCATCCATTTCAATCGGCGATTCGTCGAGATGTGGGGGATTCCGCCTCATCTCGCGACGGCGGGAGACGACGAGCCGGTCCTGCAGACGGTCGTCGGGAAAGTTTCGGCCCCCGATGAGTTCCTCGCACGGGTCCGCCACCTCTACGAGCATCCCGAAGAGACCGGACACGAAGAGATCGCCCTGAGAGACGGCAGGACCTTCGAGCGGTACTCGGCCCCCATGCTCGGCGCGGAACACGACTACTACGGAAGGGTCTGGTATTTCCGGGACGTCTCACGGCGCAAGCGTGAACAGGAGACGCTCGCCAAGAGAGAGCTCCACTTCCGCTCGCTCATCGAGAATGCACAGGACATCATCACGATCATCGATCTCGAGGGCAAGATCGGCTTTCAGAGTCCCGCGGTCAAACGAATCCTCGGCCGGTTGCCGGAGGAATTCGTGGGCAGAAGCGCGTTCGACTTCCTCCATCCCGACGACGCGGCCGAATTCCGGGCGGCGATAGGCCGCGTCATCGAGCGCCCGGAAGCGCCCCAAACGTCGCTGTTCCGGTTTCGACACGCGAACGGATCCTGGCGGACGATGGAAGGCATCGGCAAGTTACTCCCGGGCGAAGGCCCCTCCCAGATCGTCGTCAATTCCCGGGACGTAACGGAGAGCCACGCCCTCGAACAGCAGCTCCGCCAGTCGCAGAAAATGGAGGCGGTCGGACAGCTGGCCGGGGGCATCGCACACGACTTCAACAATCTCCTGACGGCCATCCTGGGTTATAGCGACGTCCTCGCTTCGCGAACCGGGGACGACGCGCTGGCCCGACAGGACATCGACGAGATCCGCCGGGCCGGCGAACGCGCGGCGTCCTTGACGCGCCAGCTCCTGGCATTCAGCCGCAAGCAGATTCTCGAGCCGAGAGTTCTCGACCTGAACGGAGTCGTACGCAACATCGAGCAAATGCTCCGCAGGCTCATCGGAGAAGACGTCGAGCTGGAGACGCGGCTCCCCGATTCGGTAGGGGCGGTCAGGGCGGATCCGGGTCAGATCGAGCAGGTCATCATGAACCTGATCGTCAACGCACGCGATGCGATGCCGACCGGCGGGAAGCTCACGATCGCGACCGCCGACGTCGAGCTCGACGCCAGCGTCGCGGCTTTCCAGTTCGACGTCCCGCCGGGCCGCTACGTGCTGCTGGCCGTCAGCGACACGGGCCACGGTATGGACGCCAGGACATTGAGCCACATCTTCGAGCCGTTTTTCACGACGAAGGAACAGGGGAAGGGGACCGGGCTCGGCCTGTCGACGGTGTACGGCATCGTGAAACAGAGCGGCGGCCACATCGCCGCCTACAGCGAACTCGGCGAGGGCACGAGCGTCAAGGTCTACTTGCCTTGCGTGGGCGCCCCGTCCGGGCAAACGGTGACGCCGGCCGCGGAGGAGTCTCCTGCTCGCGGGTCCGAGACGATCCTCCTCGTCGAGGACGAGCAAGCCGTCCGCCGGCTGGTCCGAGCGGTCCTGGAATCGAGCGGCTTCAGGCTGCTCGAGGCCCCCTCCGGCGAGGCGGCGCTTCAGATCGCGAGGAATCACGACGGCCCGATCCACCTCGTTCTGACCGACGTGGTCATGCCAGGGATGCGTGGGCCCGAGTTCGCGAAACGGCTGGTGGAGAGCCACCCGGAGACGCGCGCCCTCTTCATCTCGGGCTACACCGACGATGCCGTCATGCAGCACGGCCTCGGGCCGGAGACGTTCTTCCTGCAAAAGCCGTTCACGCCCAGAGCCCTGCTCCAGAAAGTGCGGGAAGCTCTCGGCGCGCCGCCTGCCTGAATCCTCGAACCGGTCCAGCGATGTCTCCATGAGAAGCTCACAGGGTTCGGATCGGGAGCTGACCCTGTCAACCGCTGGCCTTGATCGCTTCGAAACAGGCGCGCGCCGGCGGGCGCCCTGGACCTCCTATCTCGTCCTCGGCGTCTCGCTCGTGGTCACTCTCGCCGCAACCTGGCAGGTCGCCGACAGCGTGCGTACGGAGGAGCGGCTCGGGTTCGAGAGGCTGCTTCAGAGGACCCGGGCCGCCATCGAGAAACGGATGGAGACGTACATCGCGTTTCTGCGCGCCACCCGCGGCCTCTTCGATGCGGCCGAGCTCGTCACCTCGCGGGACTTTCGGGCCTTCGTGAACCCGACCGAGCTCCAGGGAACCTATCCGGGAATCCAGGGCGTGGGGGTCGGACGCCGGATCTTCGGGAAAGACAAAGACGCGCTGGTCGCGGCGATGCGCAAGGAAATTCCAGACTATCGCGTGTGGCCCGAGGGCCAGCGAGAGGAATACGAGCCCGTGGTCTACCTCGAGCCTCGGGACAGCAGGAACCGGATCGTCATGGGCTATGACATGTTCAGCGAGCCCGCCCGACGGGACGCGATGGAGCGGGCCCGGGATACCGGCCTCCCGACCTCCACGGGCAGGATCACCCTGGTCTACGACATCGGTCCGAAAAACCACGCTGGCTTCATCATCTATGTCGCCCACTATCGTCGCGGGATGCCGACCGAGACGGTCCGCGATCGCCGCGCCGCCCTTGAAGGGTTCGTGTACGGCGCGTTCCGCGCCGACGACCTTCTGCAGGCGATCCTCGCAGGTGAGAAACGGCCGGGCGTCCGCTACGAGGTCTTCGCCGGACCGGAGCCAAAACCGGAAGATCTCCTTCGCTCCGAGTCCAACGGCCCGGGCGCCGGAACGAGGGGCCTCATGGGACGAGTTTCGTTCGAGGTGGCCGGCTCCACATGGAGCCTGTCCATGTCGGCCGTCCCTGGATTCGACGCCGGCTCCGGCCCGAACCGCGTCGCCCTCTTCCTCGTGACGGGGCTGGTCGTGAGCGGCGCGCTCTTTGCGGTCACCCGCTCGGAAGTGAACGCCCGCGCCGCCGCCGAGCGCGCCGCCGCCGATCTGCGCCGCGCCGCGGCCCAGCAGCGCCGGCTCGAAGAACAGCTCGTCCAGTCGCAGAAGATGGAGGGAATCGGCCGCCTCGCGGGCGGCGTCGCGCACGACTTCAACAACCTGCTGACGGCGATCCTCGGCTACGCGGAGCTGATGGAGTCACAGCTCGAAGACGAGGGACTCAAGTCCGAGCTCCGGGAGATCCGCCTCGCCGGCGAGCGCGCGGCCTCCCTGACCCGGCAGCTCCTCGCGTTCAGCCGCCGGCAGGTCCTGCAGCCGCGGACTCTCGACCTGAACACCGTCGTTTCCGACGTCGAAAAGATGCTCGCGCGGCTCATCGGCGAGGACATCACGCTAGTGACCCGCCTCGAGCCCGCCCTCGGGAGCGTCAAGGCCGATCCCGGGCAGATCGAGCAGGTGATCATGAACCTCGCGGTGAACGCGCGGGACGCCATGCCGGAAGGCGGCACGCTCACCTTCGAGACCGCGAACGCCGTGCTCGATGCCGACTTCGTCGCTGTCCACCCGGGCGCGCTTGCGGGCGCGCACGCCGTTCTCATGGTCACCGACACGGGGACCGGCATGACCGACGAGGTTCGAAGTCACGCCTTCGAGCCGTTCTTCACGACGAAGGAGAAGGGGAAGGGGACCGGGCTCGGCCTCGCGACCGCATATGGCATCGTGAAGCAGAGCGGCGGGTACATCACGGTGAACAGCGAGGCGGGCCGCGGCACGACGTTCCGGATCTACCTGCCGCGCGTCGAAGGCGCGGCCGTGGTCCCGGGGCGCGCCGCGAGCTCGTCGCTCTCGCCGACCGGCACCGAGACGATCCTCCTCGTCGAGGACGAGGCCGGCGTACGCAAGCTCTCGCTGACGGTCCTCGAAGCTCAGGGCTACGTCGTTCTCGAGGCCGCCTCCGGCTACATGGCGTTGAAGGTCGCGCGCTCCGAGGCCGCCCCGATTCATCTCGTCGTGACCGACGTCGTGATGCCCGGGATGAGCGGACGCGAGCTCTGGGATCGGCTGCGGGTGCTGCGCCCCGAGACTCGGGTCCTCTTCATGTCGGGTTATACGGACGATGCCATCGCGAGGCACGGCGTTCTCGAGCCGGGGCTGGCGTTCCTTCCAAAGCCGTTCACGCCTTTCAGTCTCGCCCAGAAGGTGCGGGAGGTGCTGGACGCGGGTGAGCCCACCGGGGGATAGAGGCCGGGGACCGACCCGCGCTGCAGGTAGAACCGGCACAGCGTCAAGCGCTTTTCTGGAACGAGTGAAGCGGGCGTATTCTGTGATCGATGGCGCCGGGATCGAGGCGTCCTTGCCCGGAGGCTGAAGTGAAGCGACACACTTCCCGCCGTCGAACCGAGAAACCATTGCCGCGCTCCGCAAAGAGCTCCGACCCGACGAGGAAACGCGGTCCACCGCGTCCGAGATCACCGCTCGTCGACCTGGGAATCGCCGGACGGCGGGTTTCCATACATTCTCACCTCGCTTACTTTTGGGAGACCGCTCAGGACTTCGACGACGCCTTGGGATTTCTGGAAGCGGGGCTCCGTGTCGCCGACCATTGCGTCGTGATCGGAGACCGACGGGACATCGCGCAGACCCTGAACGCGCTCGAAGGCCGAGGGCTCGACGTGGATGGCCTCCGGGCGGAAAAACGCCTCACCGTTCTCGAGCGCCGCCCCAAGGCCGACGAGATGCTCGCCGACGTCACCAAACGTTTCGAAGCGGCGTCCAAAGAAGGCGTTCCCGTCGTTCGTCTTCTCGGAAACGTCGGCTGGGGACGCGCGACGGGGCCGCCGGACGCCGAGCTCGCCTCGTACGAAGCGCGCCTGACTTCCGTCGCCCGGAAGTACCCCAGCGTGGTCCTGTGTCTTCACGAAGTGCGCTCCCTCACCGGCCTGACGGCGCGGCATGGAGTGCTCACGACTCACCCGGAAGTGCTCGACCAGGGCCAGGTATTCCGAAACCCCTACTTCAATCTCCACCTCGGCGCGCCGGAAAGGTCTCTCGAGCGGGCCGCGACCGTCCGCGCGACCCTCTCCGAGCACCAGAGGGAGCGTGAAGAGCGTGAGCGCCTCGAGAACCAGCTGCGGGCGCTGTCGGAGAAGCTCCAGGTCGTCCGGGAGGAGGAACGGGCGCGCATCGCGCGGGAGGTGCACGACGAGGTCGGACAGGCCCTCTCCGCGCTGCAGATGGACGTGGCCTGGCTGGAGAAGAAGCTCGCAACCTCTCCCAAGACCGCACCCGAGAGCTGCGTGCCGAAGCTGAAGGCAATGTCCGCTCTTCTCGACACGACTCTCGGTTCGGTCCAACGCATTGCCACAGAGCTCCGTCCCGGCGTCCTGGACGAGCTCGGGCTGGAAGCCGCGACCGAGTGGTACGTGCGCGACTTCGAATCGCGCACCGGCATCCCCTGCGATTTCCGGTCCGACCTGAAGGGTGCGCCGGTCGAGCCGGGTCTCGCGACGGCTGTGTTCCGGATTCTTCAGGAGGCGCTCACGAACGTGGTACGACACTCGGGCGCGAATCGGGTCGAGATCCTCCTTTCGGCCGACACGAAAGAGCTCCGTCTCGAGGTCAGGGACAACGGCCGGGGAATCCCGAAAGACCAAGTGGCGTCCCACTCGCTCGGCCTCCTCGGCATGCGTGAACGGGCCCGCTCCCTCGGAGGAGAACTCTCGCTCCGAGGCACGCCGGGCGTCGGTACGACGGTCACGCTCAGGGTTCCGCGTTGACCCGCATCCTTCTCGTGGACGATTTCGCGGTCGTGCGCGAGGGCCTGAAGCAGATCCTGGCGGAGTCGATTCCGGGCGCGACCTTCGGCGAAGCCGCCACCGGCGAAGAGGCCCTCGCAAAGGCGATGGCCGGAGCGTGGGACCTGGTCATTCTGGACATGTCTCTTCCGGGCCGGAGCGGCATCGAAGTCCTGAAGGAGCTTCGTCAGGTGCATCCACGGCTTCCGGTGCTCGTCCTGAGCATGCATCCCGAGGAGCAGTTCGCGGTGCGCGCCCTCAAGGCGGGTGCCGTCGGCTACGTGACCAAGAGGACCGTGGCGGGGCACATCGCTGCCGCGGTGCGGAAAGTGCTGGCCGGGGGAAAGTACGTCAGCGCTTCTCTCGCGGAGAAGCTCGTCGGCGATCTGAACGTGGGCTCGAGAGCGCTTCACGAGAGGCTCTCGGATCGCGAGTTCCAGGTGTTCCGGATGTTGTCGATGGCGAAAACCGTCAAGCAGATCAGCGAGGAGCTTTCGCTCAGCCGGCAGACGGTCTCGACGTACCGGAGGCGGATCCTGGAGAAGATGGGCCTGACGACGAACGACGAGCTCACGGAGTACGCGCTCCAGAACGGGCTTCTCACATAGCCCTCTGCGCGCCGCCCGTCGTCCGCCGGACGACGCGGAAAGTCGTCGCGCCGCCGATACCGGTTTCCTTCCGCGAAAACTAGGCTGAGAGTCCGGAAGGCGACCGCAATCCAGCCGTGACACTGGGCTGCGGAGAGTCGAACGGATCGAACCCATGAACCTTCTCGTCGCAGCCAGCGTCGTTCTCATCGGCATCGTCATCTGGCAGGGCGCGGCCCTCGCCCGGTTCAACCGCGAGCGTTTCAAAGCGAACCGGGACGCGAGCGAGGCCTTCGAGACGCTGCGAAAGCTCTCCCGCGCCGTCGAGCAGAGCCCCGTCTCCGTCGTCATCACGGACACGGACGGCTCGATCGAATACGTCAACCCGAAGTTCACCCAGGTTACGGGTTACTCCTCTGACGAAGTGTTCGGAATGAATCCCCGCATCCTGAAATCCGGCGAGGCGTCGCCCGAGGTCTACCGGGAAATGTGGGCGACGATCACCGCGGGCCGGGAGTGGCGCGGAGAGTTTCACAATCGAAAGAAGGGCGGCGAGCTCTTCTGGGAATTCGCCTCGATCTCCCCCATTCTCGACGAACGCGGGCAGATCACGCACTTCGTCGCCGTGAAAGAGGACATCACCAACCGCAAGCGCGCCGAGGAAGCGCTCGCGAAGAGTGAGCTCCTCTTCCGTTCGCTCATCGAGAACGCTCTCGACATCATCGCGGTCGTGGCGCCCGACGGCGCGGTCCACTACGTGAGCCCGTCCGTCGAACGACTCTTGGGGCACGCCCCGGCTCGCACCGATTTGAACGTCTTCGACCTCATCCACCCCGACGACCTCCCCCTGGCGAAAGAGAGATTCCGAAGGACTCTGGAAACCGGCACCCGGTTCGAGCAGATCGAGTTCCGGGTGAGACACGCCGACGGCTCCTGGCGGACCCTGTCGATGATCGGAAAACCCTCTCCGCCCGAGATGGGCACCCGGGGGCTGATCATCAACGCGCGAGATCTGACGGAGTGGCAGCAGCTCGAGGCGCAGCTCCGCCAGTCGCAGAAGATGGATGCGGTGGGCCGCCTGGCCGGAGGCATCGCCCACGACTTCAACAACCTGCTCACGGCCATCATCGGCTACACGGAGCTCGCAACCGGACGGCTGAAGCCGGAGGACCCGTCGCGGGCGGAGCTTTCAGAGATCGACAAGGCCGCCCAGCGCGCGGCCGACCTG
>JBGQDL010000091.1:0-14794 GCA_041495865.1 Thermoanaerobaculia bacterium | reverse complement strand
CTCGCCCCGCGCCTCGCGCCCGAGCCGGGCTCGCTCGAGCGCCTCGTCGCGGACGCGCGCGGCCTCGACGATTTCGCGCTGGCGGCGTTCCGGGACGCCTGGCGCCGTGAGAGCCCGCGCCTCGCGCTCCTCTATCTTCCCGCCCCCGACATCCTGTCGTCCGCCCTCGCCGATCCCGAGCGCGGCGCCGAGGACCGGGTCGCGCTCGCGGCGGCCCTGACCGAGGAGACGGCGAAGCTCCGCGCGTTCCTCCTCGACCCGGAGCTCGCCCCGGCGCCGGACCTCCTCGTCTTCGTCCTCGACGCCGGAAGACGCGAGGGCGGCGGCGCCGTGCGCCTCGCGGGACCGCTCGCGAGGAGAGGCGCGGAATCGACGTTCGCGCCGGTCGATCTTGCGCCCACGGTCCTTTCGGTTCTGGGCGTTCCCGCATCCCGCGAGATCGCGGGGCGCGTGCGGAGCGATCTCCTCGCGCCGGGCGCAACCAGCGACGAGACCGTGGCGTCCTGGGGGCGTCGGCGCGCGAGCTCGGAGCTTTCCGTGGACCCGAAGGCGTACGTCGAGAACCTCCGAAGCCTCGGATACCTGCGATAGAGGGAAGAGAAGAGGAAGATTCTCTTAGAAAGAATGAGGACCGGGGATTTTCTCATATGCGGCGGCTGCTGATGCAGCCACCCCGGGGAAAAGATCATTCTGATATTCGGGGCTGCTGATGCAGCCCCGATAGTTGAAAAACGTTCTTCCCGAATGGCCGATGTCAAGGGCGCGCTCGCGCGCCGCGCGGCGGTCGTAGACCCTTGACATCGGTCATTCGGGAGATATCTCTCCTAGCAAGAAACCTCTTCTTCGGTCTTTCTCTACAGCGGGCGAAGGTTGGTCATCATCGAGAGGAGCCGCATGCCCTTCGCGATCGACGCGGACGCGTGGAACAGGAGGACGACGCCGTCCTCGGGCGCCCGCACCTCCACGAAGGCATCCTGCGCGCGCGGCGGGATCGAACAACGCGACGGGTCGACCATGCGGGCGAGGAGATCGCCTTTTCTCACGGGCGTGCCGGGCGAGAGCGTCGCGTCCACGAGGCCGGAGGCAGGAGCGTACACCGACTTGTAGTCGCTCACGCTGCAGGCCACGATGCGGTGCGAGGGCTCGTCGGGCTCTCCATCGAGGACGCCGTAGTAGCGCAGAGCCGAGGCGATGCGCTTCGCGTCCTCGGCGCCCAGCGCCGTCGAGAACGCGTTCATGGAGCCCAGCTCCACCGTGAAGCCGTCCACGAAGCGCCTCACGTCCGTGCGGTCCAGGCGGCGAAAGGCCTCCGCGAGGTCGTTCCACGGCACGAACGACGCTTCGTCGAGCGCGCCGGCGAAGCGGGGCGGCACCTCGAGCACGAACGGGATGCCGAACGCGCGGGTCGCCGCCGTCGCGCCCTCGGGCGCGTACAGGTAGCGGGGGGCGCGGTCGCCCGTGTGGAGATCGAGCACGACGTCCGCCTCGATCGCGAGCTCCTGGATGGCGAGCGCGAACTCGAGGCGCGCCTCCATGCCCCACGGCCCGACCGAGTCACGCACGGCGCCGAGCGCGGCCTTGAGGGCTTCGTGAAAGCCATCCCGGATCTCGGCGAGCGTCGCGTCGCGGTGGACCGCGGCGAAGGCGTCCACGTCGACGTAGCACGCCGAGCTGCCCCGCGACGGGCCCGTCAGGTTGATGTAGCTGCGGTTGAAGTTGAGGCCGCTCGCGAAGTCGTAGACGCCGGCCACATAGTCGCCGATCTGCTGGTTCGCCGCGATCGGGTTCGCCCGCGGCACGAGGATGAGGCTTCCGCGCGGCCGCTCCTTCTCGAGGAGGTCGAAGAGCGCGAGGATGACGGCATTCCCCTGAAGCTCGGCTCCGTGGACGTTGGCCTGGATGAAGGCGAGCGGGCGCGGATTACGCCCGTGGCACCAGAAGACCGGCGCCGTCAGCGCCTGGCCCGTGGCGTTCGTTCGAAGGACCAGATCTTTGCGTTCCCAGCTCACCAGCAGCTCACCAGCGAAGCTCTTCCTGGGGAGGCAGTGTAGCGCGTCGCCGCGGCTGCGCCGCGCTGCTGAGCTGCCTGAATCCTGATCGAACCTCCGCTCAGCCGCCGCCGAAGACCTCGGCCACCGTGGGGCTCTTCGGGTCGGTGGAGACCCGTGCAATCGCGTCTCCCGCCTCCACGGACCCCTCTTTCAGGACGCTCAGGTAGAAGCCCGGCCGGCCCGCCGCCGCGAAGACTCTCACGAAGCGCAGCGAGCCCATCCGAAGGCCCAGCTTCGCGCAAGGCGTGCGCGGCCGTGTCACCTGAAGCGTCGCCGACCCGATCGCGAGGACGTCGCCAAGACGGGTTTCGGTCTCGAGCAGCCCTTCCGTCGTGAAGTTCTCGCCGAACGCGCCGGGTGTGAGGTCCGTGCGCGACAGGGCAGACGACCAGTAGGCGTAGTGCTCGAAGGGATACACGTAGACCGCCTTGCCGGGCCCGCCGTGATACCTCGGATCAGCCTGGCCGTCCCCTTCGAGGCCGAGGGATGACAGCGGAATCGCGCCGAACACCGGTTCCTTGAAGAACCCGGTACGCACGGAGCGGCCCAGGAGCCTGACGGTCTTCGGAAGTGCCACGTTCACCGAGAGGAGGCGCACGCCGCGGTCACTCGCGCGCGACGGGCACGAGGAAGCTCGTCGAGACCCTTCCGCTGCCCGAGTTGCCGCCCGGGCCGCGCAGCTTCGACAGGTCGAGGGTGACGGTGACGGTCTCGCCGGCCGCGAAGTCGCGCGACGGGGCGAACCTCAGCAGCCCGTCGCGCTCGAGATACGAGACCGCGCCCGCGATCTCGCCCGATTTCGACCCGAGCGCGAGGACCGCATTCTCGCCGACGCCGTCCGGCGCGAGCGGCGCCGAGAGAAGGAAGGTGACGGTCACGCGCCGCGCCGAGACGACGGAGCCCTTCGCGGGAAAGACGTCCGCGGCGCCGGGGAGAGGAGCGCCCGCCTCGCCGCGGCCGCCGAGCGGGATCACGACGAAGACGGGTGGGAGAGGCGGCAGCGGCGGGGGAGGAGGCAGGTGGCGCGCGCCCGCGATCGCGAGAACGACGAGCGCGACGATCGTGACGGCCGCCAGGACGATCCAGAAGACCGGGACTTTCTTCAGGACGACGCTCAGCGTCGTCTTTTCGCCGGCCTTCACCTCGAAGGTCTTGTCGCCCGGGTTCTCGAGAGCCTCGATGTCGCCTTCGGGCGTGAGGCGCCGGGTCACGCGGAGGCGGTACCGCCCGGGCGGCAGGTCCGGAAGATTCCAGGCCGGGGCCATCGAGCGCCCGACGGTCTCCTCCCCGTTGTCGGTGACGCGCGCGAGCTCGGAGAGGACCGGGAGCGCGGCCACGCGCCCGGCGTCCCGGTCGCGGGACTTCTCGAAGACGGAGACGGCGAGCGCGCCTTTCGTGGGCGCGGAGGCGTCGGGCGGGGATTCGAGCGCGGCGCGCGAGACGCCGATCGAGACGCAGCCATCGAGCGCGAGCGGCGCCAGGGCCACGAGGAGAAGGCGGGCGGTGGGGCGGAGAAGCGGGCGGCGCATGGGGACGTTCTCTCACGAAGCATGCCACCGGGAGCGTCCTCCGCGGGAGATCGCGCTTCCCCTAAGATCCGCGCGCGAGTGACACGATGAAGACTGCCTTCACCGAGGCCGCCGGCGTCGAGGTGCCGCTCCTCTGCGGCGCGATGTATCCGTGCAGCAACCCCGAGCTCGTGGCCGCGGTCTCGGAGGCGGGGGGGCTCGGCGTCGTCCAGCCGCTCTCTCTCGTCTTCGTCCACAAGCGTGAGTTCCGGGCGGGTCTGCGCGAGATCCGGAGCCTCACGAGAAAGCCGATCGGGATGAACGTCCTCACGGAGAAGTCTCTCTCCGCCGTCTACGCGAAGCGGATGGCCCGGTGGGTGGACGAGGCGCTCGAGGAAGGCGTGCGGTTCTTCGTGACGGCGCTCGGCGATCCGCGCTGGGTCGCGGCGCGCGTCCACGCCGCCGGGGGTGTCGTCTACCACGACGTCATCGACCGGCGTTGGGCGGAAAAGGCCCTCGAAAAGGGAGTCGACGGTCTCATCTGCGTGAACCGGCGCGCAGGCGGGCATCTCGGCAAGCTCGGTCCGGAGGAGATGTACGCGTCGCTCGCCGGCCTCGGGGCGCCTCTCGTGTGCGCGGGCGGCGTCGGAAGCGAGCGGGAGTTCAAGGCGATGCTGGACATCGGCTACGCCGCCGTTCAGGCCGGCACGCGCTTCATCGCGACGGCGGAGTGCACGGCCCACGCGGACTACAAGAAGGCCATCCTCGACGCGGAGGAGGACGATGTCGTCGCGACCGAGAGGATCACGGGCGTGCCGCTGTCGGTCATCCGCACGCCTTTCATCGAGCGCATGGGCACGAAAGCCGGCCCGCTCGCGCGCCTGATGCTCAAGGGGCGAAAGACGAAGCACCTCGTCCGCGGGTACTACTCGCTCAGGTCCGCGTTCCGGCTCAGGGACGCCTCGCTCAAGGGCGCGGCGTCGAGCGACTGCTTCCAGGCGGGGAAGAGCGTCGCGACGATCGAACGGGTCGAGCCGGCGGCGGAGATCGTGCGCCGCTTCGCGGCCGCCGCGGGCTGAGGCGCGGCCCGCGGCGGCGGACCCGGCGCGTCGAACGCCAGCCGGGACGTCAGGATCTGCAAAGCGGAGCCGGTGGGCCCAGCTTGTTGTAGGCGTCCAGCGCCGCGACTTTGTAGCACTCGGCGAACGTCGGGTAGTTGAACACCGTCTTTACGAGCACGTCGAGCGTGCCCTCGAACGTCAGGAAAGCCTGGCCGATGTGGACGAGCTCGGTCGCGGCCGTGCCGAGGATGTGCACGCCGAGGAGTTGGCGCGTCTCGCGGTGCACGATGATCTTCAGAACCCCCGTGTCGTCGCCGAGGATCGCGCCGCGCGCGATCTCCCGGTAGTGGGCGACTCCGACCTCGTAGGGAACGCCGTCTTTCGTGAGCTCTTCCTCGGTCTTGCCCACCATCGAGATTTCGGGAATGGAGTAGATGCCGATCGGGTACAGCAGCGGTATCGACGTGCAGGGCAGGCCGAACGCGTGGCAGGTCGCGAGGCGGCCCTGCTCGAGCGAGGTGGACGCGAGCGCGGGGAAACCGATGATGTCGCCCGCCGCGTAGATGTGCGGCTGCTGCGTCTGGTAGTCGGCGTTCACCGGGATCCGGCCGTGGTCGTCGGCCGAGAGGCCGGCAGCCGGAAGATCGAGATCGGCTGTCGCCCCGATGCGGCCGATGGAGTAGAGGAGCAGGTCGGCGACGATCCTCTTGCCGCTCTTGAGCAGGGCGACGGCTCGGTGCGGGCTCTCGACGTACACGTCGGCCACGTCCTCGCCGAGGCGCAGCGTGCACCCCATGTTGCGCATGGCGTACGAGAGCGCTTCGGCGATCTCTCCGTCCACGAACTCGAGGAGACGTGCCCGCCTGTCGATGAGCGTCACAGAGACCCCGAGTGCCGCGAACATCGAGGCGTACTCGACGCCGATGACTCCCCCGCCGATGACGATCATCGTGTGCGGGAGCGTTTTCAGAGTCAGAATGCCGTCGGAGTCGAGAATCGTCTCCTCGTCCACGGCGACGCCCGGTGGCGGTGCGGGCCGCGTCCCCGTGGCGATGAGGATCTTCTCCGCCTCGACGTCGATCACGTCGCTGAGCCCCGTGACCGTGAGCGTGTGCGGGGACGTGAATTTCGCCGCTCCTCCGAGAAGCGTCACGCCGTGTCGCTTCATCTGAGCGCGAACGACGTCGATCTCGCGCTTGATGACGAAGTGACAGCGGAAAAGAAGGTCCTCGACGGTGATCTTCTCCTTCACCGAGTAGGCACTGCCGTACATTCCGCGCTGCGCGAAGCCCGACAGGTAGAACACAGCCTCGCGGAAGGTCTTGGACGGGATCGTGCCCGTGTTGATGCACACGCCGCCCACGACCTCGCGTTTCTCACAGATGCCGACGGTCTTACCGAGCTTTGCCGCCTGCACGGCCGCGCACTGCCCGGCCGGACCCGTGCCGAGGACGAAGAGGTCGTACCGTTCCATGGCGCACGGATTCTACGCGGGCGTACAAAGATCGCGCGATGCGGATCTCTCGCGAAGCTGCTGGCGATCCGGATAGACTCGACGCTCCGATGACGAACGCCGAGACACAGGCCGCGCTCACGCGCTTCTACGATGCCTTCGCCCGCCGCGACGGCGAGGCCATGGCCGCGACGTACGCGGCGGACGCGACGTTCGAGGACCCCGTCTTCCGGCTCTCGGGGCCGGACATCGGAAAGATGTGGATCTCCCTCACGCGAAGCGCGGTGGACTTCTCGGTCCAGTTCACGGTGGCGAAGGCCGGTCCCGGCACCGGCGTCGTCGAGTGGACCGCCCGCTATCTCTTCGGAGGCAAGCGGCCGGTCGTGAACGTGATCGTGTCGGAGATCGAGATGCGAGACGGGCTCATCGTGCGCCAGAAGGACACATTCGACTTTTCGCGGTGGGCGGCTCAGGCCCTCGGGCTCCCGGGTCTCCTGTTCGGGCGGACGGAATGGCTGAGGCGGTCGGTCTCGAGGAGCGCCGCGGCCCGGCTCGGCCTGCCACCGAGGCCCTGAGAACCCGGTCCCGGAGGATTCCGTAAGACAGGACTCGAGAGACCGCATGCCGACGGACTGGAAGAGCCTGGCGAAGGAAACGGCCCACTCCTTCGACGCCGACGACGTCCGCGGCATGTGGAGCGTCGACTGGCAGCGGGCCACCGGCGTCTTTCTCGCCGAACACGAGGCCGAGATCGCCGCCGAGCCCCGCCGGTGGAAGAGGGCTCTTCGCAGGACGAACGCGGTCGTCCTCGGCCTCGCCAAGCGGCTCGCGCCGCCGCGCCGGCTCGTGTTCGCCCTCGCGCTGCTGCTCACGCTCCTCGCCTTCGTCGAGAGCCTCGGAGGCGACTCCTTCCCCGCCCAGGCCTCGTGGGCGTTCTTCGCGCTCTTCGTCTCGGTCCTCGCGCTCGCCTTCCTGCTCGCGATGGAGCTCGTCGACAAGCTGCACTTCAAGGACGAGCTCGTCATGGCTCGCGAGCTGCAGGCGCAGCTCGTGCCGCGCGTCCTTCCCGAGATCGGGGCGTTCGAGCTCGGCGGCTTGAACCGCATCGCGAACACCGTCGGGGGAGACCTCTACGCCTTCGAGCCGCTCGAGGACGGGCGTCTCGCGGTCCTCTTCGGTGACGCCTCGGGGCATGGGATGGCCGCGGGGCTCGTCATGGCGGTCACGCACGCCGTGTTCCGCACGCAGCTTCCCGTCGATCCGTCCCCCGGCGCGATGATCGCGTCGCTCAACCGCGTGCTCTGCGAAACCGGGAACTCGCGGTCGTTCTTCGCGGGCCTCTACGCTCTGCTCGAGCCCGGCGGGGCCGTGACGGCCTATGTCGCCGGCCACCCACCCATCCTCAAAATGAACGCGGCGGGCCGAATCATCGAGCGCCTCGGCTCGGGCTCGTATCCCCTCGGCATCCGGAGGAACGCCGCCTACACGCCGGTCGCGACGGTCCTCGCGCCGGGAGAAACGCTGCTCTTCCATTCGGACGGGCTTTCCGAGGCCCGCGGGGCGATGGGCGAGGAGTTCGGCGACGCGCGCATCGAGTACGTGCTCTTCCAAAAGGCGGGTGCGCGGCCGAACGAGGTCGTCTCCGCGCTCGCGGCGGAGCTCGACCGGTTCCTCGGCCGGGCCGTGGCCGACGACGACGTCTCGATCGCGGCGGTCCGGCGCAAGACGGCGTGAGCGGATCCGCGGCGTCCCTCTCCCCGGGACGGGGGCGGCTTCTCGTCGCGGCGGCCGCGCTCCTGTGGTCCACGGGAGGGCTCGCGATCAAGCTCGTCCCGCTGCCCGCGCTCGGCGTCGTCTTCTGGCGGTCGTTCGTCTCGGCGGTCTTCCTGCTCGCCGTGTTCCGCCCGTCGCGCGCGCGCTGGCGGCACCTTTCGCTCCCGACCTCGTTCGTCTACGCGCTCATGATCCTGAGCTTCGTCTCGGCGACGAAGATGACGACGGCGGCGAACGCGATCTTCCTCCAGTACACCGGTCCCCTGTATGTTCTCGCCCTCGCTCCCTTCCTTCTCAAGGAGCGCTTCCGCCGCGCCGACGCGGTGGCCGTCGCCGTGGCGCTCTTAGGGATGTCGCTCTTCTTCGTCGGACGGCTCGACCCGGGCGCGCTCGCCGGGAATCTCGTGGCGGTCGTGTCGGGGTTCTTCTTCGGGCTCACGATCCTGCTCCTCCGCCGCGCCGCGTCAGGCGATGCGATTCCCTCGGTCATCGCCGGGAACCTCCTCGCGGCGGCGATCGCGTTCCCCCTCGAGTGGCGACGGCTCGCGCTCGACGGGCGCGGGATTCTGCTCGTTCTGTTTCTCGGCATCGTCCAGCTCGGGATCAGCTACGTGCTCTTCGTGCGCGGCCTCTCCGTCGTTCCGGCCGCGGAGGCCTCGCTCATCGGCATGCTCGAGCCGATGTTCAACCCGCTCTGGGCGTTCCTCGGCCTCGGTGAGAGGCCCTCGACGTGGGCCCTTCTCGGCGGCGCCATCGTGCTCTGCGCCGTCGCGGGGCGCACGATCTTCGGCGCGCGCGCGGGCGAGACCTCGGCGCCCGTCACGCCGCCCTCGCCCGACTGAAAGGGGGATCCATGCCGCGCTGCGTTGCTTTTCTACGAGCTCTCAACGTCGGTGGCCACGGCGTCGTCAGGATGGTCGCGTTGAAGAAGATCTTCGAATCCATGGGCTTCGCGGACGTCGAGAGCTTTATCGCGAGCGGGAACGTCGTGTTTTCTTCGAAGGGTGGGAAGGGCCTCGACACGAAGATCGAGGCGGGGCTCGCGGGGGCGCTCGGCATTGAGGTCTCCGTTTTCGTCCGCACGCTCGAGGAGCTTCTCGCGCTGGCGGACCATCACCCGTTCTCCGAGCAGGCAGTGGCGGCGGCGCCAACGTACCTCGTGGGATTCCTTTCGAAGGAACTCGACGCCGAAGGCGTCGATCGGCTCTCGGCGCTCGAGACGGACGCCGACCGCTTCCACGTCCGCGGGTGCGATTTCTGGTGGCTCTCGAAGCACGGGCAGAACAAGCCCGCGATCTCCGGGCGCGTCCTCGAGAAGGCCCTCGGCCAGCCGACGACCTTGCGCAACCTCAACACGATTCGGAGGATGGCGGAGCGATACGGATCGGCTACTCCCACCAGCCGTTCGCGTCGACGATGAGGTGCACGGTGCCCGACGGCATGTCGTTCGAGAAGGACAGCGTGCCGGAGCCGTCGGCAGCGAGGAGGAGGAAGGCATTGTTTGCGCGCGTCATTCCGGCCTGGAACGCGAGCACGGGAAGCTGGGCCGGAAGAGTGAAGAGCGTGCCAGCAGACATGGCCTGGGTGATGGTGACGTTCAAGGAGATGGAGACCGCCGCCGCCGGAATGCCACACGCGCCGGTCACGAAGAAGTCGCGGCTGGCGCCGGCCGCGAGAGCGGGACCCCCGAGGAGGCCGTTTGCGTTTCGCGTGTCGAGGACACGGCACGGAGTCGTCGTGTGGAAGGACGTGGCGGTTACCGGTCCAGTCGTGATGCGTCCGATCTGGCTCAAGTTGAATTCGGTGAACCACAAGTTGCCATCAGGGCCCGCAGTGATGCCGACGAGCACTGCATGGGCCGTGATGCCGGCGCCAAACTCGGTAACGACCCCGAGAGGGGTGATCCGGCCGATCCGGTTGCCGGCTTCCTCCGTGAACCACAGGTTTCCGTCGGAACCGGCGGTGATGCCGAGAATGAACGCTGGGCGGGTGATTCCCGCGCTGAACTCGGTGACGACACCGAGCGGAGAAATTCGTCCGATCTGATCGGCGCCTTCTTCCGTGAACCACAGATTGCCATCGGGGCCGGTCACAATTTCTCGCGGCAGCGCCCCGGCGGTGATGCCCGTGCTGAACTCGGAGACGACTCCGAGCGGGGTAATCCGCCCGATCCGGTCGCCGCCAAATTCCGTGAACCACAGATTGCCGTCGGGGCCGGCGGTTATGCCGCGAGGGGCCGCACCGGCCGTGATGCCGGCGCTGAACTCCGTGACGACGCCGAGTGGGGTGATCCGTCCGATCCGGTTGCCGAAGGATTCAGTAAACCAGAGGTTGCCGTCGGGGCCAGCCGTGATGACGAGAGGCCCTGCGTCGGCGGTGATTCCCTGGCTGAACTTTGTGACGACTCCAGCCGTGGTGATCCGGCCGATCTGGTCGGCGGCTGCATCCGTGAACCACAGGTTGCCATCGGAACCTGCCGTGATGCCTTCGAGGTCGCCGCCGGCGCTGAACTCGGTAACGACTCCGAGCGGGGTAATCCGCCCGATCTGGCTGACGATTGGCCCTTGTTCCGTGAACCAGAGGCTGCCATCGGGGCCGGCGGCAATGCCAGCTGGACCCGAGCCGGCGGAGATGCCGGCGCTGAACTCGGTGACGACCTGTCCCTGCGCGGCGCCGCTGCTCAGCCCGAGCAAGTAAACTCCGAGACAGACCGCACGAAGACGAGGTGGCATGCGGAGAGTGTAGGCCTAGGGCGGAGCGCGCGCGGCTAGAATGCCCCATGCCGTTCACGAACGCGCGGCCCCGGCTGCTTCGGGGGCTCGCTTTTCTCGTCGCGCTTCTCGCCATGCCGCGTCTCGAGGCGGCCGTCCCGCCCCGCGTCATCGTCCTCGGCTTCGACGGCGCGGACCATGCGCTCGTGGCCAAGGGCATGGCCGAGGGCCGGCTGCCGAATCTCGCGGCCCTCGCCGCGAAGGGCGGCTTCTCGGCGCTCACGCCCACGATTCCCGCCCAGACGCCGGTGTCGTGGTCGACGTTCTCGACGGGCCTTTCGCCCGGCCGCACGCTGATCTTCGACTTCCTGAAGCGAAACCCGAAGACGTATCGCCCCGAGTTCGCGATCGCCGAAGAGGGGAAGAAGAATTTTCTGTTCGGAAAGGGAAATCGGGTCGGAGTGCCGGCGGTGCTCGGCATCGTGGCGTTTGTGCTTGTCGCGGGCGCTGGAAGATTTCTTCGAAAGCGCGGGGAGGGCGTGCGGCGAGGCATCCTTCTCGCCGCGGCGGTGGCCGCTGCCCTCTTCACCTTTCTAGGAATCCGAATCTCCTCTCTTCTTCCCACCGAAATCCCCTGGCCGATCAACAACCGCCGCGGGACGCCGTTCTGGGAAGCGGCCGGACGAAAGGGAATCGCGTCCGTCGTCATGCACGTGCCCGTGACGTTTCCCGCCGTGGACTTCGACGGCGGCCGGCTCCTCTCGGGGCTGGGCGTGACGGACGTGCGCGGGCGCGTCGGCACGCCGAGCTACTACACGTCGGATCCGTTCTTCGCCCCGAGGAACAAGAACGAGTTCTCGGTGGAGCTCGTGCGGCTCGAGTCGAACAAGGGCACGATCGCGACGGAGGTCTTCGGCCCCTATAACAAGCTCTTCAAGGAGCCGCCCGTCATCAAGATCCCCATGACGCTGACCGTCGCTGAAAACGGCGGCAGCCTGACGGCCTTGCCGAAGGGCTCGCCGCCCGTGACGCTGAAGGTGGGCGACTGGTCGCCGTGGGTCGTCTTCACGTTCCCGTTCAACTCCCTCGTGAAGATGACCGGCATCGGGCGCTTCCACCTCGCGGCCCTTTCCCCCGAGATCAGGCTCTACCTGTCTCCGATTCACTTCAACCCGTCGGACCTCCCGCCTTCCGTCAAGATCACCGCGCCCGCTTCCCTTTCGAAGAGGCTCGCGGACCGCTACGGCCTCTACAAGACGATGGGCTGGCAGATCGACACGTGGTCGATGAGCGAGGAGACGATCGACGAGAAGACCTTCCTCGAGGACGTGGACCACACGGTCGAGCCGTTCCGGAAGATGATGAACGACTTCCTCGACGACAGGGACGTGCGGCTCTTCGTGCAGATCTACGAGTTCCCCGACCGCGTCGCGCACTGTTTCTGGCGATTCCTCGACCCGCAGCACCCCGCGTACGACGCGGCGAAGGCCGCGAAATGGGCGCCGGCCGTGGACAAGACGTACGCGCAGATGGACTCGATCGTGGGCGACGCGATGAAAAAGCTGGGGCCAGGGGACGTCCTGATCGTCCTTTCCGACCACGGCTTCGCGACGTGGCGGCGGTCCGTGAACTACAACACGTGGCTCGTCGACAACGGGTACATGACGCTGACGGGCAGCGAGGGCAAGCAGGCCGATCTCGAGATGCTGTTCGGGCAGGGCGAGTTCTGGCCGAACGTGGACTGGTCGAAGACGAAGGCCTACGCGATGGGCCTCGGCGACATCTACATCAACCTCAAGGGGCGCGAAGGCAAGGGGAGCGTCGCGCCCGGCGCCGAGTACGAGGCCCTGCGCGACGAGATCAAGAAGAAGCTGGTGACGCTCGTCGACCCGAAGACCGGGCAGCGGGCCGTGTCGCGCATCTTCACGCGCGAGGAGGCCTACGGCTCCTTCGACGCCGACGTCATCCCGGATCTCTTCGTCACGAACACGGCGGGCACCCGCATCGGCTGGCAGGGCAGCCTCGGCGTCGTCACGAAGGAGATGTTCGAGGACAACGTGCAGATCTGGTCCGGCGACCACTGCTCGCTGGATCCGGCCGTCGTGCCGGGCATCCTCGTCTCGAATCGCGCGCTTCCCGGAGGCAGGCTGCCCGGCATCGCCGACGTTCCCGCCACGATCTACAACGTGCTCGGCGTGCCGCCGCCCGAGAAGCTCGACGGGGTGCCGCTCTTCTGAGACCACACCCCGCGCTGGCCGCGCTCCTTCTGCTCGCCGCGGGCACGCGCGCGCAGGAGGGAATGCTTCCCGACCCGACGCCCGCGGCCTCCGTGGAGGCGGTGGCTGCGCCCGAGAAGCCCGCGGCCTCTCTGGGCGTCGCCGAGCGGAAGGCGGAGCTTTTGGAACTTCGTCGCCGCATTGCCGGGCTGAGGATGCGCCTCGACGTCTCGAAGCGGCGCGAGGCCGACCTCAGGGCGCAGCTCGAGACTGCTGATCTCGACTTGCAGATCCAGACCGCCGAACGCCGCGTCCTCGACCTGAAGAAGGCCGACACCGAAAGGGAGGCGGCGCGCGCCTCTTCGGAGCGCGATGCGGCGCGGAACGAGCTCGGAGGTCTGAAAGCCGACCTCGGCGTGCGCCTCGCCGCGCTCTACCGGATGGGCCGTCTCGGATACCTTCGGCCGCTCGCCGCAGCCGATTCCGGCCAGTCGTTTCTCGTGGGACTCCGCATTCTGACCCATCTCGCCCGCCGCGACGCCGCTCTCCTCGAGCGCTATGAAACGACGGTCGCGACGCTCGCGGGGCGCGAGCAGGAGCTTTTGGAACGTCGAAAGGAGCTCGCCGAGCTCGCGGCCGAGAGCCGGAAGAAGGAAACGGCTCTTGGGGCGGCGCGCTCGCGCAAGGCCGTCCTCCTCGCGCAGCTCGAAGAGACCTCGCAAGTGGCCAAGGTCCAGGTCACGAAACTCGAGGACAAGTCCGAGCGCCTCACCGCTCTCCTCGAGCTGCTCGAGGGGAGGGGCCGCGCTCTGGCGCCGGGCGCGTCCTCGATCCGCAAGTATCGCGGCGCGCTCGACTGGCCGCTCAAGGGCAAGGTCGCGGTGCCCTACGGGCGCATCGCGAACCCGAGGTTCCCGAAGACGTTCCTGCGCTCCTCGGGCTGGACTCTCGACGCGCCGCCGGGGGCGGCCGTGCGCGCCGTCTTTTCCGGCGATGTCGTCTACGCGCAGTGGCTCAAGGGCTACGGAAACCTCGTCGTCGTGGACCACGGCGACGGCGTCTTCACGCTCTACGGCCGGCTCGTGACGGGCACGATTGCGCGCGGCGAGCACGTCGCGATCGGCGACCGGGTCGGGAACCTCGGCGAGTCGCCGGAAGACGAGGTCGCGGGCCTTTATTTCGAGATCCGCGACGCGCGGGCGTCCGTGGACCCGGCCTTGTGGCTGCGTTGAGCGCCCGCGTATCATCGGCGGCGTGAGCAAAACCCGCGCCCTCTTCGTCGCCGCGTCCGCGTCTCTCCTGCTCGGCCTTTTCGTCGTTCTGCCCGGCATGCGCGCGGATGAGAAGGACAAGGACGGCAAGGAATCCCTTTCTCCCTATCGCCCTCTCGGCCTCTTCACCGAGGTCTACACGCTCGTGAAGTCCAATTACGTCGAGCCCGTCGAGCTGAAGCCGCTTCTCGGGGGGTCGTTCGCCGGCATGACCGAGGCGATGGACCCCTTTTCCGAATACGTTCCTCCCGACAAAATGGCCGGCTTCTCGGCATTCGAAGCCGCGCGCGGGAAGAAGGAGGCCCTCGAAACGGGGATCGTCCTGGCACGGCGCTTCGGGTTCCCGGTCGTCGTGGCCGCCATCGCGGGCAGCCCGGCCGCCGCGGCGGGGATCAGGAGCGACGACGTCATCGAGAAGGTCGACGGGCAGCTCACCCGGGGCATGGCGCTCTGGGAGCTCGAATCCCGGCTTTCGGGCAAGGCCGGAGGCCGGGTTCGCCTCGCGGTCGTGCGTGAAGGGAAGCCGCGCCACCGCACGTTCGACATCGTGCGGGCCAGCTGGACTCCGGCGGCGCCCTCGGCCGAGCGCGTGGACGGCGAGACGGTGATTCACATTCCCGCCTTCACGCCCGGCACGACATCCGCCCTGAAGGACATCCTCAAGCCGCTCGACCGCACGCGGCCGCTCGTGCTCGACCTGCGCAGCAGCGCGATGGGGTCGTTCGACGAGGCGGCGCGCGCGGCAGCCCT
>JBGQDL010000090.1:0-14826 GCA_041495865.1 Thermoanaerobaculia bacterium | reverse complement strand
AGGACTCGCCCGCACGCGAGGAAGCGCGGCGCCGACGCGGGCTTCAGGAGGTTGATCTTGAACTCGACCGAGAGCACGTCGTGCCCGGGCGGAGCGAGGGACAGCGCCGCATAGCCGCATGCCGAATCCGCGACGCTCGTGAGGACGCCCGCATGGAGAAAGCCGTTCTGCTGGCACAACGAAGGCGCGGCCAAAACGCCGATATGAACGCGCCCGGGCTCGACCAGCTCGAGCGCGGCGCCGAGCGTTGCCATGAACGTCTGGCGCGCGAAGCTCTCTCGCACTGCGGACTCGAAGGCGGGATTCGTCGCAGCGAAACGGGTCACTCCGACCGGCGACGATATCGTAAGGGGCGTGCGAGGGAAGGGGGCTCGCCGGCCGGTCCCGGCGGGCCCCCATAGACCGGCGTCCTTTTTCTATCCGCCTACTGACACTTCAAACCGGTCCAGAAGAGCACGGCGAGCCCGAAGTCGTCCCGCCCGGGGGACGTGAGGTGAAGCGCAATCAGGTCGCCCGGCGCGAGGGAGAACGGAGAGCTGGAGGTGCAAGCCGTGTCCGCGCTCGTCAACGTGCAGGTGAACGCGGTGTCCGTTCCGTTCTGCGTCAGCGTAACGGTGATATCGGGGCCGCTGCCGGTGGGAACGTCGAACTGCGCCCGGAAACTTCCCGACGAGCACGCCGTCGGAAACATGTTCGCGTTTAGGGCGAAAGAGGCCGATGGGAGGAAGAATCCGCTCAACGGAAAGAAATCGCTCTGGAAGGCGAAGGGTGCCCCCACGCCGTTCGGTCCGCCGCTGAGAATCGCGCCCGAACCCGCCGGCCCCGTCGCGCCGGTTGCTCCAGTCGGGCCGGTCGCGCCAGTCTGGCCGGTCGTTCCGGTGGCCCCCGTCGGGCCGGTTGCCCCCGTCGGGCCGGTAGCCCCGGTCGCCCCCGTAGGACCCGTCGCGCCCGTTGGCCCCGGCACCCCGTTTCCGGTCGAGTCGATCGTGAGAATACCGGCTCCGGGCGTCAGCGTGACGTTCGCACCGGCCTGAAGAACGACGTCACCCGTCATCGTGTTGAGGCTCGAGACGCTCGGAACGGGCGCGTAGTAGCCGTTCGTGTCCAGAACGACATCGCCACCCGAAACACCAAGAGCCATCGAGATGCCTCCGGAGACGCTCAGGGGGACGACGGCAGCATTCACGATGACGTCGTGCCCGATGTAATTGAGCGTCGAAACGGAAGGAAACGTTCCGCCCTCCGGCCAAAGCACCAGGAACCCAGGGCCGACGGGATTCACGACCGTGGCGTTCAAGGAGATCGCCTGGGCGTTCGCGGGCACGTTGCAGACGCCCGTCAGCGTGTAGCTGCGCACCGTGGCGGCAGGCAGGAAGCCGCCGCCGAGAGGGGCAGAAAACACCGGCGAGCGCGTGTCGACCAAGCGGCAGGGGGGCAGTGCGATAAAGGGAAGCGCCACGGGTCCGGCCACCGCAAGCGCGGTTCGCGCGCCCTTCGTCCCCGTCGTAACTGCGGGCGGCGTCCAGTAGGGCGGAGCTGTCCAGGTTTGCGGTCCGTCCGGCACCGCGTCCAAAGGGGCCGACGCGAACGAGAACGACGGAAGCAGAGCCAATGCCAGAAACAGCCCGAGTCCCGCGGTCAGCGACTTCATCCGAGAGTCCCTGCGCGCCGAGGCGGTCGTAAACAGTTGGTTGGTTTTCATGACACTCTCCCTATGGACTCGTCCCCGCTCTTCGGGAGCCCAAGTCGTTGAAATCTCGCCTTCGTGGGTCGCGGCGCGCTCGGATGCCGACCCCGATTGCAGCCTTCCTACAAAATGGGATGGAGCCATGCGAACTGCAAGAGTGGAAACTACTTAACCCGTTCTCCGCAGAAAACACGGAGCCCGCGCGAGGGCCTGCCGCGCCCCTGACGGGATCGCGTCGCCGTGAGGCCGATGCGGACGCGTCCCGTCGCGGCGACGCTGGTAACGTTCGGCCGGCGACGATATCGTAGGCGGCATGACCCGGCCCCGGCCGCCCCTCCTCGCGACGACGCGCCTCCGCCGCGAGCAGAGCACGATCGAGGCGATGCTCCACGTCTGGTGCGAGGCGCATCCCCTCCACATCCGCTCGCGTTCCGGCGAGCTGTGCGCGGAGTGCGAGGGGCTGCTCGACTACGCGAGCTACCGGCTCGTCAAGTGCCCGTACGGCGAAGAGAAGCCCACGTGCAAGAAGTGTCCGATCCACTGCTACACGAGGGACAGGCGCGAGCAGATGCACGAGGTCATGCGCTTCGCGGGGCCCCGCATGCTCTTCCGCCACCCCGTCCTCGCGATCCGGCATCTCCTCGACGAGAAGAGGGAACCGCCTCCCCTGAACTCCGCGCCGCAGAAGACGGCGTAGGCCGGCGTGCGGCCCCGTGAGATGCTTCGCATGTGCGTGAAGACGCCCGTACCGGGGGTTTCTACGGCTCGCCGGTCCTCGAAGGTGACGTCGGGCGTTTCCACCTCGCCGAGCGGCTCTACCGCCCCGCCCAGACGATTCCCCGCCACGTTCACGTGCGCCCGTATGTCTGCTTCGTGGTGGAAGGGCGGTATCGCGAGCGCTCCTCGAACACGACGACGGAATGCGGGCCTTCCACGCTTCTCATCCATCCTGCCGGCGCCGCGCACAGCGACCGGTTCGAGGCGAAGCCGGCGCGTCTCCTGATGCTCGAGCTCGATGCGGCATGGCTGGGCTCACTCCAGGCGCCCACGCTCGACGCGCCGGCGGTCTTCTTCGGCGGGCCCGTCTCGGAGTTCGGCTCGCGCATCCGCCGGGAAGCGGCTTTTCGCGACGACGTCTCGCCGCTCGCGCTCGAGGGGCTCGTCCTCGAGCTTCTCGCGAGCGCGCACCGCGAGAGGAACGGCACGAGCCTTCGCGCCGCTCCGGCATGGCTTCGGAGAACGCGGGAGCGTCTCGAGTCGTCCTTCCGCCATCCTCCTTCGCTCGCGCAGCTGGCCGCCGAGGCCGGCGTTCACCCGGCACACCTGACGCGCGCCTTCCGGAGGCATTACCGGCGGTCGATCGGGAGGTTCACGCGCGAGCTGCGCGTGACGCGCGCCAAGGAGCTCCTGCCGAAGAGCCCGCTCGCGGAAGTCGCGCTCGCGTGCGGCTTCGCCGACCAGAGCCACTTCACGCGCACGTTTCGGCGGCTGGAAGGCGTCACCCCGGCGGAATTCCGGAAGTCCGTCCCGCAATAGGCGTGCGCCGTTCCAGGGACGCTCCGAGCGTTCAAGACGGCGAGAAATCGCCGCGATAGCCTCGCGAAATGCCGAGCCTCTGCCGCCGCACGCATCTCTTCGCCCTCTTCCTTTTCAAAGAACCCCTCGTCGTCCTCTCCTTCGCGCTCTTGTCTCTCAGCGCGGGCGCGGCGCCTGCCGACTCCGAGATCCCGTCGCCGGAGGTCCAGGAGGCCGAACGCGACTCGCGGAACGGACATTTTCCGGCCGCGAAAGAAAAGCTGGCCGCGATTCTCGCTTCGAACGCGACGCGCCCCCAGGATCGCGCCGAGGCCGAAGCGGAGCTCGCCCGCATCGAGTGGCGCATCGATGGCCTGCCCGACGCCGCCCGCGAGCGGCTCGCCAGGCTGATCCCCGCCTCGCAGAAGAAGGTCCAGCCGCTCCTTCTCCTCTCGCGCATGGAACGCAGCCTGCGGCGCTTCGACGCGGCCCGCGAAGCCGCACGGAGGGCGTCGGCCGCCGCCGAACGGAAAGAGGACCGGGAGGCGTCGGCGACCCTGCTCGCGCTCGCGCTCGTCGAGGAGGACGTCCTCGCGGCACGCGGGGGCGGAGGCAGCGCGTTCGAGGAGAGCGCAAGACAACGCCTGCGGGAAGCCCTCGACCTCGCCGCGCCGAGGGTGCGCGACGGGCCCGGAATCCTCGCGCTGTCGCAGGTGGAGCTCGACGCGGCGCTCCTGCTCGACGACGGCCCCTCCGCGCTCGAGGCCTGGCGCTCGTACTACACGGCGGCCGGAGCCGCCGACGGGGCGCTCCTCGCGGGTCCGCGCGCGGTCCTCGGGGAAGTCCTCCCGCGCTGGAAGGGTCCGGCGGCCGGCCGCGAGGATCGCGAGGCGCTCGTGAAAGCGCTCGCCGACTCGCGCTTCTTCACGGAGGCCGTCCTCGTCGCGGCGGATCCGCGCGCGCCCGAGGCGGCACGTGTGACCGGCCTTCCCTGGGTGAAGGACCTCGTTCTCTACGAGTCTTTCCTGCGGGACGTGAGGGAGACCACCGACCTCTACTACCGCGACGTCGCCAGGGGGAAAGGCGACGCCAAGGCGTGGGAGAACGACCTGACGAAGAAGACCGAGACGCTCTGGAAGGGCCTTTCGTGGCCGAGCGGGGTTCCGCCTTTCGACAGAAAGGGCCTCGAGGGCGGCGCCGGCCGCGAGCTCGACGCGCGTTTTGGAACGGTGACGGGCGCCGGGAAGACCGGAGGCATCCCGAACCTCCACATGGGCCACCGCGTCGTGGACGAGAAGCGCGCGGCGGAACAGTACGGGCGCCGCGCGGCGATCCACTTCATCGCGCTCGACGCGATCGTCTCGAACGGATACGAGACGTGGATGTGGGATGGGCACGGCGCGCACGGCGGCTGGGGCGATACCGGCCTCATCGTGCAGGTGCGGCCCGCGTACGCCGGCGGAGCGCTCCACGAATGGCAGGAGCTGACGGACCCGGAGCGCCGCGCGAAAGCGCAGGCACGGATGGCCGAAGAGACCTCGCGCGACGGCCAGCGCGCTGCCAAAGACCCGTACGCATATCTGCCCGGGCTCGCCCTCCGTCTCAGAAGGCAGGGCTCCCAGCGGATCCTCGACGAGCTGGCGGCGAAGGGAATGTCAAGCGCTGCGCTCAGGGCGGCCTTCGTGGGCGCGGTCGACCGGGCGGTCATCGAGTCTTCCATCTTCGCTCACGAAGGCCGGCACGCCATCGACGCCGAATTCGAGACGCACTTCTTCGGCATCTTCCTGGGCGGCGAGTTTCGGAGCAGCGCCGCGCTGGAGTACAGGGCGAAGCTCTCCGAGATTGCCTTCGCGCCGGAGCCGCGTCTCGCCTTCGGGGGCATCCTCAATGAGAACATCGGCGGCTCGACGCCGCACGGCCAGGCGAACCTGAAGCTCATGAAAGGGCTCGTCTCGTGGATGGACGCGCACCGGGCGGAGATCGGCGGGCTCGATTCGAAAAATCCGCTCCTGCCCCAGCTCGACAAGCTCACGGATGACCAGCTCCGCGCCGCGGCCCGCTCGCTGGATCCGATGGCCTAGCAGGGCGCTGAAGAACCCGGGGGGCCGCGTCGCGAGCTCAGATCTCGCGACGGAGAACACGCATGAGGACGTCCATGTCGACATTGCCGCCCGAGATGACGATTCCCACGCGAGCACCCGCCAGGCGATCGCGAAGCGCGAAGAGTCCCGCCAGACCGGCCGCTCCGGCTCCCTCCACGAGGTTGTGCGTGGTGGACAGCAGCACCCGCATCGCCTCGGCGAGCTCGGCATCCGTGGCGGTCACGAAGCCAGCCAGGCCCGCGCGGAGCGCGGGGAATGTCATCTCATAGACGCCACGGGTCGCGAGTCCGTCCGCGAAGGTGTCCGCGGAGTCGCGCGCCACCAGGTTGCCCGTGTGAAAGGCGTCGTGGATGGCGGACGCGCCGGCGGCCTGGACCGCGAAAACGCGCACCGATGGCCTCAGAGCCCGCGTGGCGACGAGCGCGCCGACGGCCTGCGAGCCGCCGCCGACGCCGAGGACGATCGCGTCGAGGGACGGCTCCTGCTCCACGAACTCCAGGGCGAGCGTGGACGCTCCGGCGATGACGTCACGGTTGTTCGTGGAGTGGACGAGCGTCAGACTTTTCGTCTCCACGAGCCGCGCCGCGACCGTCGCCGCCTCGTCGTAGTCGCGCCCTTCCTCGACCAGGAACGCGCCGTAGCCGCGCATCATCGCGTTCTTGGCGGGGCTGTTTCCGCGCGGCACGCAGACCGTCACCGGAACGCCGAGCACCTGGCCGGCGTAAGCCAGTCCGGCGCCGTGATTCCCCCGCGTTGCCGCGACCACGCCGCGGGCCCGCGCGGCGGATGGGAGCGCCGTCACCGCCGAGAACGCGTTCCGCACCTTGAACGCGTTCGTCGGATTGTGGTTCTCGTGCTTCACCGAGACACGAATTCCCCTTCCGACGGCCTCGTCGAGAGCCGCGTAGTGGCGAACAGCCGTCGGGGCAAGGTAGGGGCTGATCCTCTCCCGAGCCGCCGAAACCTCCTCGATCGAGACGGGCCAGATTTCCACGGGGCCAGCGTAGCGAAGCGGATACCCGGAAGGGAGATCGACCACGCCGGCGCTCGACCAAGGTCCTCATGCCGTTCGGGGCTGTTTCCCGCGCTGGACACCGGTGCTAGGATTCCTCAATGAAGACGCTCTTCCGAGGAGTCCCGCTCGAAGCGGCCCGCTCAGCGGCCGTGACGGCGGTGCGCACCTTGCGGAAGATTCCGACCGACCTGAAGGGGTAGGATGTCCGGCCTCGACCTCCCCCCCCGACAGGGTCTCTACGACCCGTCTTGCGAGCACGACGCGTGCGGATTCGGATTCGTCGTCGATCTGAAGGCCCGCGCATCGCACGACCTCATCCGGAAAGCCTTGCAGGTCCTCTGCAATCTCGAACATCGGGGCGCGACCGGCAGTGAGAAGAACACGGGCGACGGCGCCGGCCTCCTCACCCAGGTGCCGCACGGCTTTCTGGCCGCGAGGTGTCGCGGCCTCGGCATCGAGCTCCCCGCGCCCGGCGCATACGGGGTCGGAATGGTCTTTCTCCCGCAGGAAGCGGCGAGCCGGCAGGCGTGCGAGCGGCGCTTCGAGGGCGTCGTCCGGGAGGAGGGGCAGGCCGTCCTCGGCTGGCGCGACGTCCCGACCGACGACGCGAGGCTCGGGCCGACCGCCCGCGCCAGCCAGCCCGTCATCCGGCAGCTCTTCGTCGCGCGGGGTGAAGCGACCCCCGAGGGCGACGCGTTCGAACGAAAGCTCTACGTCATTCGCCGGCTCGTGGAGAAAGCCGTCAGCCGCTCGGCGATACCCGGGCGCGGGCACTTCTACGTGTGCAGCCTCTCCGCGAGGACGCTGGTCTACAAGGGAATGCTGAACTCCGACCAGCTCGCGGCCTTCTACCCGGACCTGAGGGACGAGGGGCTCACGGCGTGCCTCGCCATGGTCCACTCGCGCTTCTCGACCAACACCTTCCCGAGCTGGGCGCGCGCCCACCCCTACCGGTACATCTCCCACAACGGCGAGATCAACACGCTCCGCGGCAACGTCAACTGGATGCAGGCCCGGCAGAGGATGTTCTCGTCGAAAGTGTTCGGAGACGACCTCAAGAAGGTGCTCCCCGTCATCGACACCGACGGATCGGACTCGGCGATGTTCGACAACGTCCTCGAGCTCCTCGTCCTCGCGGGCCGCTCGCTCCCGCACGCGCTCATGATGATGATCCCCGAGCCGTGGAGCCGGCACGAGTCGATGAGCGCGGAGCTGAAGGCCTTCTACGAATACCACTCGTGCTTCATGGAGCCCTGGGACGGGCCGGCCTCGATCGCCTTCACCGACGGGATCCGGATCGGCGCGGTTCTCGACCGGAACGGCCTGCGCCCCGCTCGCTGGGTCGCGACGAAGGACGGCCTCGTCGTCATGGCTTCGGAGGTGGGCGTCCTCGACATCCCCGCCGAGCGGGTCCTTCGGAAGGGACGCCTTTCGCCCGGGAGGATGTTCCTCGTCGACACCGCGGAGGGGCGGATCATCCCCGACGACGAGATCAAGGGCACGCTGGCTTCCGCCGCGCCGTACACGCTCTGGCTGGAGCAGCACCTCGTGAGGCTCCGCGACCTCGCCGATCCCCCGGCGGTCATCGAGCCCGATCACGAGACCGTCCTCAGGCGCCAGGAGACGTTCGGCTACACGCTCGAGGACGTGAGGATGCTCGTGAACCCGATGGCGACGCAGGGGACCGAGCCGATCGGATCGATGGGGACGGACATCCCGCTCGCCGTCCTCTCCGAGCGTCCCCAGCCCCTCTACGATTACTTCAAGCAGCTCTTCGCCCAGGTCACGAACCCGCCGGTGGACTCCGACCGCGAGGCGATCGTCATGGCGGTGGACACGGCGATCGGGCCGGAGGAGAACCTCCTCGAGCCGACGCCCACGGCCGCGCTCCACTTCGACCTGCCGACGCCGGTCCTCCTGAACGCCGAGCTGGAGAAGATCCGCGCGCTCGACGGCAGGCCCGGTTCGAAGGGCTTCCGGTCGATCACCCTGCCGATGCTCTTTTCGGTGCACGACGGCGGGGCGGGCCTGAGGAAGGCGATCGAGGACCTTCGCCGGAGGTGCAGCGAGGCGATCGCCGAAGGGCACAATGTCCTGATCCTCTCGGACCGGGGCCACGACGCCACGGACGCGCCGATCCCCGCCCTTCTGGCTCTCGCGTCGGTGCAGCACCATCTCCTAAGGGAGGGCTCCCGGACGCGCGTCGGGCTGGTTCTGGAGACGGGCGAGCCGCGCGAGGTGCACCACTTCTGTCTCCTCATCGGCTACGGCGCGAGCGCCATCAACCCCTACCTCGCGTTCGAGACGATTCACGACCAGGTCCGCCAGGAGATGATCGCGGGGAGCGCCGACGACGCCGAGAAGCGCTACGTCAAGGCCGTGAACAAGGGGATCGTCAAGGTCATCTCCAAGATGGGGATCTCCACGGTGCAGAGCTACCAGGGCGCCCAGGTCTTCGAGGCGCTCGGACTCTCGCAGGACTTCATCGACGAGTACTTCACCGGGACGCCCACGCGGATCGGCGGAATCGGAATCGACGCGATCGCGCTCGAGGTGCGTTTGCAGCACGAGTGGGCCTATCCGAAACGACCCGTGGAGCACACGACGCTCGGGACCGGGGGCCGCTACCAGTACCGCCGGGATGGCGAGGACCACCTCAACACGCCCGAGGCGATCCACGCTCTCCAGACCGCCTGCCGCACGGGCGACTACAAGCTCTTCAAAAAGTACAGCGAGCTCGTCAACCGGCAGGGGAAGCACCCGGTGACGCTCCGGGGCCTGATGGACTTCCGACCCCTCGCGAGGGCCGTCCCGCTCGAGGAAGTGGAGCCGATCGAGGCGATCCTCGCCCGCTTCAAGACGGGCGCCATGTCGTACGGCTCCATCAGCCAGGAGGCGCACGAGGCGCTCGCCATCGCGATGAACCGGATCGGCGGGAAGAGCAACACCGGCGAGGGAGGCGAGGATCCCGTCCGGTACGAGCCGCTTCCGGACGGCGACTCGAAGAACAGCGCCATCAAGCAGGTCGCCTCCGGGCGCTTCGGCGTCACGAGCCAGTACCTCGTGAAGGCAAGAGAGCTCCAGATCAAGATCGCCCAGGGGGCCAAGCCCGGCGAGGGAGGCCAGCTCCCGGGTCCCAAGGTCTATCCGTGGATCGCCAAAGTGCGGTACGCCACTCCGGGCGTGGGCCTCATCTCCCCTCCCCCGCATCACGACATCTACTCGATCGAGGATCTCGCGCAGCTCATCCACGACCTGAAGAACGCGAACCCGGAGGCCCGGATCAGCGTGAAGCTCGTCGCCGAGGCCGGGGTCGGAACGATCGCGGCCGGGGTCGCCAAGGCGCACGCCGACGTCATCCTCATCAGCGGCCACGATGGAGGAACGGGGGCCTCACCCCTGACGAGCATCCAGCACGCCGGGATCCCGTGGGAGCTGGGGCTCGCCGAGGCCCACCAGGTGCTCGTCCTCAACAATCTCCGGAGCCGGGTCGCCCTCGAGACGGACGGCCAGCTCAAGACGGGGCGCGACGTCGTCATCGCGGCCCTCCTCGGCGCCGAGGAGTTCGGCTTCTCGACCGCGCCGCTGATCGCTCTCGGCTGCATCATGATGCGCGTCTGCCACCTGAACACGTGCCCGGTCGGCGTGGCGACGCAGGACCCCCAGCTCCGGAAGGAGTTCACGGGCGACCCGACGCACGTCGTCAACTTCATGCGCTTCATCGCCATGGAAGTGCGCGAGCTGATGGCCCACCTCGGGTACCGGTCCTTCTACAAGATGGTGGGCCGGAGCGAGCGGCTCGAGATGCGCCGCGCGGTCGATCACTGGAAGGCGCGGAAGCTCGATTTTTCGCGAATCCTCTTCAAGCCGACCGTCGCGAAGGACGTGAAGCGGACCTCCAGGATCCGCCAGGAGCACGGCCTCGAGGAGGCCCTCGACGCCACGACCCTCATTCCGCTCTGCCGGCCCGCCCTCGAGAACCGGACCCCCATCTCGGCGACCCTCCCGATCCGCAACGGAAACCGGGTCGTCGGCACGATGCTCGGGAGCGAGGTCACGAAGAAATGGGGGGCCGAGGGGCTGCCGGAGGACACCATCCGTCTCCGCTTCCAGGGCTCCGCGGGGCAGAGCTTCGGAGCCTTCATCCCGCGCGGCATCTCGCTCCTCCTCGAAGGGGACGCGAACGACTACGTCGGGAAGGGCCTTTCGGGCGGCAAGATCGTGGTCGTGCCGCCGGCCGGCTCCACCTTCGTCCCGGAGGAGAATATCGTCATCGGAAACGTGGCCTTCTACGGCGCCACGTCCGGCGAAGCCTACATCCGCGGCATGGCCGGGGAGCGCTTCTGCGTCCGCAACAGCGGCGTTCGGGCCGTCGTCGAGGCGATCGGCGACCACGGCTGCGAGTACATGACCGGGGGCCAGGTCGTCGTCCTCGGGCCGACCGGCCGGAACTTCGGAGCCGGCATGTCCGGCGGGGTCGCGTGGGTACTCGACGAGAAGGGGGACTTCGCGGCGCGCTGCAACACCGAGCTCGTGGGCCTCGGCCCGGTCGAGGAAGTCGCCGAGGCTGGAATTCTGGAGGAGCTCGTCAGGCGCCACGCGGCCTACACGCAGAGCTCGGTGGCCCGGAGGCTCCTCGAGGATTGGCAGGCGTCGCTCCCGAAGTTCGTGCGGATCCTCCCGCACGACTACCGGCGGGTCCTCGAATCGCAGTCTCGGATGCGCGAGCGCGGGCTCTCCGAGGAGGAGGCCGTCATGGCCGCGTTCGAGGAGAACGCCCAGAATCCGGTGCGTGTGAGCGGGAGCTGAAGATGGGCAAGCCGACCGGATTCCTCGAGTTCGGCCGCGAGGCCTCCGCCCCCCGCCCGCCCGAGGAGCGCGTCAAGGACTGGGACGAGTGGCACTCCCCGGTTCCCGAGGCCATGCTCCGCCGGCAGGGCGCGCGCTGCATGGACTGCGGCACCCCGTTCTGCCACACGGGCAAGCTCATCGGGGGGATGGCCTCCGGCTGCCCCGTGCACAATCTCATTCCGGACTGGAACGACCTCGTCTGGCGCGGCCAGTGGAAGGAGGCGGCCGTTCGCCTCCACCAGACGAACAACTTCCCCGAGTTCACGGGCCGCGTCTGCCCGGCTCCGTGCGAGGGGTCCTGCACCCTCGGCCTGAACGACGACCCGGTCACGATCAAGACGATCGAGTGCGTCATCGCGGACCGCGCTTTCGAAGAAGGGTGGGTCCGCCCGGACGTCCCGGCCATCCGCACGGGCAAGAAGGTCGCGATCGTCGGCTCCGGGCCCGCCGGCCTCGCCGCCGCCGATCAGCTCAACCACGCGGGGCACACGGTCACCGTTTTCGAGCGCGCCGACCGTGTCGGGGGCCTGCTGATGTACGGCATTCCGAACATGAAGCTCGACAAGAGCCTCGTCGAGCGGAGGGTCCGGCTGATGGCGGACGCCGGCGTTCGTTTCGTGACGGGCGTCGACATGGGGCGAGACGTCCCGTCGGAAAGCCTCCTCTCCGACTGGGATGCCGCCGTCCTCTGCTGCGGCGCGCCGCAGGCCCGCGAGCTGCCGGTGGAGGGGCGGAGCCTTTCAGGCATCCATCTCGCGATGGAGTTCCTCCATGCGAACACGAAGAGCCTCCTCGACTCGGGGCACGCCGACGGCGAGTTCATCTCCGCCCGGGGGAAGAACGTCGTCGTGATCGGAGGGGGCGACACGGGAACGGACTGCGTCGGAACCGCCCTGCGCCACCGGGCCGAGAGCCTCGTTCAGCTCGAGATCCTCCCGCGCCCGCCCGACCGGCGCGCCGTCGACAACCCGTGGCCGCAGTGGCCGAAGATCTACAAGATGGACTACGGGCAGGAGGAAGCCGCCGCTTTGCAGGGCGCCGACCCGAGACGCTGGTCCGTCGAAACGAAGCGGTTCGTGGGCGACGCGGAGGGACGGGTCCGCGAGGTCCACACGGTCGACCTCGACTGGAAAAGGAGCGCCGACGGGCGCTTTCACTCAGTCGAAATCCCCGAGACCGAACGCGTCTTCCCGGCCGAGCTCGTGCTCCTGGCCCTCGGGTTCGTCGGCCCCGAGAAGGCGGGGCTTCTCGGCGAGCTGGGGCTGAAGCTCGACGACCGCGGGAACGTCGTGACGGACGGCGAGAAGATGACGAGCGTCCCGGGCATCTTCGCCGCCGGCGACATGGTGCGCGGCCAGTCCCTCGTGGTCTGGGCGATCGAGGAGGGGCGCAAGGCGGCCCGGGGGGTCGACCGCTACCTGATGTACGGCGAGACGTCCCTGCCCTGAGGCCCTTTCAACCCGTTTCGCGCGGATCGGCGGACTCTCGCGGCCACCTAATCGTTCAGGAACTCGCTGACCGCCGGGCCGAAGCGCTCGTAATCGATGAGAAACGAGTCGTGGCCGTGGGTGGAGGGGAGCCTCACGAACGAGGAGTCCACGCCGGCCTCGTGAAGGGCGGCGCCGAGCGCCTCCTGCTGGTCGACCGGGAAAAGGATGTCGCTCTCCACGCCGATGACGCGCGTGCGGCACGCCGCGAGCTTCGAAAGCGCATCCGCGACGGACGTGCCGTGGTCGCCCAGGTCGAAGAGGTCCATCGCCCGCGAGAGGTAAAGGTAGCAATTCGCATCGAAGCGGCCCACGAACTTCTCGGCCTGGTGGTCGAGGTACGACTCGATCTCGAAGCGCGTCGCCCAGGGGTCGGCCGAGGTTCTGAGGATGCGCTTGCGGCCGAAGCGTTCGTTCCACTCGACGGGCGAGCGGTACGTCACGACGCCCACCTTCCGGGCCAGCCTCATCCCGCCAATCGGCGGCTTCTCCTTCGGGTAGTCGCCGCCCAGCCAGTCCGGGTCGAGCCGGATCGCCTCGCGCTGAGCGGAACGCATGGAGATCGCGAACGGCTCCGCGTGCGCGCCCGCCGAGATCGACAGGATCCGCTCCGCCTCGTACGGAAACATGACGCCGTAGGCCAGAGCCGTCATTCCGCCCATGGAGGAGCCGACGACTGCTGCGACAGCGTGGATGCCGAGCGACTTCAGGAGAAGCCGGCTCGTCGTCGCGATGTCCTCGATGGACAGGCTCGGGAACGTGAGCCGGTACGGCCGGCCGGTACGCGGGTCCGTCGAGGCGGGACCGGTCGAGCCCAGGCACGACCCGAACGAGTTGTTGCAGATCACGAACCAGCGGTTCGTGTCGAGCGGCCGGCCCGGCCCGATCATGTCCTCCCACCACCCGCGCTCGGGGTTGAGGGCGTTCGAGCGCGCATGGCTGCTGGGCGAGAGGCCCGTCGTGAGGAGAAGAGCGTTGTCCTTCCCGGGCGAAAGAGTTCCCCACGTCTCGTACGCGAGCGTCACCTCGGGGATTTCGCCCCCTCGGAAGAACCGGTACGGGCCCGGAAGGGTCCGGAGAAGGGTGGAGGGCATCCTGAGGCCGAGGATCTCACGCCGTCGCCTTCACCGCGATGATCTCGAGGACGCCCGGCGTGATCAGAAAGGTCCTCGGATCGCGCTCCTGGGCCGCGAGCGCCGCGGAGATCTCTTGTCCGCGCTCTCTCGTCATGCGGCCGAGCTCGATGAGGCGTGTCAGCCCGACCTCGACGAACGACCGCGGCCACTGCCACACGAAATTCGAGCTGGCAACGGCGTCCACGATGGGGTTGAGCTCGCAAACGCGAAACCCCATCTCCTGAAGCCAGACCGGCAGCATGAGGCCGATGTCCGGCTCGCCGCCCTCGGCGCGCCAGCTCTCCATAACGGCCAGAACGAATTCTTCGAGCTCGGCTAAGCGAGGCGAGAGGCGCCAGGTCGAGTAATCGAAATACTCGTGCGCGATGAAAACGCCGCCGGGCCGAATCGAATCCGCGACTCGTTGCAGGAGTCCTTTCGGGCCGCGAACGAACGCGAAAACCCAGCGAGCCCACGCCGCATCCACGCGCCCCGGGGGAAAAGCGTCCTTTTCGAGATCGAGCTCATGACTCTCGATGTTCTCGAGGCCACGCTGGAGACGAAGGACGTCGAGGGCGTCGAGGAACCGGCGCGACCTGTCGACGCCGATGACCCGGCCCGACGTCCCCACGATTTCCGCCAGGTCGACCGCCGCATAGCCAGGTCCGCACCCGACATCCAGAATCGTCTGACCCGCCGTCACGCCGGCGCGGCGCCACGCGTCGAGCGCGCGCGGGCGCCAGACCCGGTGCTGAAGGCCGAGGCGCTCGATCTCCTCGTCGTGGGTGCCCAGGACGTAGTCCTTTTCCGCCGCCATCGTGCCCTCCGCGAGAAGCCTAGCCTCGCGTCGACCCGATGAGGGGGGTGAAAGGAATGCCGCGTCCGGAGACGGCGAGTCCGGCAGGTCCGCCCCTCAGTTTTCGCGATCCGGGTCGAATCCCTCCAGTCGCAGGGCCTCCGGCGGCAGGCCGAACGCCGCGGCTCTCGTAAGGAGGAGGCTAGCGACCTCGTGGTACGCCATCGCGCGCCCTTCCTCGTAGGCTTCCTCCGGCGT
>JBGQDL010000089.1:0-15071 GCA_041495865.1 Thermoanaerobaculia bacterium | reverse complement strand
TCGGAGGCTCCATGCCGTTCGCGTTCCGCCGCTCCCTGCGCCCGCTCACCCTTGCCCTCGTGGTGATGGGTCTCGCGGTGGCGGGGACCGCCGCGGCGTTCTTCCTCAGGAGCCGCCGCGACGTCACGACTTCCTCCGAGCAGGCCCGGAAGGCCTACAACGAGGCCCGCGAGAACGACCTGAAGATGTACGAGCGCGAGGCGATCTCCGGGTACGCGACGGCGCTGCAGTACGACCCCCACTTCGTCATGGCGACGCTGCGGCTCGCCGACAAGATCCGGGGGAGGGACCCCGAGCGGGCGAAGTCGCTCCTCGCGTCGGCGGCGCGTGCGAGGGACGAGATCACGCCGCGCGAGCAGCTCCTGCTGCGGATCTACGAGGAGCGCTGGGGGAAGCGCGACGTCGCGACCCTCGGCGCACTGTACGACGAGTACCTGCGTCGCTTCCCGGAGGATCCCGAGGGCTATCTGATGCGGTGCTACTTCCTGGCGGGCCAGAAGCGCACCGCCGAGGCTCTCGCGGAATACGAGCGGCTCCTCGCCGTCAATCCGAACTACGCCATCGCCTACAACACGCTCGGTTACGCCAGCGCGGCGCGCGGCGACTTCGCGAAGGCCGAGGACTATCTCAAGCGGTACCGCTACCTCGCGCCGGACCAGGCGAACCCCCTCGACTCGCTCGGCGAGCTCTACGCGCTCACGGGGCGGTATGTCGAGGCCGAGGACGTTCTCAGGAAGGCGCTCGCCATCAAGGGCGACTTTTACCCTGCCTACGGCCATCTCGGAACGGTGGAAATCGGCCGGGGGAATCCGGCGAAGGCCGCTCAGTACTTCCTCAAGGCGTCGGGCGAAGCCACCCAGCCCATCGGGCGCCTCGACTTCCGCTTCTACGCTTCGATCGCGCTCCTCGACGCGGGCGACGAAGCGGCCGCGCGCAAGGAGCGGGACCTGTTCGCGGCGGAAGCGACCGGCCTCCCGCCCGGACCGGAGGCCGAGCGGCTCGGCGCCAAGATCGCGTTCTATCAGGCGGGATTTCTCGCGATGAAGGGCGAGACGACGGGACTCGACGCCCTGCTCGCGTCCGCGGCGGCCCCCTACGCGAAGGAGCCCGAGGCCGAGAAGAAGGGCGCGGAGCAAGGCATCGCGTTGGTTCGCGGAGTCGCGGCGGCCCGGTCCGGCCGCTGCGAAGAGGCGGTCCCGCTTCTCCTGGGAGTCCAGCAGCAGGAAGGCGAGTTCGGCCTCGGAGGAACGGAGTACTACCCGGCGAAGGACTTTGGCCGCGTCCTGGTGGCCGGCTGCCTCCACGCTCTGGGACGCGCCGAGGAAGCGGAGAAAGAGCTCGAGCCGCTCCTGAAGAGAAACCCGCACTTCACTCCCGCCGTCGCCGTTCTCGCGCGTGTCCGGGCCGGGAAGCCCGCGGCGGAGACCGGAGCTGCCAGGGCTTCGGGCGTCCCCTGAGCCGTCGATGAGCGGCGCCAAGCCGCCCGCGCGCGATCTCGAGGCTTTCGCGCTCAAGAAGAAGGTCCTGCGCCTCGAGACCCTCTACGACGTCAGCCGTTCGCTCACGGCCGCCCGCGACGAAAAGGCCCTCCTGGAGGAAATCCTCGCCCGCGCGGTCCCGGTTCTCGACGCGGCCCGAGGGTTCGCCGCGGCTTTCGAGGACGCCGAGGGCTCGGGGACGGTCGCCTCGCTCGGGCTCGAGGCCGAGCCCGGACCGCTCGCGGTCGCGTCGGACCCTTTCGTCCTCGACCTCGCGCGCGCCAAGACCTCTCTGGCGCGCGGCAAAGAGACGGTCCTAGGCCACGCCGTCGAGAGCGTGGCCGGCGTTCCGTTCCTGGTGGGCGGGCGCGTGCTCGGCATTCTCGTGGTCCTCGACCGCGAGGCGCGGGGCGGCGACGCTCCGACCTTCGACGAGGAGGACCGCCGGTTCCTCGTCTCGCTCGCGGGCCTCGTCGCGCCCACGCTCGAAGCGGCGCGCCGTTTCCGCGCGCTCGCCGCCGACCTCGACCGCCTGAGGGAGGAGAACCGCTCGCTCAAGGGAAGCCTCAGCGTGGACGAGATCCTCGTGGGCGACTCGCCGGCCATGCGGCGCGCCAAAGAGCTCGTCGCGCGCGCCGCCGCGTCGCGCGTCAACATCCTCGTCACGGGCGAGAGCGGCACCGGCAAGGAGCTCGCGGCGAAGCTCCTGCACGCGGGCTCGCCGCGCCGCGAGGGTCCTTTCCTCGCGCTCAACTGCGCGGCCGTGCCCGAGAGCCTGCTCGAAAGCGAGCTTTTCGGGATCGAGCGCGGCGTGGCGACCGGCGTCGAAGCACGGCTCGGAAAGTTCGAGCTCGCAAGCGGAGGCACGATCTTCCTCGACGAGATCGGCGACACGCCGCTCGCCATCCAGGCCAAGCTCCTGCGCGTCCTGCAGGAGCGCGAGATCGAGCGCCTCGGCGGGCGCGCGAAGGTGCCGGTCGACGTCCGCGTCGTTTCGGCGACGCACCAGGACCTGCCCACGGAGATCCGCGCGGGGCGCTTCCGCGAGGATCTCTTCTACCGGCTGCGCGTCGTCGAGATCCGCATGCCGGCGCTGCGCGAGCGCCGCGAGGACATCCCGCGCCTCGCGGGGCACTTCCTCGCGCGCATCGCGGTTCGCGACGGCCGAAGGGCGCCCTCTCTCTCCCGCGACGCCGTGAAGGCGCTCCTGGACTATCCGTTCCCCGGCAACGTGCGCGAGCTCGAGAACCTGCTCGAAGGCGCAGCCGCGCTCGTCTCGGGCGACACGATCGAAGCCGCCGATCTGCAGTTCGGCATCGCGCGCGAGGGTGCGGACGAGCTGCGCGTCACCTCGGCCGACCTGCGAAACGTGGAGAACGCGCACATCCGCCGCGTCCTCGCGCAGGTGAAAGGCAACAAGAGCCGCGCGGCGAAGCTCCTCGGCGTCAGCCGGCGGACGCTGTATCGGAAGAGGATCTAGAAGTCCTCTTCAATCCGCGAGTCGGTGCCTCGCGATCTCGCTTCGCCCCCTATGCCTCCTTGCGGATCAGCTTCCCGAGGGCGACGCGATCCGGCGCCAGGAGCTCTGAGATGCGCGCGGGGTTGACGTCGGCGACGATGATCTGGCCGACCTCCGTCGTGACCTCGCGGAAGATGCCGTGGACCTTCATCTTCGCGGCCTGATACTGGTTGTCCTCGGTGGGGGAGACGTAGTGCACCGAGTCGACCCGGAAGCGGTGAATCAGGAAGAGGTGGACGAGGTCCATGAGCCTCTTCTTGCGGAGCGCCGTCGCGTAGGTGTTCTGGTCGCGCACCGAGAGGATGCTGCGGCCGCGCCGGTCGTGGATGGGGGCGAAGATGACGTTGGCGTGCTTCTCGTCCCCGCTGCCGTAGATGCCGAGCTCGAGCAGCTCCGAGCCGGCGCGGTGCGGCTGGAGCTGGACGCGGAGCGCGCCGGGGAGGCCGTAGTGCTGCGTCCACATCGCCAGCCATTCCTCGAGGAGCTTCTTCGGCACCTCGGTCTGTACGAGGTGCTGGTGCTGGGTCGAGCCCTTGCCCATCGCCATGGTGGTCGCCGTGCGCCCCGACGAGGCGGCCAGCGCGGCGTCCGCGCGCGGCCCGCCGACGAGGGTCTGCGGCGTGCGGTACGGTGACTCGACCATGCGGAGCTTCCGCTGCAAGCGGGCGAGAGCGAGCGCGCCGTCCTGCTTGAGGGCGGTCGCCAGCTCCTCGGCGGCGAGACCGTCGATCTGGTGGCCGCCATAGGTGACGAAGTTGAAGACGAAGCCCAGCTTGGCGAGCTCCTCGGGGAATCGCCGCATCTCCTCGTCGCTCATGCCCGTGGTGTCCCAGCTGAACGACGGCGAGAGGTTGTAGGCGAGCATCTTGTCCGGGAACTCGGCGTGGATCGCCTCGGCGAACTTGTGGGCGTCGGAGAGGTCGGCGGTCTTCGTCTCCATCCACAGCACGTCGGCGAAGGGTGCCGCGGCGAGGGACTTGGCGACGGCGTACGGGATGCCGCCGCGGACCTGGTAGAAGCCCTCCGAGGTCCGGGCCAGCTCGCAGTCCCAGGAGACGTCGGCGCCGAGCGCGCGCGCCTTCTCGCGGGCGGCGTAGAGCGAGGCGCGCGCGGCGAACCGGCGCCACTCGTCGGGGCTCATCGCGAGCGGTTCGCCCTCGCTGGCCCGGAAGTCGAGCACTTCGGCGACCGCCTCACCGTATGTCTCGAGGCCGGCGTCCTCCTCCCACGCCGCGAGGAAGCGGGAGGCAACGCCGTCGAAGGTGGCGTCGAGAGAGGTCTCCCTCCCATTCCGGTACGCCGCCGCGGCGTCGGCGGCCTGGCGCAGGAGACCCTTGCGCTCGAGCCAGTCGGCGGCGGCGGCGTACTCGCCGTCGGGGATGGCGTAGAGCAGATGGCCGTTGAGGTCGCGAACGCCCATCTCGAAAAAGCGCCGGATCAGCGCCAGGTAGCACGCCTTGTAGGCCGGCACGTCGAGGTTGGTGGCGCCGAGGAGGAACGGCTGGTCGCGCTCGTCGGAGCGGCCGTCGAGCAGGTTGGCCGCCTCGGCGTCGGTGCGGGCCACGAGGATGCCGGCGACCCCCATGACGTCGAGCTGGAAGCGCGCGGCGTTCAGCCGCTTGTTCTGCTCGTCCTGTGCCGCCAGCACCTTGCCGCCCTGGTGGCCGCACTTCTTCGTGCCCGGCCGCTGGTCCTCGATGTGGTAGCCCGGGACGCCGGCCTCCACGAAGCGGCGGATCAGGTTGCGAACGTGCGGGTCACCGCCATGGCCGGTGTCGGCGTCGGCGATGATGAACGGCCGGAAGTCGTGGGCCGGCGCCGCGGCGCGCTGCGCCTCGGTCATGCGCGAGCGCAGGTAGTGCTGGTTGCGGTCGGCGGTGAGCAGGGCGCGCACAAGCGTGGCGGCCTCGTCGGGCACCTGGCTGAGCGGGTAGCTCGCGAGATCGGGCCCCGGGTCTTCGCTCGTCCCGCCCCTTGCGGAGATCGCCCAGCCACCCAGATAGATCCCCTCGATCCCCATCCGCTTGATGGTCACGGCCTGACCCGGCGAGTAAGGGCCGAAGGTCGTGATGCTCTTTCTTTCCGCGAAGAGCTGACGCAGGCGAGCGTAAAACGCCGACGCGGCCTCGCGCGCCACCGTGTAGTCGTGAGCGATGGTGCCGCGCTGCTCGACGACCTGGCGTGCGGTGTAGAGGCGGACGGTCCCCGCGAAGCGGGGGCTGTCGAACCACCGCTGAGTGGCGGCGACTTCCTGTTCGAACACGCTCATGGAGGGCTCCTTGCGCGGAATGCGCTCAGAACCAGTATTGGGGGAACCGTGGCCATTGTTCAAGGCCGAACTCCTGGCTGGCGGCTTCCCCTTTTCGGCGCAGTTGTAGGCTACGACGTATAGTCACATAGTGACGTTATTACTCACTAGTTGCAAGTCGTTTAATCAAAACGGTAAGGTGGAAGCTATGGATTCTAGGTGTCACTTATGTGACAATACGCCACATTACGTTTCGGACGTGCCGTACTCTCTTTCGCATTCTAAGAAACCTAATCTTTCCAACAGTTTAGGTTCGCTTCGCCAGCCTCGAAGAGCACTCCGAGCGCAATGGCCCGGCACTTGCGATGCAGGTCACAACCGGAGGACGAGATGTTCAGCGAGAGGGGAATCAAGGCTCATTCCGTTCGCGCGACTTCTCCCTCCGCATCTTCTCTTCCTGCGTGGATCCCCGCCTCGCGCGTCGTCGTGCCGCTCCTCCTCGCGGAAACCGCTGCCTTCGCCGTCGGCGCGGCGTCGGATAAGATCCCGGCGTTCCTTTTCACGGCGATTCGCGCGCTCCTGACGTTCTGAGCTCCGAGAGGGGATTGCCGAAAGCGATGTCGTCGGTCGAACGTCGCGAGGTGCACCTGACCATTCCGGTTGCGCCGGAGATGGAAATCGCCGCCACGGCGCAGGTCGCGGCGCTGGGCGAGTGGATGGAGATGGGCCGCGACAAGATCGACGAGGTGAAGATGGCCGTCGTCGAGGCCTGCATCAACGCCTTCGAGCACAGCGCGACGCCGGATCGGAAGGTGGAGCTTTCCTTCCGGGTCGCCGCCGAAGAGGGCGGCCGGGGAGCCTATCTCGAGGTCGACGTCGCGGACTCGGGCCACGGGTTCGATCCGACCCGCATCAAGACTCCCGAAATCGCGGCCGCGCTCAGGTCCAGCCGCAAACGGGGTTGGGGAATCAAGATCATCGAAAGCCTGATGGACGACGTGCGGATCGAGAGCGGCGAGCACGGCACGCGCATCGTGATGCGCAAGTATCGATGAGGTATAAAGGACCGAATGAGCGAGACCTTGAAAGTCGTCGTGGACCGGCCGGACTCCAAAGTCGCCGTTCTTCGTACGGACGGCTACATCAACAACACCGGCGGTGAGGAGATCGCGAAAGAGGCCTACGCCCTTCTGGGGTCGGGAGTGAATCGGCTTCTCCTCGACCTCGAAAGGACGAAGATCGTCAATTCGATCGGCATCTCGATTCTCATCGAGATCCTGGAGAAGCTTCTCGATCAGGGGGGAAAGCTCGCCTTTTGCCGGCTGACGCCCACGATCGAAAAGACGTTCCAGATCATGGGGCTCGCTCAATATGCACGTATCTTTCCCGCTCCCGAGCCCGCCCTCGCCTGGCTCCGGGGCGAGTCCGAGTAGCGCGGCGATTCCCGAGCGTCGCGCCGCCGTGGCGTATCCCGGCGCCGCGACGCTCGCCGCTCACGAGAAGCTCTCGGCGATCGACCCCTTTTCCGACCGTGAGCGGCTCTTTGCGGGAGTCCTCACCGCCCTCCTGACCGCGGCTCACGCCGAGCGGGGAGTTCTCGTCGATCCCGTGCAGCCGTCGCGCTCCGCCTCGGCCGGAGTCGAGCCGTCGCCCGGCGTCTTCGAGGCCCTGGCGGCGCGCGTGGCCGGAGCCGGCCGGGTCACGGACCCGCTGCCCGAGCTGGTTTCGATTCCGCTCTTCGGCCCGGCGGAGGCCGAGGCCCCGGCGGCGATCCCCCTCACGGTGCAGGACGACGCGCTCGCGCTTCTCGTGCTCGAGAAGCCTCCCGCCGACCCGGTCGGCTTCGCGTCGGTCACGGCGCACGCGGCGCGCCTGCTCGATTCGGTTCGGATGGCGGACAAGGTGCAGAAGGCGGACTTCGAGCTGAAGTACCGGGTCTGGGAGCTGCAGAGCCTCTACGACGTCGGGCTCTCCATCGCGGGCACGCTCGACTTCGAGTCCCTCGCCGAGGACATCCTCTACAAGTCGATGTCGCTCCTCAACGCGAGAACGGGGACGCTCATCGTGTGCGACCGCGCGGCGGACGCTCCGGTCTACGTGCGCCATCTCGGCGAGCCGCTGCTCGACGGCGAGTCGGCCCGGCTGCTCCCGTCGACGGTGCTCCGCTGCAACACGATCGCCGAGCGGGTGGGGCTCCTCACGCACGCCCCGGCGGAAAAGCTCCTCGCCGTGCCGATCCTCGCCGATGGGCGCTGGCTCGGGGTCCTCATCGTGGCCGACAAGGAGAACCGGGACGGCTCGATCGACGACTTCACCGAAGCCGACGAGCGCGTGGCCTCGCTCTTCGCGAACCAGGCCGCGATCGCGCTCGAGAACGCGCGCCTCCACCGCGAGGCGGTCGAGAAGGAGAAGATGGAGCGGGAGATCGAGCTCGCCGCCTCCATCCAGAAGACGATTCTTCCCGAGACGCTCCCGGACGTTCCGGGCCTCCTCGTGGCCGGCGGGAACCGGCCGGCGAAGCTGGTCGGCGGCGATTACTTCGACGTCTATCCTCTCGCGGACGGGCGCACGGCGCTCTGCGTGGCCGACGTCTCGGGCAAGGGCGTGCCGGCGGCGCTCCTCGTGTCCACGGTCCACGCGTGCCTGCATCTCCTCGTGCCGAACAACGCCTCCGATCTGCCCGGGCTCGTCGCGCGCGTGAACCGCCATCTCGTGGGGTTCTCGTCGACACGCAAGTTCGCGACCCTGTTCATCGCCGTCTTCGATCCCGCGGCCGGGACCTTCACCTACGTGAACGCGGGCCACAACCCCGGGCTCTGGCTCTCGCCGGGCGGCGTGACGCTCTTGCCGAGCGGGGGCGTGCCGGTCGGCATGATGCCGGGCGTCACCCACAAGCAGGCCACGATCCAGGTCGCGCCCGGCGACACGCTGCTCCTCTATTCCGACGGCATCACCGAGGCGTTGAACGGAGCCGACGAGGAGTTCGGAATGGAACGGCTCACCGCGTTGTCCCTCGGGGGGCGCGAGCAGCCGCCCGCCGAGCTTTCCCGCCGCATCTTCGGCGCGGTGAGCGACTTCACGACGGGCGTCGCGCAGTACGACGACCAGACGGTTCTCATCGCGCGGGTCGTGGCGACCTCTTGAGATGCCGCGGCGCTGTCTCGAGACGCCGCGGCCCCGGACTTCTCCTGGCCGCGTTCGGCTTCGCCGCGTGCACGTTTTCGCGCGACCTCGCGGTCCTGCCTCATCAGCTCACGAGGCCCATCCCGGCCGGCCTCGTGAACTCCTTCAACGTCGAGGAGCAGCTTCAACGCGGATACATTCCGGAAGTCTCCGATTTCCTGAGCAGCGCCGGGGCTCGAAGTCTCGATGCCGTCCGCCTCGACCGGCTGACCGGCCAGGTGCTTCTCGAGCGCGGCGATTTTCACGGCGCCGCGGCGCCTCTCGAGCGCGCGCTCGCGGGCACCGGCCGTATGTCCGAGCGCGCCGACCTCGCGTGGCTCCTCTCGCAGGCGGCATACTGGGAAGGGGAGTTCTCCTCCGCGGGGCGGTGGGGGCGCGTCTCGAGGCGCGAGGGCAAGCGCATTCCCGAAGGCTGGCTCGTTTTCCTCGAGTCGCAGTCCGCGCGCGTCCTCTACGGGGGCGACCCGGCCGGCGAGCGCTTTTCCTCGCCCGTGGGTTTCGGAAGGCCGAATCTCCTTCGTCTGGCCGTGCGCGTGAACGGACATCCGGCCGAGGAGATCGTCCTGGACTCGGGCGCGTCGCTGTCCCTTCTGACCGAAAGCGCGGCCGCGCGGCTGGGTGTCACCTTCGTCCCCGGCGCGACGGCCTCGGCGAAGGGCCTTCACGAAGCGGACCTCCCGATGCGGCTGGGCTGGATCGACTCCGTCCGCCTCGGCAACCTCACGCTGACGGACGTCCCGGTCGGTATCCTGCCGGACGGCACGCTCACCTTCGAGACGACGTCGGCGGGGGTCTTTCGCCTGAATGGCGTGCTCGGCGCGCACCTCATGAAGGAGCTCGACTGGCGCATCGCGTACGTGGATCGGCTCGTCCAGGCCCGGCGCCTCGACCGGCGCGCCATTCGGGGCTCGAAAGACCAGAACCTGTTCTTTCGGCGGATGAAGCCCATGGCGCGCGCTTCGCTCAACGGGCAGCCCTGGTCACTGTTTCTCCTCGACACCGGCTCCGAGCCCTCGATGATCACCCGCGGCGGGATTCGCCGGACGCACCTCTTCGAACCGGAAGCGGCCTACCCGGTGACGCTCGAGGGCATCGGGAAGTCGCGCGTGTCGTGGGCCAAGCTCTCGAACGTCACCGTGGGCGTGGGCGCCTACATGGTTCGCTTCAAGGACATCGTCGTGAAGGAGGAGTCCGACGGGATCGAGGACGGAATCCTCGGGACGTCGTTCCTCTCCTCGTTCGACGTGGAGATCCGTTTCGGCGCCATGACGCTGGCGCTCGAGAACCCGCTGAAGCGCCGGCTTCGCGCCTCCGAGGCGCCGCTGCCGCCCGGCGGGTGACGGGGCCATTCTCCGCATAGAATAGGCGCCGTGGAGGCTCGCCCGCGCCCACGGGAGGCCGTCGCCATTCTCGCGGCGGCGTTCGTTCTCGCCTCGGCGGCGTGCCACGACGCGGCGGACCAGATGCAGAAGAAGCGGAGCGAGATGGTCGACGGACAGATCGCCGCGCGCGGCATACGGGATCCCCGCGTGCTCGAGGCGATGCGCACCGTGCCCCGCCACCTCTTCGTCCCGGCCACGGAGGCCGCCTTCGCGTACGACGACCGGCCGCTGCCCATCGGGAGCGGCCAGACGATCTCGCAGCCGTACGTCGTCGCCTTCATGGCCGAGCAGCTTCGCCTGACGGGGAAGGAAAAGGTCCTCGAGATCGGGACCGGCTCCGGTTACTCGACCGCGATCCTCGCGGCGCTCGCAGCGAAGGTCTTTTCGATCGAGATCCGGCCCGAGCTCGCGCGCGAGGCGAAAGAGCGCCTCGAGAGGCTGGGCGTCGGCAACGTCGAGCTGCGCGCGGCCGACGGCTACCGCGGCTGGCCCGAGGAGGCGCCGTTCGACGCGATTCTCGTCACTGCGGCGCCGGAGAAGATCCCGCCTCCGCTCCTCGAGCAGCTCGCCCCTTCGGGGCGCATGGTCATTCCGGTCGGCGCGTTTTACCAGGAGCTGAAGGTCATCAAGCGCCAGGGCGGCGGCTACACGGAAAAGAGCGTGCTGCCCGTGCGGTTCGTCCCGTTCGTGGGGGAGGCCGAGGGCAGCCCGTCGCAGGTCCGCGACCCGGGCACCTCGCGATGAGCGCCGGGACGGCCCTCACGAACCCGACGGCCCTCCTCGAACGCGTGCCCGTGAGAGAGCGCGGCGGATCCCTGACACGTTCGGCCTGGCGTGTCGCCGTCACCGCGGAAGAGGGATCGGGCACGATCGTCCGCCTCGAGGGCGAAGGCGGCGCCGTTCATTTTCGGGGCGATGGGCTGTTTCTCGGCTGGGGCCCGGAGGAGATGGGCGCCGCCTGGGAGACGCTCGCGCGCTCCGACGCCGCGCCCGACCCGGAGTTCATCCAGCTCGGCTGAGAAGGCCTTTCAGATCCCGGCCCAGCCCGGCTCGAGTCGCGTCCAGCCCTCCTCGACGGCCCACAGGTCCATGGCGAGCGAGACGAGGTCGTCCACCTCCGGGAGCGGCCGTGCGTCGAGTGTCAGGTCGAGCGACTTCACGTAGCGCCGGCACGTCTCGCAGGCCTCGATGCGGACGTTCCTGTGCACGTCGCTCTGGAAGCCCGGCAGTTTCGTGGGATCCTCTTCCTGGCAGGAGGGACAGCGGATCCGGTTGAAGGCCCACTCCGTCCCGCAGAGCCCGCAGACGAGGTAGCGCGCGGCGCCGTTGGACTCGGGCAGCTCCCTGCGAAAGGAGACGATCGGAGCGGAGCCGCAGGCCGGACAATGGCCTTCGTGGCGGGGCCGTTCGGCCGGGATGCCGGCGCGCGCGAGGACCTCGGCGAAGGGCCGGAGGAACGCGCGCGACAGGTAGTCCTCGAGCGCGTCGCGCCCGCCCTCCCAGTAGACGCGGAGCCGGGTGGCGGTCGTCGCCGCGTCGTCCTTCGCCCGAGTCTCCGCGGCCTCCGCCAGCTCCGGTGGCCCGTCCGCGGCGGCCAGGGAAAGCAGAGGAGGCAGCAGATCGACGAGGCGCGGCAGGTCGGCCGCCCCGCCCGAGAGAGGCGCGCCGGCGTGCCGTGCCGAAACGGCCGCGGCGAGACGCCCCTGCAGGCGGAACAGCTTCGCCGCGAACGCGAGGGGCTCGGCGACGGCCGGAGCCGACCCGGCGAGCAACTCGGCGCGCGCGGCACGTTTTTCGAATTGCTCGGAGATGCTCATCGAATGAGGGATCTTCGATCCCTCCCGGAGGCTACTTCTCGCCCGTCACTTCGCGGTACCAGCGCGCGTGGTGGAGCTTCGCCCAGGCCCGTGTGACCGTTCCGCGTGTCATCGCGCCGAAGGTCCCGGGCTCGGCCGCTGTGGCCAGGTAGATGTGGAAGACGATCGAGATGGCGAAAAGAATGAACGTGACGTCGTGAAGCAGGATCGCCAGCTCGCGGACGATCTGCGGGAATTTGAGTGGAAACCAGAGGACGACGCCCGAGACCAGGAGACCCAGCGCGCCGAGTCCCGCGGTGTAGAAGAAGATCTTCTGCCCGCCGTTGTACTTGCCGACCTGTGACTCGTCTCCCTGGTACCTCAGGTACTCGAAGAGCTTCGGACCGATCCAGCTCTTTTCGTCGGCGGTCATCACCATTTCGCCGACCCAGTGGACGAACATCACGAGCGACGCCACGGTGAAGCCGATTCCCGCCCAGGCGTGGAGCCATCGGCAGACCGAAAGCCCGCCGAAGAAGGTCGCCATCCAGCCGAAGATCGGTGTCCAGATCGGGAGGCCCGAGAACAGGGAGGCGAAGAACGTGACGGCGACGCTCCAGTGGATGAGACGCGAGGCGAGCCGGTGGCGGACGATCTCGTTTCCGACGGCGACGTTCTCCCGATTGCGGCCCATGACGACCGCGGCGTCCATCGCACGGTCCCGAAGCGGGGTGGTGGCGCTCATGATGCCTCCTCTCAGGCCTGCGGGAGGTTGGTTTCGGAATCGGCAGCGCCCTTGACTTCCTTCTTGCCGAAGTTGAAGTAGTGCCCGAAGGCGCCGAGGACGGCCCCGGCAATGGCGATGAGGCCGATCGGCCGGAGGATGTTCTTCCAGAACTTCACGCCGAGCGGAACGTGCGGGTCGCGCGGAAGCGCCGCGTACCACTCGGGGTGGTCGCCGAACGCGAGCACCGTGAGGACGCCGGTGCCGCCGACGCCCTGGGGGTCGTAGAGGGCGGCCGTGGGGAAGCCGTTCTTCTTGAGCTGTTCCACGCGTCCGTTGCCCAGAGAGATCATGTCTTCCTTCGTTCCGAAATGCAGGCACCCCGTCGGGCAGGCCTTGATGCACGCGGGCTCGAGGCCGACCGAGACGCGGTCCACGCAGAGCGTGCACTTGGCCATCTTGCCCGTGGAGGCATGGAACTTGGGCACGTCGAACGGGCAGCCGGTCTCGCAGTAGCCGCAGCCGATGCACTGCTCCGGGTTCACGTCCACGATGCCGTTCGCGTACTGGACGATCGCGCCCGGCGCGGGGCAGGCCTCGAGGCAGCCGGGCTCGGCGCAGTGCATGCACTGGTCCTTGCGCATGAGCCACTTGAGGCCGCCGTCCACCTCGCGCTCGTCGAAGCGGATCAGGTTCCAGAACTGGGCGTCGAGCGTCTTGAGGGTCTGGTAGTCGCCGTCGTTGACGGTCGCGACGGATTTCAGGTCGTTCCACTCCTGACAGGCCACCTCGCAGGCCTTGCAGCCGATGCAGGTGGAAGTGTCGATCAGTTTCGAAATGGTGGGAAGGCTGCGGATGCCACTGAGCCCGCCGATCAGGGAGGCGGAGGAGCGCGCGATCTCGAGGTTTTGAACGCTCATGGCCGCCTCCTCACGCCTTCTCGACTTTCACGAGGAAGGCCTTGTATTCGGGCGTCCACGTGTTGGGGTCCATCGCGGAGGGAGTCAGGAAGTTGGCGAGCGGTCCCAGGTGGCCGGGGTTCCCGGCGAAGCCCCAGTGGATCGGCAGGCCGATCTGCCACATCGGCTTTCCGTCCACTTTCATCGGCCTCAATCGTTTCGTGACCATCGCCCGCGCCGTGACCTTTCCGCGCGGGTTGGAGACGGTGATCATGGTGTTGTTCGCGATTCCTTTCTCCTTCGCGAAGTCCTCGGGAATCTCGAAGAAGAAGTCGGGCTGGAGCTCGTTCAGGCGCGAATTGTGCTGGCTCCAGTAGTGGAAGTGCTCGGTGAGGCGATAGGTCGTGCAGACGACCGGGAAGTCTTCCTTCTTCGCGTACTTGTCTTTGTCCGACGTGAATCTCTTGACGACCGGACTCGACGTGACCTTCGGGTGGAGGAGGTTGTCGCACGGCGCTTCGACGGCCTCGTAGTGCTCCGGGAAGGGGCCGTCGTTCAAGACCGCCGAGTAAAGCCGCGCCACGCCCTCCGGGTTCATGATGAAGGCCCCGAACTCGCCCGGCTTGCTGTCCGGCTTGATGTCGGGGACGTCGCCGACCCACTTCTCGCCGTTCCACTTGATGCCTGCCCTCGCGACATCCCAGGGGTTCCCGTCCTTGTCGGCCGAGGCGCGGTTGTACATGACCCGGCGGTTCGCCGGCCAGGAGAAGCCCCACTGGTGGTACATGCCGAGGCCGAGCGGGTCGGCGGTGCTGCGGCGCTGCGCCATGTTGCCCGCCTCGGTGAAGACACCCGAGTGCAGCCAGTTCCCGCACATCGTGGAGCCGTCGTCCTGGAGCTGCCCGAAGCCGTCCACCTGCTGCCCGGCGGTCTTGAGGATCTTCGTCTTGTCCTTCGGGTCCGGGATGTCGGCCAGAGCCTTGCCGTTGATCTCCTTGAGCACCTCGCCGAGATCGGGACTGACGGGGTTCGTATAGCTCCAGGAGATGTTGAGGACCGGCTCGGGATACGCGCCGCCCTCTTTCTTGTACTGGTCGCGCACGGCCAGGACGAGCCGAGCCAGGATCTCCTGATCGGCCTTCGCCTTGCCCGGCGGATCGACCGCCTTCCACTTCCACTGCATCCACCGCGCCGAGTTCGTGAACGTGCCGTCCTTCTCGGCGAAGAGGGCCGCGGGGAGGAGGAAGACCTCGGTCTTGATGTCGGCCGCCTTCGGCCCGCCGTACATTTCGGGCGCTTCCCAGAACGTGGCGGTCTCGGTCGAGACGTTGTCGACGACGACGAGCCACTTGAGCTTCGAGAGCGCGGCGATCATCTTCGAGCTGTTCGGGCCCGTGCCGACGGGGTTCATCCCGAACGCCAGAAGACCTTCCGGACCGGGCTCCTTGCCGCCGGCCCGCATGGAGCTGCCGCGGTACATGTCGTCGAACATCAGCATCCACGAATAGTTGCCGTCCAGCTTCGGCATCCACGCGTAGCCGAAGTCGTTCTCCTTCGTCGCCTTGGCGCCCCACAGCGACTTCAGGAGCGAGGTCATGAACTTGGGGTAGTTCTGCCAGTAGTTCATCGACGCCCAGGGCTGTTTGTTGAGGGTCGTGGGCGTCGCCTGCTCGAGGTAGTCCTTCAGTGTGCCCATGGTGGACGACGGCGTCTTGAGGTAGCCCGGCAGGATCTCGGTGTTGCCGCCCATGTCGGTCGCGCCCTGGATGTTGGAATGCCCGCGCAGCGCGTTGACACCGCCGCCGGGCCGCCCGACGTTCCCGAGGAGGAGCTGGAGCATCG
>JBGQDL010000088.1:0-15131 GCA_041495865.1 Thermoanaerobaculia bacterium | reverse complement strand
TCGAGCGCCTCGCTCGGCACGGGCTCGTCCGCGAGGCCGGCCTCGGCGAAGCGCGCGGGAGCGCCGGCTCCGGCGTCGTAGATCACGGAAGCGCCGCGGCCGTGCGCGAGGGCCGCGAGGGCCGGGAGCTCCACCTCCTCCGTGAATCCGACGACGCGGTAGTTCGAGGGCCGGACCTTGAGGACCGCGGCCACTCCGGCGTCGAGCGCCTCTTCGTAGTCCCCGGGCGCCGTCTTGTTCGTGGTGCCCACCTCGAAAAGCGAGGCACCGCTCTTCGCGAGAATCGAAGGCACGCGGAAGTCCCCGCCGATCGCGACGAGCTCCCCGCGCGAGACGGCCACGGACCGGCCGTTCGCGAGCGTATCCAGCGCGAGAAGGAGAGCCGCGGCCGCGTTCGTGACCGCGAGGGCGTCGAGGTCGTCGCGCCCCGGGGCGAAGAGCGCGAGCAGAAGCGGTCTCACATGCTCACCGCGACTTCCGCGTGTGCCGGCTACGAGGTCGTATTCGAGGGTCGAAAACCCCGCGGCGCGGCCCGCGGCCGCGACAGCCTCCTCGGCGAGCGGGGCGCGCCCGAGGTTCGTGTGCAGGAGGACCCCCGTCGCGTTGATCACGCGGCGCGGCCCGGCCGGGGGCCGGGCGTCGAGAGATCGGGAGGCGGCGGCCAGAATGGACTCGGCCGCGTCGGCGCGCGGAGGAGCCGCCGCGCGCCAGCGTGCGGCCGCCTCGCGGAGCGCTTCCTTCGCGCGGGCTCGTCCGTGGCGAGAGGCCAGGGCCCTTCCGGAAGCGCTCTCGAGGAGGCGGTCCATGGCGGGAGGCCTCGAGGATGAGGGATCCATGCGGGCCGAATGTAGACTACTTTTCACCGATGACCGTCTCGATCGCGCGCGACCTCGACCTCCTCTAGCAGAGCATCACGGCGCTCAAGCTGGATTACGAGCGTTTCTTCTCGGGGGACCTGAAGGTGCCTCCGCTGCCGGCCCGCAAGAGCGTGGAGCAGGTGCTCAGGCGAATGGGCGACGCCGCCGTCGAGAAGGCGGCGGAGCGATTCCGCGTGCAGGCGCTTCAGACCCGCTTCACGGTCCTGTCGGAGCGGTGGGCAAAGCGGCTCATCGACAGGGAGGAGGGCCGCGGTCCGGTCCGCCCCCTGCCGCGCGTGCGGTTGGCCGAGCGGCCGGCCCCCCCACCCGTGGGCGACGCGGGGCCCCCCGCTTCCGTAAAAGGCTCCGGGCGGGGTGACCTCAGGTCGCTCTTCGCCCGGTATTGCGCGGCGCGCGCCGCGGCCGGCGAGGACGTCTCGCGCCTCCGCTACGACCGATTCGAGGAGCTCGTGAAGAAACAGGCCGCCGAGATCCGCAAAGCCACGGGCGCCAGGCGCCTCGCGTTCGACGTGCAGACGCGCGACGGGAAAGTGAGGCTCGTCGGCCGCTCTCTGTCGGACCCGACGAAAGGAACACCATGATGACCGATCGCCGCGCGCGCCTCGCCGGCGCGCTCGCCCTTTCCGCCGCCCTCGCCGGGCCCCTCGCCGCCCGGGACGTCTATCGGGGCTTTCTCGACCCGGGGATCCCCCAGCACCGCGCGACGCTCGACCTGCTCGCGCGAATCGAGCAGACGCCGGACGACGCCTCGCTGCACAACGACCTCGCGTGCCTCATCGCCCGCGACGGCTACTGGCGGGACGCCCTTCGCGAGTTCGATCTCGCCGCGAAGCTCGACAAGGCGGACGGCCGCCCGTTCTACAACGCGGGCCTCGTCCACACGACCCGCGGCGAATGGAGGAGCGCCACCTCGGCTTTTCGCAAGGCCGTTTCGCGGACGCCGGGCAACTGGGCCGGGTGGTGGATGCTCGGCTACAGCCTGGAGCGGCGCGGCAATAACTCCGCCGCGGTCGCCGCGTACAAGACGTCGCTTCGCGTCGACAACTCGCTGTTCGATGTGCGCCGGAACCCGTTCGCGGCGTACACGCGCCTGAAGGGCCGTGTCCTCCTCGAGGCGTACGAAGGGCGGCTCAGCCGCCTCGCCCTCCCCGCGACGGAGCAGCTGGCGCAGCCCGACATCGTGACCTCCTTTCAGGCCGGACGGGTGGCGGTGTCCGCCGTTCCGGGAGCGCCCGTGCCGGCGGGCGCGGCGGCACCCGTGCCGGCGGGCGCGACGGCGCCGGACGGTGGCGCGAGGCCGGGGCCGGGCGGCCCGGTCGTCACGTCGGTTCCCCCCGTCAGCTCGAGCCGCCCCGCGCCCGGTCCGGGATCACGCGCGTTCACGCCGGCCGTCGCGCCGCGGGCCCCGCTCGCGAATCAGCCGATTCCGTCGGACTTCCCCGAGCAGTCTCCCGCCGGACCTGCGCCTCCCAAGCGGGTGCAGCCGAGCCCGGTCGGCGGAGAGGACGCGCCTGCTCCGACACCGACACCCACTCCGAAGCCGGCCGGGCCGGGCGTGCGCTGAGCTCAGGCCCCTTTCCACTTCGGCACGAAGAGCGTCGGCGATCCCGCGCCTGAAGGCGCGAACCTGAGATCGTCTCCGACGGCCGCGACCGAGCGCAGAAGCTCCGAGAGGCGGCCCTCCACGAGCGTCTCGGAGATCGCGTCGGTCGCGCGCCCCTTCTCCACCCAGTAACCCGCCGCGTGGAGTCGGAAGCGGTCCGCCGGGAGGTCCACCTCGGGCCGCGAGAGAAGGACGGCCGCGTAGAAGCCGCGCGCGAGCGCCCGGAGAAGGTCCAGCGGCGCCACACCGGCCGACGGATCCACGAAGAAGTTCGTCACGCCGATCGCCGGCGGCTCGGTGTAGGCGCGCCGCAGGGCGTTGCCGGTGGGCGGCCTTTCGAGGCGGACGGCCGCGGCGGTGTCGGAGAGCCGTCCCGTGGCGACCCCGCGCGACACGAGGACGGTGCGCGCGTGAGGCGTTCCCTCGCCGTCGTGTGTCGCCTTCACGGGCCCGCCGGGGGCGGACGCGTCGTCGACGAGGGAAAGAGCGGGCGCGGCGAACGCATCGCGTCCGTCGCGCGTGCGCGACGCGAGGAGCGCGTCTCCCTCGTCCCCGAAGAACGCGGGCGCGAGGCGGCTCACGATGGGGGCCGCGACGCTCGGGTCGAGGAGGAGGTCGCCGCGGGCGGGAGCGAGGGGCCGGCCACGGAGCGGAAGGAGGACCCGGTCCACGGCCTGGTGCGCGAGGCGCGCCAGGGGGATCTCTTCGGGCCGCGACGCCGACGCGAGGACGCGCGCCGAAACGCTCCCGGCCGACGTCCGTCCGGCCACGGTCGCGACGAGCGTGGCGATTCCGCTCCCGAAGGCGACGTCGCGTCCGGCGGTCGTCGCGACGCGCTCCGTACGGACACCGGCGGTGAGGATCGCCTCCGTGAGGGACACGGCACCCTCGCCCGCCGCGAAAAGCGCGCTCCTGAACGATGCGAGGAGCGCGCGGGCCGACGCCTCGTCCGGCGGGAGGGGGGCGGCCGGCGCGGAAGCGCCCGCCGCGGCGAGGGGCCCCGCAGCTCGGGCCCCGCGGCGCGCCCGAGCCCGGCCGAGGACCAGGCGCGCCTCGGCCGGAAGGCGGTCCGCGGCTTCCGGCGGGGACGCCGCGAATGCGGTGCGGCCCGACCGGAAGAGGCGCAGCGCCAATCCGCGCTCCGTCACGACCGACAGACGCGTCCCCTCCGAGTCCTCGACGATCTCGATCGACGTTCCGCGGCGCTCGTAGGCCTCTGCGGTCTCGCCTGCCGCGGCGTCGCATCGGGCGCCGGCGAGCAGGCGCTCGACGAGCCCGTCCTGCCCGGCGCTCACGAGCGGCCCCGCGCGGCCGTGAGGCCGCGAATGAGGATGGCGGGCGACGCCCCGCCCACGGCCACGCCTTCCCCCCCCTTCACGCACAGCCCGAGCCCGCTCGCCGGGTGCGACACGTCTCCCCTCTCGCCGTGGAGGTTCTGCAGCGCCGAGAGGATGTCGGACGTCAGGACGAACGGGCCCAGGGGCGCGCCGAGCGCGCCCCGGCGCACGAGATCGGCGCTCTCGACGAACAGCGTGAAGCGGCCGGACTCCGGGTCCGCGTGGCCGGCCGAGATCTCCCGCACGTACAGTCCGTTTTCGCACGCCGCGAGGAGATCGTCGCGGCCGGCGCGTCCCGGCGTCACGACGAGATTGGAGAGCCGCGGGCGCGGCGGGCGGCGGAAGTCGCCGCAGCGCGCGTGCCCGTTCGACGCGCCGCCGGCCGCGCGGCGGTCCGTCACGAGGCCGTCCACGCACCCGTCCGTGAGGAGCGCGACGGGACTGGCAGGGGTGCCTTCGTCGTCCGCGAGGTACGCGCCCGGGAGATCGTCGCGTGTCGGGTCCGCCGTCACGGTGACGCCCGGAGGCGCGACGGCGGCTCGCGCGACGCGCGTGAGAACCGATCCCCGCTCCCCGCCTCCCGCCTCCAGCGGATGGCCTACCGCCTCGTGCCAGAAGACGGACGCGGCGCCGGGCGAAAGGACGGCGTCCACGCGTCCCTCGACGGCCCGGTGCGCCGGCACGGGCCGGGCCGCGTCCGAAAGGGCGCGCGCGAGGGCCTCGAGCGCCGGGACCCACGGCGCCGACGTCTGGAACGCGAACGGCCGAGCCGCGTTAACGCGCCTGAGGACGCCGCTCGCCTCGAGGCGCTGGACGGTTCCGCAGGCCACGACCTCACGCGCCGTCACGACCGCGCGCGAGACGAAAACACGCGAGACGGTGAGCGAGACCGAGAGCCCGCGCGGGTCGGGGAGCGCCCGGTGAAGGGCCGCGCCGAGCTGGGCGGCGCGCTCCTCCTCGTCTTCCGCGGACGCTTCGACGCCGGCGGGCTTCCGGGCCGGACCTCGTGACTTGAGGAACGGGGACCCGCCCGCGCGGCGCGAAGCCTCGCGCGCGGCCTCCCGGAGCGCCTCGGGCCCGTCGCCGTCGCAGGCGACGAGCAGCGACTCGCGGCCGCGCCGGACGCGCACGGCCGTGCCGCGCTCCTCCGCAAACGCGGGCGCGAGAAGGCCGGCCTCGGTCGCCGTCCACGAGACGCGCCGCCGCCTCTCGCGGAAGGCCTCGCCGCCCTCGCCCCGGCGCAGCAGCGCCGAGACGATCCGGACCGCGTCCTCGGCGTCCTCGCGGTGGGCCTCGACGGCGTCGCTCAACGCAGGGGATTGTAGGAGCGCGCCGTGGATCCCACGACGCGCCCGAATCGATGCGCGTATACCTCGTGAGATGCCCACGCCGATCTGGCTCGTCCTCGCGCTGGCCGCGGCCGCGGCAGAACCGCGCGCGGCCTTGTCGGTCCGGGTCTCCCCGCCCGTCGATCCGCGGGCGGGCGGCTGGCGCGTCCAGCTTCTCGAGGAGTCCGCGGACGGGCGCAGGCCGGTCGACGAAGGCCCGGTCGGCGCCGACGGCACGTGGGAGACCCGTGCCATCCGCCGCGGCGGCCACTATCGCGTGCGGGTCGTGACGGCGGCCGGCGAGGGCTGGTACGCGGACGAGAAGCCCTTCGAATGGGACGGGAGCGCCGAGCCGCGCGAGGTGCGCCTCGGCTCGAGCGCCTTCCGCGCGACGCTCTTTCTCGGGAAGAAGCGCCTCTCCGCGCGTGCGACCTTCACGGACCGCGACGGCCTCGTCGCCGTGCCGTTCCGCTCGAAGGAGGACGGCACCTTCGAGGGCGTCCTCCCGCGCGACGGCTGGTGGGGCGTGACGGTCAGCGCTGACCGGCCGCACTTCACGCGCGCGTTCGAGGTGAAGGTGGACCCCGTCTTCCGCGACGGCACGCCCCCCGACGTCGAGGTGCGCGTGAAGAGCCGCGCGCTCGAAGGTGAGATCGTGGATTTTCGCAACCGGGCTGTTCCGCTGGCGTCGCTACACGTGCAGGCCGGCGGGTGGAATCCGGAAGCCCTCAAGGTGGAGGGCGGAGCCTTCAAATGGGACCTGGTCGTCGACGGATGGATGAGCGTGTACGCCGACAGCAAAGGCGCAACGGGCCTCGAAATGTCGCCGCGATCCACCGTTCACGTGGAAGGGGGCTGGGTGGACCCGGGCTTCGTCGCGCTCGAGATCCGGCCCACGTACGTGCTGCGCGGCCGCACCGTCACGGCTTCCGGCGACGCCGTGCCCGGTGCGCGCGTCCGCCTTCTCGGAACGACGTCCTACGGGAGCCGCGTGGCCGGCGCCGACGGCCGATTCGAAATGACAATCCGCGGCGGCGGCGAAAACGCATGCCTCCTCGTCGTGGATCCTTCGAAGTCGGCGCGGCTCGTTCCGGTTCCCGCCTCGGAGACGGAGCAGGACGTGCCCGTGGCCGACGCCACGGGGACGCTCTCGCTGGATCTTCCGGCCTTGGGAACCTGGAACCGGTTCGGCGCGCTCGCCGCGAACGGGTGCCGCCTCTCGTGGTTCCAGCTCCGCGAGATCCCGGGAGCCGTGTCCGGCGGGACGCTCTACCGCGCGGGCGCGACGTTCCGCGCTTCTGCCGGCGCGTACGCGCTGTGCGGCGTCTCCTACGGCGACCTCGACGAGGACGGCGAGATCCCGCCCGAGGCCTGCGTGTCGGGAACCCTCGCGCCGGGCGGGACGCTCAGCCTGCGGCTCAATCCCTGAGCGCCACGGCCGCGCGCCGGGGTGCGATATCCTCGCCGGCTCATGGCGCTTTCCGATGTCCGTCTCTCGGCCCAGGCGGCCTTCGTGGCCCGCCGTCTCGTCGCCGAGGGTCTCGTGAAATCCACATCCACGGCCGCCGTACGTCACGCCCTCGAGGCCGCGCTCGCCGAGGACCGCAACCGCGAACGCGCGCTCGACGAGGAGGTCAAGAAGCTCCTCGAGAAGAACGCCGCGACGATTCGCGGCGCCAACGTCGACTACGCCGAGATGTTCCGGAAGGCGAAGAGAATGCTCGCCGAGAAGAAGAAGATCCCCCTCTGAGCGGGAGTGTCATGCCACGTTCGATCGAAAACCGGCTTCTCGCCCTCGACGCCCTTCGCGCGAAGGCCCGCGCGGGCGGCGGAGCCGAAAGGCGCGAGAAACAGCACAAGGCGGGGAAGCTCACGGCCCTCGAGCGGGTCGAGCTCCTCGGCGATCCCGGCTCGCTGGAGGAGATGGACACTTTCGTCGTGCACCGCTGCCGCGACTTCGGGATGGACGATGCGGCGAACGAGATTCCGGGCGACGGCGTGGTCGCGGGAATCGTGCGCGTCGAGGGCCGGCCGGTCTTCGTCTTCGCGCAGGACTTCACGGTCTTCGGCGGGTCGCTGTCGGAGACGAACGCCGCGAAGATCTGCAAGGTCATGGACCTCGCGATGAAAGTGGGCGCGCCCGTCGTGGGCCTCAACGACTCGGGCGGCGCGCGCATCCAGGAAGGCGTCGTCTCGCTCGGAGGCTACGCCGACATCTTCCTGCGCAACACGCTCGCCTCCGGCGTCGTCCCGCAGATCTCGGCGGTCCTCGGCCCCTGCGCGGGCGGCGCCGTGTATTCGCCGGCCATCACGGACTTCGTCCTCATGGTGCGGGGCACGAGCTCGATGTTCGTGACCGGGCCCGACGTCATCAAGACCGTCACGCACGAGGACGTCACGAAGGAAGCGCTGGGCGGCGCCGACACGCACGCGGCCGTCTCGGGCGTCGCGCACATCGTGGCCGACTCCGACGCGGACTGCCTCCAGAAGATCCGCACGCTCCTTTCGTTCCTTCCCTCGAACAACCGCGAGGACCCTCCGCGCCGCGAAACCGCGGATCCGGCCGACCGCGAAGACCCCGAGCTGGACCATCTCGTTCCGTCCTCGCCGAACCAGCCGTACGACATGACCGGGCTCATCCGGCGCGTCGTGGATGACGGCGACCTCTTCGAGATCCACGCCGATTACGCGAAGAACATCGTCGTGGGCTTCGCGCGGCTCGGCGGCAAGCCCGTGGGCATCGTCGCGAACCAGCCGGACCATCTCGCGGGCGTTCTCGACATCGACGCGTCCGTGAAAGGCGCGCGCTTCGTCCGCTTCTGCGACGCGTTCAACGTCCCGCTCGTGACGTTCGAGGACGTGCCGGGCTTCCTGCCGGGCACGAAGCAGGAGTTCGGCGGAATCATCCGCCACGGCGCCAAGCTCCTCTACGCGTTCGCCGAGGCCACGGTCCCGAAGCTCACGGTCATCACGCGCAAGGCGTACGGCGGCGCGTACTGCGTCATGTCCTCCAAACACATCCGGACGGACTTCAACTTCGCCTTTCCGACCGCCGAGATCGCGGTCATGGGGGCCGAAGGCGCCGTCAACATCCTTTACGGGCGCGAGCTCGCGGCCGCGAGCGATCCCGCCGAAACGCGCCGCCGCAAGGTCGAGGAATACCAGGACGCCTTCGCGAACCCGTGGGTGGCGGCGCGGCGCGGCTACGTGGACGACGTGATCGCGCCCCGCACGGCGCGCCGGCGGCTCATCCGGGCGCTCGACCTTCTCGGCAACAAGCGCGACACGATGCCTCCGAAGAAACACGGCAACATTCCGTTGTGACGCGCCTCCTGATCGCGAACCGCGGCGAGATCGCCATCCGGGTCATCCGCGCCTGCCGGGACCTCGGAATCTCGCCGGTCGCCGTCTACTCCGAGGCGGACCGCGCCGCGCTCCACGTGCGGCTAGCGGACTGGGCCGTTCCGATCGGTCCGGCGCCCGCGCGCGAGTCCTATCTCGTCGTGGAGAAGCTCCTCGACGCGGCGAAGAAGACCGGCGCGACGATGCTCCACCCGGGCTACGGCTTCCTCTCGGAGAACGCGGCCTTCGCACGGAGAGTCGTGGAGGCGGGGCTCACGTGGGTCGGCCCCTCGCCCGACTCCATCGCCGCCATGGGAAGCAAGACGGAGTCGCGCCGGCGAGTTCTCGAGGCCGGAGTTCCCATCGTGCCCGGCATGACGACGCCGGCCCGGTCCGCGGACGAGATCGCTGAATTCGGCCGGGAAAACGGCTTCCCGCTCCTCCTCAAGGCCGCGGCCGGCGGCGGCGGGAAGGGGATGCGCGTCGTGAGGAGCGCGGAGGAGGTCCCCGCAGCCTTCACGCGCGCCCGGAGCGAGGCCCGCTCCTACTTCGCCGACGATGCCGTGTACGCGGAGCTCTTCGTCGAGCACCCGCGGCACGTCGAAGTCCAGGTGCTCGGCGACACGACCGGGCGCATCATCGCCGTGGGCGAACGCGAGTGCTCGCTGCAGAGGCGGCACCAGAAGGTCCTCGAGGAGTGTCCCTCGGCCGCGGTCGGCCCCGAGCTCCGCGCGCGCATGGAGGCCGTCGCCGTCGCGGCGGCGAAGTCGGTCGATTACGTGTCGGCCGGGACCGTGGAGTTTCTCCTCGCGAAGGACGGGCGCTTCTTCTTCCTCGAGATGAACACCCGGATCCAGGTCGAGCATCCCGTGACCGAGATGGTGTACGGCGTCGATCTCGTCACCGAGATGATCCGGATCGCGCGCGGAGAGCCGATGTCGCTCAACGAGAAGCCGGCGCCGCGCGGCCACGCGATCCAGTGCCGCATCTACGCGGAGGACCCCGCGCGCGGCTTCGCCCCCTCGCCCGGCCGCATCCTGCGCCTCAGAAGGCCGCAGGGGCCCGGCATCCGCGTCGACTCCGGCGTCGAGGGCGGCGACGTCGTGCCGCTCGACTACGACCCGATGATCGCGAAGTTCGTCGCCTGGGGGCGGGATCGCGACGAGGCGCTCCGGCGCATGCGGCGCGCTCTCTCCGAGTCGCGGGTCGACGGCATCGAAACGTCGATTCCGTTCTTCCTGTCGCTCCTCGAGGATCCGGACGTCGTGGCGAATCGCATTTCCACGCAGTTCCTCGACGGCTGGTCCTACGTACCGAAGCGGCCGCCCGAGGACGTCGCCGCGGCGTCGATGGTCGCGGCCGCCCTCGAGTCGATGGACGGGGCGAAGAAGCGCCGGCCCCCGGCCGCCGGGAGCTCGGGATCGGGACCCGGCGCGTGGAGGACCGCGCGGACGTCCTTCGGGCTGCGCGAATGAAGTTCCGCACGCGGTTCGCCGACGACAAGGCGGGCCGCGCGCTCGACGTGACGGCCGGCGCCCCCTCTTTCGAGGCGACGCTGGAGGGCGTGCCGCTGTCGGGAGACGCCCTCGCGGTGCGCGACGGCGTGTGGTCGCTCGTCGGGCCGGACGGCCGGCAGATCGAGGTGAGCGTCGCCTTCAAGAACGACGGCTCCGTCCGCGCTTATGCGGCGGGCTGCCTGTTCGGATTCGAGCTTCTCGACGAGCTGACGGCGCGGGCGCTGGCGGCGACGGGAGGCCGATCGACGCGCCGTGTCGCTCACGCCGCGGCCGCGATGCCGGGACGCGTCCTTCGCGTCCTCGTCGCGCCGGGGGAAAAGGTCACGCAGGGTCAGCCGATTCTCGTCCTCGAGGCGATGAAGATGGAGAACGAGGTGAAGTCGCCGCGGGACGGCGTGGTGGCGTCGGTGGAAGCCGCCGCCGGACAGGCCGTCTCGGCGGGAGACGTGCTCGTACGCTTCGAGGCCGGGGGCGAATGAGGTTAGTCTCCGCCCCCATGAAGATACGCGTCACGGTTCCCGTCGCCGTTCTGCTCGCCGCCGCCCTCGGATGCGAGGCGGGATCCCCCGCCGCGGGGCAGGCCGCAGCCCCGAAGACGGCCGCCCCCGCCGCGTCTCCGGCCCGGCCCGGCCCGAACGACCCTCTCCTCGAATGGGTCGAGGCGTTCTTCGCGTGGGGAGAAGGAAAGATCACCCTCGAACCGATCCCGCAGATCGTCCTTGGAGCCGGCGCGCGTCTCTTCGTGGCGAGGAAGGCGTACACGGCCGATGCACGGATGAACGATCAGGCCTACCTCGTCCTCGACGACAGCGCGAAGACCGTGCTCGTGGGCGACGTGATTTATGACGAGGAACGCGCCAAGAAGCCGGCTCCGGTCCGGGGCGAAGCCGACCTCGAGGGATTGCGCAGCAAGCTCAAGCAGTACCTCATCGGAGCGTTCTCCCTGGTCCTCGACCCCGCGAACGACCGCAAGGGCTGGAAGGCGATGATCGTGAAGGCCGACACCGGGTATGGGAATTACCCGATGGCCGGCTGGGTGAAGGCGGACGACGGGTCGCTCCTCGTGCTCGGACGGTGGTGGGACAAGACGCGCCCGGTCGCCGAGCAGCGGAAGGAGTCCATCCGGCTTGCCGGGACGCCCGCCACGGGCCCGGCCGACGCGCGGGTCACCGTCGTCGAATACTCCGACATGCAGTGCGCCTACTGCAAGAAGCGGACGCTCGACTTCGAGAACCTCGTCGAGAAGATGGGCAAGGAGCTCAAGGTCCGGCGCTACATCAAGTCATTTCCGCTCACGGGCGCGCACCCGTGGGCGTTCCGGGCCTCCTCGGCGGGACGCTGCTTCTTCGACGGCCCGGGCGGCGCGGACCTCTTTTTCCGCTGGAAGTCGAACGTGTATGCGAAGCAGGACGAGTTGTCCGTGCCGCAGGTCGACGCGTTCGCGATGGACTTCGCGGTCGCCAACGAGATCGACGAGAAAGTGTTTCGCGCCTGCTACCTGCAGGCGAAGGCGAGCGAGAAGATCCACGCGGACCTCGCCGAGGGCTGGGCGATGCGCGTGCGCTCGACGCCGACGTACTTCATCGACGGCGTCTACGTCTCGTGGTTCTCGGACAACATCATGGAGGAGTTCCTGAGGAAGACGTACCTCGGAGGCAAGGGGCTCCCGCTTCCGACGCCGGTTTCTAAGACCCCGGCTGCCCCCCACTAATTCTTGAAGGGAACCTGGACGACGATCCAGGTCTTGACCTTGTGCCCGTCCTTCGTGGCGGGCTTCCAGCGCCACAGCTCGAGCGCGGTCTTGCTCGCGTCACCGAGGCCCACCCGGGGCGTCGTGTCGCGCAGGATTTCCACTTTGGCGGGCGCCCCGTTTTCATCCACGAGAACGCGCAGGAGCACGGTCCCCGAGACGTGGTGCTGCGCGGCGAGGCGCGTCGTCTGCGGATTGACTTTTCTCGAGGCCTCCGGCGGCGTGTCGATCGCCTCGGAATCCACGAGGTCGCCTTCCTTCACGGCGGGCGGCGCCGCCGCGGCCGCCGCGGCCTGCTGCGCCTCGGACTTGCGTCGCGCCACGGCCTCGCGCGCGAGGCGCGCCGCCTCCTCGCGATCGGCTTTCTCGCGCGAGGCGCGCGCGGTTTCCTCGCTCTCGTTCGACTTTCCGGCCTCCTCGGAGGTCTTGTCGATCTCGGCGCGGCGTTTCCTGGCAGCGACTTCCTGGTCGCGTGCGGACTTCGCCTCTCGCTTCTTGAGCTCTTCCTGGAGCTTCTTCTCGACCGCGGCCACGAACAGCGGATCTTCCTTGCCGACGACGACGGGGGCCGGTGTCGGGACGGGTGTGGGCGGCGCCGCCGTTGGCGTGGGCGCGGGCGTCGGCGCCGGGGCGGGAGCCGGGGCGGAGGAACGCAGCGCGAAAAAGGCGCCGCCCAGAAGGAGCAGGACGGCTCCGCCCAAGACGGCCCACAGGGGCACGCCGCCGAGCGGTTTCTTCGGCGTGGGTCCCGCGACCGCCCGCACCGGAACAGAATGGTCGGACGAGCGCCGCGTGCGTTCCGGAGGCGCTGAGAGGCGCCGGGAGCCGGTAGAGGATTCGAGCCGGCGCGAGCCGCTTCCTTCCGCTGCGGGACGGGGAACGGGCTCGGCGGCGGGAGCAGGGGCGGAAACGGCTGCGAAAGACACCACGAGCGTGCGCGGGTCGATCGCCTCTTCCGCGGCCAGCTCGAGGCTCTCGCGCTGGATCTCCTTGTCCAAGTTCTTCTGAAGGAAGAACGCGAGATTGAACGTGGAGGGCGCGTACGGACCGCCGTACAGGAGCGCCGAAAGGTCCTTCCGGAACGACGCCACCTGTCGATCTCTCAGGCGAGGGTCCGGGTGAAGGACACGCCGGAGGAGACGGCGGATGTCCTCGGGCACGGGCCCGCCGTCCACGGCGAGTATCGCGCTCTCGACGGACTCGAGGGCAAGACCCGGCGCCGGCGCCCGACCGGTGAGCGCCTCATGGAGGATCGCGCCCACGGAATAGAGGTCTCCAGCCGTCGACGGCTTTTCCGCGGCGAGGACCTCGGGAGCGACGTAGGGCGCGAACGTCTGCCGCGCGCTCTCGTGGCGCAGAGCCGGGAGGAGGCCTGCGCCGAGGCCGTGCCCGAAAACGCGCGTCTCTCCTTCGTTCGAAATCGTGACGAAGGCCGGCACGAGGAAGCCGTGAGCCGCGCCGGTGGAACGCTCGACGGACGCTCCGGCCTCCAGGGCGGCGAGCAGCCTTTCCGCGATGAGCAGGCCGTGCTCCACCGGCAGCGGAGAGCCGAGGACGCGTGCCGCGAGAAGATGATCGAGCGTTCGCCCCTCGACGTACGCGGTGCCCAGGAACGGCGTGTCGTCGATGGCGCCCATCACCGTCCCGCGCGCGACGGAGGGGCCCTGGACGTCGTCCACGAGGTTCACCGCCGTTTCCATCGCGAGGAGGAGCGCGGGCCGGTCGATCGCGGGCGCCGCGAACGTGCGCACGAGGAGGAACGGCTTCAACCGGAGGGCGCCCGCCGTGCCGGCCCGCCAGGCCTCTCCGAGGGCGTCCGAGCCGAGGGCGCGGGTCAACACGTACGGCCCGAACGGCCGCGGGCTCGGTGCGGTGGCGCTCATGAACTTTCAGGAAACAGACACCCGAGTGTAGCAGGTGAGGTGCGACCGTCAGCGCTCGGCCCGCGCCGCCCGGCGCGTCTCGTGGTACCGAACCGCGTTGCGCTGCTGCTCCTCGTAGTCCGCCGAAAAGAGGTGCGAGCCGTCGCCCTCCGCGACGAAATAGAGGAAGGCGACGTCCGCCGGGGCGATCGCCGCCCGCAGCGAGTCGAGTCCCGGGTTGCAGATCGGGCCCGGGGGCAGGCCCGGTCTCACGTAGGTGTTGTAGGGCTCGTCCACCGCGAGCTCGGAGCGCGCGAGGGCGCCGCGCCAGGTTCCCAGCCGCTTCAGGGAGTAAATCGTCGTCGGATCGCACTGCAGGAGCATCCCCTTGCGCAGGCGGTTCCGGTAAACACCCGCCACGACCGGCCGCTCCGCGGCCACGGCGGTTTCCTTCTCGACGAGGGAGGCGAGCGTCGTGGCCTGCAGCGTCGTCAGCCCCTGCGCGCGCGCCTTCTGCTCGAAGCCCTCGGGCTGCCGGCGTGCGAACTGGCGTGTCATCGCGCCGAGGATCTCGCGCGCGCCCATCGAGCGCGTCACCGTATACGTGTCCGGAAAGAGGAAGCCTTCGAGCGTGGGCGCGTCTTTCGGGAGGCCCTCGAGCTCGCCCGGTTTCAGGAACAAAGCCTGATAGTCGCGGAGCGTGGAAAAACCCTGCGAAGAAAAGAGCGTGAAGACCTCGTCGGCGGAGAAGCCCTCCGGGACCGTGACGCGGTACGTCACGACGTCGCCGGCGACGAGCGAGAGGACGAGCTGCTCGGGCGTGCGGGGCCCCGCGAAGCGGTATTCGCCCGCCTTGAGCGTCTTGCCCCAATGAAAAATCTTGAGCGTGATCATGCCGAGCCGCCAGTCGCGCAGGACGCCTTGCGACTCGAGCGCCTGGAAGATGCTCACGGAGGGCGTGCGCGGGGCGATGGACAGGACGATCTCCTCGCCGGCGTACCCCTGATACGGCATGCGCACGAGGAGGAACACCAGCGAGAAGGCCACGACGAAGACGAGGGCGGCGAACGCGAGCACCCACGCGAGGAGGGGGTACACGTGGTGCTTGTGATGCGAGGTTCCGAGCTGCACGGGTCGGCTCGGGCGAGCTCCTCAGCCCGCCCCGCGCGCCTCGTCGCGCTCGAAGAAGTAGTCGCGCAGGAGGACGGCCGCCGCTTCCGCGTCGCGGGCGGCCTCCCGGCGCCGCGCGCCGAGGCCGGCGTCGATGAGATTCCGCTCCGCGGCGGCGGTCGTCAGGCCCTCTCCGTGGAGATCCACCGGCAGCCCCGACGACTCCTGAAGGCGCCGCGCGAAATTCCGCACGCGCCGCGCCCACGCTCCCTCGCTGCCGTCGAGGTTCACCGGGTGGCCCACGACGATTCGGACGGCCTCGCGCTCCTTCGCCGCGGCGGCCACGACCGCTGCGGCCTGAGCGTCGCTCTTGCGCGGCACGGTGCCCACCGGCACGACGACCC
>JBGQDL010000087.1:0-15155 GCA_041495865.1 Thermoanaerobaculia bacterium | reverse complement strand
CACGCGCCCGCCCGCCCGCGAAACACCGAGGCGCCTGAAGAGCGCGTCGAGGTCGACGACCCGGAGCGCGCACGCCGCCGGCATCACCATCCGAACCGACGCGTGTGCCAAGATTCCCCCGGAACGGAATGATGCCTCACAAAGTCCTCCGCCCGGCGGTCGTCCTCCTGGGTGGCGCGCTCCTCGCCTCGTGCACCGGCGGAAGGCCGTCTCCCCCTTCGGGCATCGACCCGGGCCAGTTCTTCGCGGCGGACGCTCCGCGCGCCGCCTCCCTGCCTCTGGACGAGAGGATCGGCCAGCTCTTCGTCGTCTCGGCGAACGGCGTCTACATGAGCGACGAATCGAAAGAGTTCCAGACACTGCGCCACCACGTCGTGGACAACCACGTGGGCGGGGTCGTCCTCTTCCGCTCGAACGTGTACGGGGCCGCGGTCCTCGTCGGAAGGCTCCAGGAGCTCGCGAAAATCCCGCTGCTCGTCTCGGCCGACCTCGAGGCCGGCCTCGGGATGCGCTTCGAAGACGTGATGTACGGCCCGTGGGCGATGGCGATCGCCGCGACGGGTGAGCCCGCGCTCGCCGAGCGGCGGGCGCTCGCCACGGCCCGGGAGGCCCGCGCGATCGGCATCGCCCAGGTGTTCGCGCCCGTCGCGGACGTCAACGTGAACCCCGACAACCCCGTCATCAACGTGAGGAGCTTCGGCGAGGACCCCGGCCAGGTTTCGCGGTACGTCGAGGCGACGGTGAAGGGCCTCAAGGACGGAGGCGTCCTCGCGACGCTCAAGCATTTCCCCGGGCACGGCGACACGGCCACCGACTCGCACCGCTCGCTCGCGATCGTCGGAGCCGACCGCCCGCGTCTCGAGTCCGTCGAGCTCGTGCCGTTCCGCGCGGGCATCCGGGCCGGGGCCGAGTCCGTCATGATCGCGCAGGTGTCCGTCCCGGCGCTGGACGCCTCCCCCGCGCCGGTACTGCCGAACCCGCCGAAACCGGTGGATGCCGTCGGGGAGAACGTGGAAGTCGAGACGAAGGGCACGATTCCCGCGTCGCTGTCCGAGCCCGTCGTCACGGGAGTCCTGCGCAAGGAGCTCGGCTTCAAGGGACTCGTCGTGACGGATGCGATGCGGATGGGCGGCATCACGTCGCATTTCACGGCCGGCGAGGCTGCCGTGCGCGCCATCCTCGCGGGGGCGGACCAGGTCCTCCTGTCGCCCGACACGGACGCCGCGATCGCCGCCGTGCGCGACGCGGTGAAGTCGGGCCGGATCACCGAGGCGCGGCTCGACGAATCGGTCGCGCGGATTCTCGACCGGAAGGAGAAGCTGAGGCTGTATGGGCGCCGCGCTCCCTTTCTGGGAGGCCTCGCAAAGGTCGTCGACACGCCGCAGATTCAGGCGATCGAGGCCGAGATCGCGCGGCGCTCGCTCACTCTCGTGCGCGAGCAAGCGGGCGCGCTGCCGCTCAAGAAGAATGCAAAGCTCCTTTCGCTCGTCGTCGCCGACGAGGCCTCGCTGAACGGCCCCGCGGGTCCGCTCGCCGCGGAGCTCAAGGCACGCCTCCCGTCCGTCAGAACGGTGCGGCTCGACCCCCGCTCGACGCCCGAGGAGACGGCCTCCGCCGTCGAAGCCGCCCGGGCCGCGGACGTGATCCTCGTCTCGCTCTTCGTGAGGACGCATTCGGGACTGGGGAAGATCGCCGTGCCCAACGCGGGTCGGAACGCGCTCCCCCCCGTCCTCGCGCTCGGCAAGCCCGTCGTCACCGTCTCCTTCGGGAGCCCGTATCTCCTGCGCAATTTCCCCGACCTGCCGACGTATCTCTGCGCGTGGGGCGGGCAGGACGTCGCCCAGACGGCCGTCGTTCAGGCGCTGTTCGGCGAGGCGGCGATCGGCGGCAGGCTTCCGATCACGATTCCCGGCCTCGCGAAGCGGGGGGACGGGATCGATAAGCCTGTCGCACCCCGCTAAGAGGACCGGTGAATTCTCTTAGAAGGTCAATAGGAGTTCCAGCGTCTGGGCACGCCGAGGCTTTCCCCGCGGCGGCGACCCCTCTTACCTTTCTAAGAAAATCTTCAATAATCCCAGCATGAGAACAATCCGCGCGTTTCTGATTGCCTGCGCAGCCTTTGCGGCCCTCTCCGCCTTCGCGTCCGACCTCGACGACGCGCGGGCGCTCTTCGAAAAGAACATCGCGGCGATCCAGAGGCGCGACAAAGCCGCGTATCTCGCGTGCTACCTCGACTCGGACCGCCTCGTGCGCACCTCGCCCGACGGCCCGGCCCGCGGCTTCGCGGACTTCGAGAAGCAGGCGGGATCAAAGTGGCCCGACGTGCTCGAGGCGGTCGACCTCCAGCTCGTGCCCGTGCGCGAAGGGCTCGTCTACGGCACGTATCGCTACAGGGTCCGCTACGGCGCGGACGAGCACGCGGGCCTCTCCGAGCGGCTCTTCGTGAAGACGCCGAAGGGCTGGAGGATCACGATGACCTCCGCCTTCGACGCGTTGCCGGGCACGCCCCCGCCGCCCCGCGCCTTTACGGGCGCGACGCTCGTGGACGGCACCGGCGCTCCGCCCGTGAAGGACGCCGTCGTTTTCGTTCGGGGTGGAAAGATCGAATGTGCGGGCACCCGCGCGGCCTGCGCCGTGCCGCCCGGAATCGCCGTCACGGACCTGGAGGGCACCTTCCTCGCGCCCGGCCTCGTGGACGCGCACGTCCACTTCGCGCAGACGGGCTGGGCCGACGGCCGGCCCGACGCCTTCGACGTGCGCGCGAAGCACCCGTACGAGGACGTCCAGAAGGAGCTGCGCGGCCATCCCGACCGCTTCTTTCGCTCGTACGTCTGCTCCGGCGTCACGAGCGTCTTCGACGTGGGCGGGTACGCGTGGTCGCTGGACCTCCCGGCGCGCGCGGAGGACGACACGCTCGCGCCCCGCGTGCGCGCCGCGGGGCCGCTCCTCTCCACGATCGACTTCTGGCTCAATCTCCCCGCCGAGCGCCAGTTCATCTTTCTCAAGGACGAAGAGGCCGCGAAGACGGGCGTCGCGTACCTCGCGTCACGCGGCGCGCAGGCGGTCAAGGTCTGGTACGTCGTGACGGCGGACCGTCCCGTCGAGGCGTCCGAGGCGGCTGTCCTCGCGGCGGGTGTCGAGGCGAAAAAGAAGGGCTTGCCCCTCATCGTCCACGCCACGGGTCTCGCCGAGGCGAAGGTCGCCCTCCGGGCCGGGGCGTCGCTCCTCGTCCACGGCGTCATGGACAAGCCCGTGGACGACGAGTTCCTCGACCTCTTGAAGAAAAGCGGCGCGATCTACAACCCGACGCTCGTCGTGATCGAGGGCTACGTCGCCGTCGCAAAGACCGCCGCGGCCGGCGCCGCGACGCCGTTCGACGATCCGAACGGCTGCGTGGACCCGTCGACGCGCGCGCGCCTTGCCGCCACCCCGGAGATCGAGGCGGCGAGCGTCGCGTCGAAGGTGCGCGACCGCGAGGTTCGGACGGCCCAGCTCAGGGCCGTCGGTCTCGCGAACCTCAAGCGCGTGCGCGACGCGGGACTGCCGATCGCGATGGGCACGGACGCCGGCAACCCGGGCACGCTCCACGGCCTCTCCGTGTATGCCGAGATGGAGGCCATGCAGGCCGCGGGGCTGACGCCCATGGACGTGCTCGTGGCCTCGACGAGGGGCGGCAGCCGCGCGCTCTCCCGCGAGAAGGAGATCGGCACGGTCGAAAAGGGCAAGCTCGCCGACCTCGTCGTCTTCGCGAAGGATCCCACCGCCGACATCGCGAACGCCCGCACCGTCAAGGGCGTCGTGCGCGGCGGCGTCTACCGCACGATCGACGAGCTGCGCGCCATCGTCGCTGCGGAAGAAAAGTGATTCCGCTTCTTCTGGCGCTCGCGGCCGTCACGCCTTCCGCCGCCGGGATGTCGGCCGACCGCCTGAATCGCATCGATTCGGTCGTCGAAGAGTCCATTCGGAACAAGGAGTGTCCGGGCGCCGTCGTCGTCGTGGGCCGGCACGGAAAGATCGTCTTTCGCAAGGCGTATGGGAACCGCGCCGTCGTACCGGCCGTCGAGCCGATGACGCTCGACACCATCTTCGACCTGGCGTCGCTCACGAAGGTCGTGGCGACGACGACCAGCGTGATGACCCTCGTCGAGAGTGGGAGAATCCGTCTTCAGGACCGCGTCGCGAAGCTCATCCCGGAATTCGCCTCGGGCGGGGGCGCGCGCGATCAGGTCACGATCGAGGAGCTCCTGACGCATCGGGCAGGCCTGGCGGCCGATGACCCGATGGCTCTGTATGTCGGTTCGGCACAGGAGATCTTCGAAAGGAAATACAGACAGCCTCTCGCCGCGGCCCCCGGATCTCGTTTCCTGTATTCCGATGTCGGGTTCGAGGTGCTCGGCGAAGTCGTGCGCCGCGTCTCTTCTCTTCCACTCGAAGAGTTCGCGCGTCAGCGCGTCTTTTCTCCTCTCGGAATGACAGAGACGGAGTTCCGACCCGGAGGCAATGGCCGGCTGCCCCTCGCGCGCATCGCGCCGACCGAGAAGATCAACGGCATCGTCCGCCGTGGCGAGGTGCACGACCCGCGCGCGTTCGCGCTCGGCGGCGTCGCGGGGCACGCAGGCCTCTTCTCGACGGCCGACGACCTCGCGAGATTCTGCGCGGCGCTGCTCCGGGGCGGCGAGGGCGTCCTCTCCCCGGCGGCCGTCGCGGCGATGACGCGCCCGCGCTTCTTCGGAGACGAGAGCCTGCGCGGCCTCGGCTGGGACGTCGCGACGAGCTACTCGTCCGTGCGCGGCGACCTCTTTCCGATCGGCTCATACGGGCACACGGGGTGGACCGGCACCTCCCTCTGGATCGATCCCGCCACGGACACGTTCGTCGTCCTCCTCACGAACCGCAACCATCCCGACGAGTCGGGCAACGTGATCGCGCTCCGCGGCAAGGTCGCGACGCTCGTCGCGGGAGCGATCACGGACAAAAGCCCGGAAGAGCTTCGGATGGCTTCGGAAAGAGTCGCGTCACTCGTGGCGGTTGGTTCCACGCGGCCAGGCCCGAAGAGCACGGGCGCGCCTTCGGCGCCTTCTTCGAATGAGAAAGACAGGACCAGCGCGCCTTCGGCGCCTTCTTCGAATGAAAGAGTGCTTGCGGCTGCGCCGGCGCGCGCCGTGGGGCAGGTCCGGCCCGGCATAGATACACTCGAAGAATCTTCCTTCAAGGCGCTCGCAGGAATGCGAGTTGCCCTCCTGACCAACCACACGGGTCTCACGAGGGATGGTCGCTCCACGATCGACGTGCTCAATTCTCCGAAGGCGCGTGCGGCGGGGGTGACCCTTTCGAAGCTCTTCTCCCCCGAGCACGGGATCCGCGGGGCGCTGGACGAGAAGGTCTCCGACTCCATAGACGACAAGACGGGCCTGCCCGTCCGCTCTCTCTACGGCGACACGCCCGAGTCGCGCCGGCCCTCGGCTGCCGATCTCGCCGGCCTGGATGCGGTCGTCGTGGATCTGCAGGACGCGGGCTGCCGCTTCTACACGTATCTCGCGACGCTGGGCTACGTCCTCGAGGAAGCCGCGAGAGCGCACGTCAAGGTCTTCGTCCTCGACCGCCCGAACCCGATCCGCTCGGACGCCGTCGAGGGCCCTCCGGCCGACGAGGACTCGCTGTCCTTCGTCGCGTACCACGCCGTGCCGATTCGCACGGGGATGACGATCGGCGAGCTCGCGGCGCTTTACAACGCCGAAAAGAGGATCCGGGCGGACCTCACGGTCGTGAGGATGAAGGGGTACGCGCGCGATCTCTGGTATGACGAGACGGGTCTCATCTGGGTGAACCCGTCACCGAATCTCCGGTCTGTGACGGAGGCGGCGCTCTATCCGGGCATCGGCCTCCTCGAGACGACGAACCTCTCCGTCGGGCGCGGCACGGACTCGCCCTTCGAGGTCTTTGGCGCGCCGTGGATGGACGGCCCGCGCGTCGCGGCCACGCTGAATGCGCGCGGCATCGCGGGCGTGCGCTTCACGCCCGTGAGCTTCGTACCCGCGTCGTCCGCCTTCAAGAACGAGACCTGCTCGGGGGTGCGCATCACGCTCGTCGACCGGCAGGCGCTCAACGCCGTCGCCCTCGGCATCCACGTGGCGACGGCCCTCCGCGACGTGCACCCGAAGGAGTGGAGCCCGGAAAAACTGAACCGCCTCCTCGTCAGCCGCGCGGCGCTCGCGCGCTTTCAACGTGGCGAGACCGCCGGCGAAATCGCGGGCGCTTGGGCGGCGGGGGCGATGGAGTTCGAGAAGAGGCGGGCGACGTACCTGCTCTACTGAGCGCTCACCCCGCGGTCTTCCCCTTGAGGTTCTCCTCGAGGAACCTGATGACGTGCCCGATCTCGAGGACGAGGTTGCCGCGCTTGGACGCGCCGTGGCCCTCGTCCGGGAAGAGGATGAGCGGCGAGGAGACGCCTCGCGCCGCGAGCGAGTCGTGGAGCTGGATCGCTTCGCCGGCCGGCACGCGCGGGTCGTTGACGCCCTGGATGACGAGGAGCGGCGCGTTCACGCGGTCGAGGTACGTCACGGGCGACAGCTTCTTCAGCGCCTCGGCGTCCTTGTCGGGGTCGCCGTATTCCGTGGTGCGGAGGATCCGCCGGTAGGGCGCGGTGTTCCTCAGAAACGTCACGAGGTTGCTGATGCCGACGACGGCGGCGCCCGCGTCGTACGTGCCCGCGAACATCGTCATGCCGACGAGCGTCGAGTACCCGCCGTAGCTTCCGCCCGTGATTCCCACTTTCGGGGCCTTGCCGTTCCGCCCCCAGCTCGCGCGGACCCACTTCCCGCAGTCGTCGATGTCCGTGATGACGTTCAGGCGCTTCGGGCCGTCGTCGGCCTCGAGCCACGCCTTGCCGTAACCGTCGCTCCCGCGCACGTTGGGCTCGACATAGATGAAGCCCGCGTCCACGAACATCTGCGCGTATTGCGAGAAGCCGGGCGTGGCCTGCCCCTCGGGCCCGCCGTGGAACTCCACGACGACCGGGCACGGGTTGGCCGACGGGCTCTCGCCCGGCGCACAGCCCTTCGGGAAGCGGACGAACATCGGGACCTTCGTGCCGTCCCGGGCCGGATACGTCATGAGGCGCGCGGAGACGAACGTCGAGAGGTCCACCTCGGGGGCCGAAGGGAGCACCCACTGCGTGAGCGTCTTCTTCTGCCAGTCCCAGACGTAGCTCGTGCGCGGCGCCTGCGCCGTTTCGAGGCCCAGCGTCACGAAGCGGCCGTCCCTCGTCGTGGACCCGGCGTAGACGTGCTCGGCGCCCCTCGGGAGCGGCACTTCCTCCTTCGCGAACGTCTTCGCGTCGAGGATCGCGAGCCGGGCGTAGCCGCCGTCGTTCAGCGCAGCGTAGACGTGCCGGCGGGCGGAGTCGATCGAGAAGCCGGAGACGTCCATCCCGACGGGTGCGAGCACTTCGGCGAAGCTCTTCGCCGACGCGTCCGATCCGATCTTCCAGCGGTAGAGCCGCCGGAACTCCCCGAACTTGTTCGTCCTCACGAGGAGCTCTCCCGCTTGCGCGGCGTAGGCGGCGTCGTACTCGGTCGCCTCGCCGGCTCCGAGAAGGGGCGTGAGCGCCTTCGTTGCCGGGACGTACTCGGCGAATTCCGTGGAGAGGGCTCCCGTCGCCTTGACGAGCAGGAGGCGCAGGCCGGCTCCCGTCCCCCGGTGATCGGCCACGGACCAGAGTCCTTTTTCGCCGAAGGCGAGCGCGCGCGTCCCCGCCGCGAAGTCGTACCGGTAGATCGCATAGCTGTCCGGCTGGACGTCGTTCGCGTGGAAATACAGCTCCTTCCCGTCGTCGGTCACGAAGTCGAAGAAGGTCTGCACCTTCTCGGTCTTCTGCACGGTCTTGAGCGGGCCGCCGTCGGCGGGCTGGAGGTAGAGCCCCGGGTTCTCCTGCCCGCCCACGTCGCGCGAGAGAACGAGCCACTTGCCGTCGGGCGTCACGTCCGCGAGCGCCGTCCGGTCCTCGCCTCCCGTCATCTGGATCGGGAACGACTTCGGCCCGTCGAGCCGGAAGACCTGCGGCGTCCCCGTGATGCGCCAGCCAAAGTAGAGGCGCGAGCCGTCCGGCGCGATGACGCCGAGGCTCGGGGCCCTCACGTCGAGCATCGTCTGGATCCGGCGCGAGACGGCCGCATCGAGCGGCGGCGCCGCGTATTTCGCGATGGTCTCGGGTGGGACGCTTTCGGCGCCGAGGCCCGAATAGCCGGACTGCTGAGAAAGCGCGGGCAAACCCGAGGCGAGAAGGACCACGGCGAGCATCAAAGCGGGTGCGCGTCTCATCGAACGCTCCTTGAGGGATTTCTTGGAAAGTGAATACGCCGGGGGCACGCGCGAGGTTTCCACGGGTTCACCCCTCCGCCCGCCCCTCTTTACCTTCTAAGAAATCTCTTTCTCTTCCTCGTCCATTCCTCTTTCTTCCAGGTGTCAGGGCTTCCGTGGCAGCCTCTTTTTCTCCAATTTGACGAGGACCGTGTACTCCGGGTCGACGAGCTGGATGATCGGGGCCTTCGCGTTCTGCGACACGAACTGGTAGGCGTCGAGCTCCGTCAGGCCCGTCGCCTCGCGCACCCAGCCAACCATCGCCTTGAACGCGACGCGGGCGGCGTCCTCGAGGGGCCGCCCTGAACCCACGAACATGACCTCGTCCGCATTCTCGATCTTCGGCACCGGAGTGGGCCGGCCTTTCACGAGGTCCACGATCAGCTCGACGTTCATCGCGCCCTCGATGGCCGCGCCCATGATCTCGCCGTCGCCCATCGCGAAGTGTCCGTCGCCGAACGACACGAGGGCTCCGGGCACGTTGACGCCGAGAAAGACCGTGTTGCCCGCCCTCACCTCGGGGCAGTCCATGTTGCCGCCGAAGTTCCCCGGCACGATCGTCGAGCGCGCCTCGCCAGCCGCCGGCGCGACTCCGAGACACCCGAGGAACGGCGCGAGCGGCACCTCCCACGCGGACTTTCCGTCGCCCGACGTCGCGCGTGCGAGGTTTCTCTTCGCGTCCACCTCGTAACGCCACACCGTCTCGGGGAAATCTGGCCCGAGGATCGCCGTACGGTCCGTGCCGACGAGAGCGCCGAAGCCCGGAGAGAACGCGGACACCGCCCACACCCGCGCGGGCTCGAGCTTCAGGATGCGGATCGCGAGCGTGTCGCCCGGCTCGGCGCCCTCCACGTAGAACGGCCCCGTCTGCGGGTTGTCGTGCCCGGGCGCCATCACCTTCGACGGCAGGTCGAGGGGCGTCTTCACCGCGCCGTCGAAGCAATCCTCCGTCCACGTCACGATTCGCGTGCCGGGCCGGATGCGCTGGAGAGGCTTCACGCCCCCGAACGTGTATGTGAGCTCCCCGTGCTTCGGGACCCAGCGAAGGACGGCGGGAGCGGGGGGTGACGTCGCGGCGACCTGGAGGAGAAGCGCGGCGAGAATCATGGCGCGGACGCTATCAGGACTCGGCGGCGCCCCACGCCCCGTACACGTGCCCTACCTCACGAGGCGGAAACGGCGAGGCGGAAACGTCCGGCGGCGCCCGTCGGGCGTCTCGAGCTCGACGACGAGGTTGTGATCACCCGCTGAGAGCGCGCTCACGTCGAGCTCGACCGAAAAGCCCGTCTCCTTCGGCTCCACGACGTACGGGAGCACCGCCACGACGTCGGGTCGATCCGGGCGCGTCGAGCGGAGCGGGGTCGCATCGCGCCCGTCGAGGGTGAACCGGACGGGGTCGATCCGTCCTCCTCCCCGCTCGCGGCACCAGCCCGCGGCCGCGAGCACACCGCCACGGATCGGGCTCCCTTCGGCTGGCGCGTCCAGGTTTCCCGGGAGGTCACCGGATCCCCTTCGCGCCATGGGGCGGGTCTCGTCGAGCGTGAGCTCGAGGGCCGCGATCCGAATCTCCCCGCTCTTGTCCGGCGCGGCCGGGGCGATCGAGAGCCGATTTCGGCCCGCCCGCCAGGCGGACCCTCCGACCCGAAACCTCACCCGATGCCTGTCGACGGCGGCGCCCTCCGCGGGCGCGCCGTTCAGGCTCAGACGCAGCGCCGGCAGGGGACCTTCCGGGCCGTCCCCCTCCAGGCCCACGGACGTCGCGGGCGCGTCGAGGGGCGGGATCATCACGTCCGCGCCGCCCGGCGGCACGAGGAGCAGCGCCCGAACCTCGCCCCCGCGTTTTTCGCGCCGCCAGTCGCCCTGGAAGAAGTAGTCCGACTCGGGGCGGCCGGTGTCCACCCTCAGGTAGTCGCGCCGCGGCGGGACTTCATGGACCGCGAACACCTCCGTCCGGGAATCGGCGTAGACACGAGTGAAGGCCTCGGGCTCGATCGCGATCCAGTCCCTCTCCGGCAGCTCCTCTCCCGTTCTCGCCACGACGACGAAACCGACCTCGAGCCGGCGCAGGTTTTCCCGCCACTCGTCATGGACGGCGAGATGTCGGGGGAACTCCAGCGGACCTCTCCAGGTGAAGAACGAGGCCCCGAGCGGAGGGGTCAGCCCTCCCCGTGTCGGCGGGCCCGCGTAGGTCGGGACGTAGAGCAGCCGGTTCTGGAGACGCCGCCCGAAGAACGGGTACGGCTGGTTCCCGCCGCAGAACGCGATCGTCGTGCCGGGGGGCGCCTCGCGATCGAGGAACGAGGCCGCCGGATTCGTGTCGAGCTTGCGCGCGAGGTAGGTCTCGAGGAGACGTGAGGCGCCGGCCGAGGCGAGCGCGACGAGGGCCGCCGCGACGGCCGCGTTCCCCAGCGTGAGCCCGACTCTCGGCCATCGGAGGGAGGCGTTTCGAAAGAGAACGTCCGCCACGACGATCGCGGCCGTCATGGCTCCGACCGCCAGCACGCGATCCGTGCCCCCCTTCGCGTGCTGCGAGGCGACGAGCGTGGCCAGCACGAGAAGGATGACCGCCAGCCGGCCCCATCGCGCGGCCTGCCGGGGAAGGCGCTCCAGGAGCCACGCGACGGCGATCCCCGCGAGGGCCAGCCCTCCGTACACGTATCGGATGTCGCGGTGGTCGACCATCAGGCGGACGAACGTGAGGTAGAGCACGGCCGGCAGCGTGAGCAGCACGATCTCACCCGCCTCGGCCCCCTGGCCCTGCCCGGCCCGGGAGCGCCGCACCCGCGAGGCGAGCCAGGAGGCGAACGCGAGAAGCGGTGCCAGGACGGCGGCCGGAAGAAGGATCCACCGAAACAGCGGCCCGAGGAGGTCGGCACGGTCCCAGAGAAAACGGAGGGGCTGAAGCTCGGACCTTCCCCTCACCGCGAGCCCCGTGAGCGTGTCCCCCGACCAGCCCTGGAGGAGACGATGACCCCCGATGCCGAGAGTCACCGGGAAGAGGGGATTTCCAGTCCCGACCGCGTTGCGCAGATACGTGTAGCCGCCGACTCCGAGCATCGCCACCGCCCCAGCAAGGCATCCGAGTCCGGCGGACCGAAGCGCGGGACGCCGATCGCGGGCCGGTGTCCCGAGGAGCCCCGAGGCCGCGCCCGCCGCGGCCAGGAGGAGGAGCGGAGGCAGGAACATCACCCCGGTGTACTTGGTTCCGATCAGGAGGCCGAGGGCGGCGCCGAGAAATGTCGCGCGCCGCGGATTCGGGCCGCGTCGGAGAAGCAGGGCGCCGCACGCGCTCGCGAGCACGAAAAAACCCATGGCGTGGTCGTTGCCGGCCCCGAGCATCCCCGACGGGAAGACGCGCGGGGTCGCCGCGTAGAGGAGGATCGCGACGCCGGCAGCTCCCGCGCGAAGCGACAGGAGGCGCGCGAGCGAAGTGAGAGCGGCGAGGGAGGCGAGCGCAAACGGGACCTCGCTCCACCGCGCCAGGAAGTCGATGCCGCCGAGCGGGACGAGGAGCAGAAGCGAGAACAGCTCACCGACGATCGGATAGAACGTGGTACTGCCGTCGCCGATCGGGAACTTCAGGCTCCGGAGGTCGTGCCACTCATGCCACGTCGCGACGGCGGAGAGATGGTAGGAGGTGTCGTCGTAGCCCTGGGCACCGGGGGGCGCGTTTCGCTCCGAGAAGATCACGAGTGCCGTCGAGATCCCGAAGAAGGCGAGGGCGGCCAGGACCGCCGCGCGCTCTGTCGGGTCCCCCGGCCGGGCAACCCGCTCGGGCGGCGCCGGTGCCCGCGTCCCACGGGCGGCGCTCGCCAGCAGGGCGAGCGCCACAGTGAGGAAAATGGTCCGCGGCGTCAAGACGCCGAAGTGGCCCAGCGCCGTGGCAGCGAGGGTCCAGCACGCGACCAGGAGGACGAGAGTCGCCGTGAGCGCCGTCGCGCGATCCTCGCCCGGGAGGAGAAACCTCGCGAGGCGGAGGGAAAGGCGACCGATCCCGAGAAAGAAGGCGATCGCTACCGCGACTCTCGCGGCCGTCGGCAGGAAGGAGACCCCGGCGGCTCCGAGGGCGAGGAGGGATGCCGATGCGACGTCGAGGAAGACGGATCGGGACCGGAGGGTCGGCAAGGTCACCGCGGATTATGGCGGCCACGGGCCGCACGCTTCCGAATCAGGGTAGATTGAAGGAAAGAAGACCCGACGGAGGCGACACATGCCCGATCCGACGCTTTCGCCCTCGCGCCGCGCCTTCGCGAAGAGGCTCGCGCTCGCGGCGGCCGCGCCCGCCTTCGCGGGGGCCGCCCTCTCCCAGACGGCGCCCGCCCCGACGGCAGCGCCGTCGCCAGCTCCGACTCCCGTCCCCACGCCCGAGGCGCCGTCTTCGGTCGCGGAGGCGCTGACGGAGGTTGCGCGGATCCGCTGGGGCAGGCATCTCACCGGCGAGCAGCTCGGCGAGATCGCGAAGGCCGTGGACGGCCGTCTGCGCGGCGCAGAGACGATGAAGAAGGTCACGCTCACGAACGCCGACGAGCCCGACGTCGTCTTCTTCGCGGAACTCCCGGGAGGCCGCTGATGGCGCCGCTCGCCGAGGACGTCTTCTTCCTCTCCGTCGCGGAGCTTTCGCGGAAGCTCAGATCGAAGGAGATCTCGCCGGTCGAACTTGCCGACGGCTTCCTCGATCGCCTCGAGCGAATCGGCCCGAAGCTCGGGGCCGTGGTGACCGTCACGCGTGAGCGCGCGCTCGCCGAAGCGAAGGCGGCGGAGAGAGAGCTCGCGGCCGGAAAGTGGCGCGGCCCGCTCCACGGCGTGCCCTACGGCGTGAAGGACCTGCTCGCCACGGCCGGCATTCCCACGACATGGGGCGCCGAGCCGTACCGCAATCAGGTGTTCGCTGAAGACGCGACGGTCGTGGCGCGGCTGCGCGAGGCGGGCGCCGTTCTCATCGGGAAGCTCGCGATGGTCGAGCTCGCGGGCGGCATGGGCTACAACAACGCGGACGCGTCGTTCACGGGGCCCGGACGTACGCCCTGGAACAAGGATTTCTGGTCGGGCGGCTCGTCTTCGGGGCCCGGCGCCGCAACGGCCGCCGGGCTCGTCGCGTTTTCGATCGGCTCGGAGACCTCGGGCTCGATCGTCACGCCCGCGGCGTTCTCGGGCGTGTCGGGCTTCCGCCCCACGTACGGCCGCGTGAGCCGGCACGGCGCGATGGCGCTCTGCTGGACGCTCGACAAGCTCGGTCCGATGTGCCGCACGGCCGAGGACTGCGGGCTCGTCATGGCCGCGATCGCGGGAAAGGACCCCCTCGACGCGACCTCGCTGCCGCGGCCGTTCCGCCCCGCGCCTGCGAACGCGAAACGGCGGCGCTTCAAGGTCGGCGTCATCAAGGGGACGAGCGAAAAGGCGCAGCCCGAGGTCCGGAAGAACCTCGAGGAGTCGCTCAAGGTCCTCGGGACGTTCTGCGACGTCGTCCCGGACGTCGAGTTCCCGGACTTTCCGTACGGCCCGGCCGTCGGGACCATCGTCGCGGCCGAAGGCGCGAGTGCTTTCCGCGACCTCATCGAGAGCGGGCGCGTGAAAGAGCTGCGCGTCCCGAACGACCGCTGGGGCGGCTACGCGGCGTCCCTGGTGCTCGCCGTGGATTACATCCAGGCGCTGCGCCTGCGCGCGCCCATGAAGAAGGCCCTCGACGCGCTCTACGCGAAGTTCGACGCGCTGGTCTCGCCGACGCGCGCGACGGTCTCGTATCCGATCGGGCCCGATTTCGACAAGGTGTATCTCGGCTTCGGCGGCGGGCCCGCGGTCATTCCGGCGGGCAACCTCGCGGGCCAGCCCGCGCTCTCCCTGCCGAACGGCTTCGGCGAGAAAGGTCTCCCCACCGCATTCCAGCTCACGGGCCGCGCCTTCTCAGACGAGACGCTCGTCGCGCTCGGGACGGCCTATCAGGCCCGCACGGAGTGGCACGAGAAGCGGCCGCCGTTGTGAGGGGTGGGGGCTCATAGCCGATTCTTCATGAACACCTTCGCCGCCGTTCGCCTGCGCATCTGGGGCGTGCTCGCGCTCGTGTACGTCGTCTCGTACTTCCACCGGATCGCTCCCGCGGTCCTCGCGAAAGACCTCATGGCGAGCTTCACGGCGACGGGAGTCGAGGTCGCGACGATGGCCGCGCTTTACCTTTACGCGTTCGCCGCGATGCAGTTCGTCGTGGGCGCGGCCGTGGACGCGTGGGGGCCGCGGCGCGCCGTGGCGACGGGCGCAGTCATGATGGCGGCGGGCGGAGCGGTTTTCGCAGCGGCGCGCGTCCTGCCCGTCGCGTACGGAGCGCGCGTCGCCGTGGGCGCGGGCGCCTCCGTCGTCTTCATCGGAATGCTCAAGCAGGTGGGAGCCTGGTGGAGGCCGGACGAGTTCGGCACGTGGTCGGGCCTCACGCAGGTGGCCGGAAACCTCGGCGGGCTCCTCGCGGCGGCACCGCTGGCGCTCCTCGTCGCCGCCCTCGGCTGGCGCGCGACGTTCGGCGGCGTGGCGGTGCTGTCGCTCGCCCTCGCGGGCCTCTGCCTCGCCCTCGTCAACGACCGGCCCGAGGACGCGGGCTTTCCGCCGCCCGTGCCGCGCGGAGTGGTCCCCCGCGTCTCGGTGGCCGAGGGCTATCGCACCGTGTTCGGCAACCGGAAGACGTGGCCGATGTTCTTCGTCTTTTTCTGCCAGTACGGGACGTTTCTCTCCTTCTCCGGCCTCTGGGCGGTCCCGTGGATGCGGGACGTCTACGGGATGACGGCGAAGGAATCCGCGGAGATCGTGTCGCT
>JBGQDL010000086.1:0-15306 GCA_041495865.1 Thermoanaerobaculia bacterium | reverse complement strand
CGAGATCCTGCCCTCCCGACAGCTCGTCGTGGACCGTCTTTTTCGCATCGGGCCGTTCGCGGTTCTGGTCCACGTAGCTCGGGACGACGGTGTCGCCGACCTGCAGCTTGCCGCCGTCGGGCTTCTCGAGCCCCATGATCATCTTGAAAAGCGTCGTCTTGCCCGCGCCGTTCGGGCCGATGATCCCCACGATGCCGCCCTTCGGCAGGTCGAAGCTCAGGTCCTCGAAAAGGAGCTTGTCGCCGAAGGACTTCCGAACGCCTTCGGCCCGAACGACGACGTCGCCGAGCCGGGGGCCCGGCGGAATGTAGATCTCGTTCGTCTCGCCGCGGGCCTCGATGCCGCTCTCGGACACGAGCTGCTCGTAGGCCTGAAGGCGGGCCTTGCTCTTCGCCTGCCGCGCGCGCGGAGCCATGCGCACCCACTCCAGCTCGCGCTTGAGCGACCGCTGGCGCGCGCTCTCGGTCTTCTCCTCGATCTCGAGGCGGGCCTCCTTCTGCTCGAGCCACGAGGAGTAGTTGCCCTTCCACGGGATGCCCGCGCCGCGGTCGAGCTCGAGGATCCAGCCCGCCACGTTATCGAGGAAGTACCGGTCGTGCGTGACCGCCACGACGGTGCCCGGGAACTCCTTGAGGAACTGCTCGAGCCATGCGACGGACTCGGCGTCGAGATGGTTCGTGGGCTCGTCGAGGAGGAGCATGTCCGGCCGCTCGAGGAGGAGGCGGCACAGCGCCACGCGCCGCCTCTCGCCGCCGGAGATCTTCGTGACGTCCGCGTCGGGCGGCGGGCAGCGGAGCGCGTCCATCGCGTTCTCGAGCGTGCGGTCCAGCTCCCAGCCGTTCGCGGCCTCGATGGCGTCCTGAACCTTGCCGTACTCGGCCATGACCTTGTCCATTTCGGCGTCGGGCAGGCTCTCGCCCATTTTCTCGCCCAGCTCGTCGAAGCGGGCGAGGAGCTTCTTGACCCCCGCGACGCCGTCCTCGACGTTCTCGAGAACGGTCTTCTTCGGGTCGAGCTGCGGGTCCTGCGAGAGATGCCCGATGCGCGTCCCCTCGGCCGGATACGCCTCGCCTGTGAACTCCTTGTCGAGGCCAGCCATGATGCGGAGCACGGTCGATTTGCCGGCGCCGTTGAGCCCGAGGATGCCGATCTTCGCGCCCGGAAAGAACGAGAGGTAGATGCCCCGGAGGATCTCCCGCTGCGGCGGGACGACCTTCCTGAGGTTCTGCATCGTGAAGATGTACTGCTCGGCCATGGGGGCGGGAATGTAACAGGAACCGGGGATAGGATCAGCCGCACGAGGAGAACAAGACAATGTGGCTGATCGTGGAACTCGCGCTTTGCGCGCTCGCGGGCTGGGCGACCGGGCAGATCATGAAGGGTGGGGGCTATGGACTTCTCGCAGACATCCTGCTGGGAATCGCGGGAGGCTGGCTCGGGGGGTTCCTCCTCGGGCGCTTCGCCATGGGAGGCGGCCTGCTCGGCGATTTCGTCATCCGGCTCATCGGGGCCGTCATCCTCGTCGCGATCGTGCGTCTCATCAAGAAATCCTGAGGTCCTGTAAAAGCGCGACGGACTCACGAGCTGAGGCGGATCGATCACGACGAAACGAATGCCCGAGCTTTCATCTCAGCCCGGGCATCAAACCCCGTCTGTCGTTGATCAGGCGACCGGACGGGTGGTGACCTTCGCGGTCCAGGCTCCCCTACTCGGCGGAAGGCCCTGTGGCCGTTTCCAAGCGCGCAATCGCGACCGTCTCAGGCTGTTTCCTCGAAATCGACACGGGACGGCGAGGAGCCGAGCCGAGCCGGGCAGCCCATCGCTGCCGCCGCGCACCTTCTCCCGGAACCGTAGCGGAGGATTCTCCAGCCGTGGCCCACGGAGACGCGCCGGGTAGAGGCCGGGCATCCGCACGCGAGGACGAACTCGCTGGGTTCCGAGCGGCGCCTGACGCTTCCGTGGTTCCCTTCGCGGCGGGGAAGGCGTGATCGCGGACGAGGGCCACTCCGCCCACGCCGAGCGAGAGGAGTCCGACCAATCCGAGAACGCCAAGGGCGAGCAGGCTGGCGAAGCGGGAGAGCGAAATGACCGGAGGCTCGGTATCGGCGTCGGGGAGCATGCCCGCGAGAGGCGCAGGGCCGGAGAACGCCGGACTCGGCGCTCCTGCGGCTTGAAGGGCACCGCCGCAACGCTGGCCGAGATCGTGGAACGGGTTCATCGGACCTCTCGAAGAGCACGAGTCGTGCCGGTCGCGCAACCACATCGGATGGGCGAAATCGACCGTCGAGCGGCGCTTGCCTTCGTCGCGTCCATCGCCGGTGCGGCAAGGATTTCAAGCGGGCTGCAAAACGGGCGGCCGCCTCACGAGCTGATCCGGGGGAGTCGGGGGCGCGGGCCGATAGACTCGGCGCATGCCGACACGCTCCGCCGCCTTCGCACTCTTTCTCCTTCTCGCGTTCCCCACCCGGGCCGACGAGGCGAAGCGCGCCTTCACGCTCGTCGACCTCTACCGCGTCAAGACCGTCGGCGAGCCCGCGATCTCGCCCGACGGGAAGACGATCGTGTATTCCGTCGGCACGAACGACTGGGCGACGAAGAAGAAGACCGTCGCCCTGTGGCGGATGGACGCCGACGGGAGGAACGGCCGGCCCATCACGTTTTCCGGCGCGAAGGACGAGCACCCTTTCTTCTCGCCCGACGGGAAGACGCTCGCTTTCGTCTCGACGCGCGCCGGCGATCCGCAGGTCTTCTTTCTGCCGCTCGAAGGCGGCGAGCCGGAGCAGAAGACCTCCTTCCCCGGTGGCGTCGACAGCCCCGCGTTCTCGAAATACAGCCGGCTCCTCGTCTTCGCCGCGGACGTCTTCCCCGATTGCGGCGCGGACGCCGACTGCAACCGGAGAGGGACCGAGGCGCGCGAGAAGAACCAGATCAAGGCGCATCTCGCCGACGCGCTTCTCTACCGTCACTGGACGGAATGGAAGGAGGGCAAGCGGGCGCACGTCCTCGTCCTCGACCTCCACGAGGCCGATCCGAAGACGGCGCTTCGCGACCTCACACCCGGCGACTTCGACTCGCCTGTCTTCGAGGTCGGCGGGGGGCACGGCTTCGCCCTCTCGCCGGATGGAGCCGAGCTCGCGTTCTCCTCGAACCGCGACGCGGATCCCGCCCTCTCGACGAACGCCGACGTCTTCACAGTCCCGGTGAAGGGTGACGCCGCCGCGCTCGCGTCTCCGAAGAACCTCACCGCGTCGAATGCGGGCTTCGACGGTTCGCCGCGCTATTCGCCCGACGGACGCACTCTCGCGTTCCTGAGGCAGGTCACGCCGCGATACGAGTCCGACCGCCTGAGACTGATGCTCCTCGACCGCAAGTCCGGCGCCCTCCGCGATTTGACCGCGTCCTTCGACGACACACTTCGGGATTTCTCGTTTTCGAAAGACGGGTCGCGGCTCTTCTTCACGGCCGACGTGAAGGGGAGAACGCCGCTCCACGAGGTGGACGTCGCGACCGGGACGATCCGCGCGGTTTCGTCGGTCGGCCTGCTCGACGCGGTGACGATCGCCCCCGACGGCACGTGGGCCGCCGTGGCCCGCCGCCGCATCGGGAGCCCGCTCGAGCTGTATCGCCTCCCCCTGGGGACAGGAGCGGACGAGACGGGCCGGCGCCTCACCGCGCAGAACGCCGACCTCGAGAAGGAAGTGGACATCCGGCCCGGCGAGGAGATGAGCGTGCCCGGCGCAGATGGCAAGCCCGTTCAGGTCTGGATCGTCAAGCCGCACGGCTTCGATCCCGCGAAGAAGTATCCGCTCATCCTGAACATCCACGGCGGACCGCAGCAGCAGTGGGCGGACGCGTATCGCGGCGACTGGCAAGTGTATCCGGGTGCCGGCTACGTCGTCGCGTTCCCGAACCCGCACGGCTCGACGGGCTTCGGCCAGGCCTACACGTCGGCCATCTCGGGCGACTGGAACGGCAAGGTGATGGCCGACATCGAGAAGGTCGCGGACGTGCTCGAGAAGCTGCCGTACGTCGACCGGGACCGCATGGGCGCGATGGGCTGGTCGTGGGGCGGCTACGCGACGATGTGGCTCGAGGGCCACACGACGCGGTGGAAGGCCCTCGCCGCGATGATGGGCGTCTACGACCTGCGCGCGATGTACTCCGCAACCGAGGAGCTCTGGTTCCCGACCTGGGACCTCAAGGGCGCTCCGTGGGAAAACCGGGAGGTCTACGCGCAGCAATCGCCTTCGGAGCATGTCGCGGGGTTCCGGACACCCTGTCTCGTGATCACGGGCGAGAAGGACTTCCGCGTCCCGTACACGCAGTCCCTCGAGTTCTTCACGGACCTGAAGGCCCGCGGCGTTCCGTCGCGCCTCATCGTCTTCGAGAAGGCCGGCCACTGGCCGAGCGCGTTCGAGATGGGTCTCTACTACGCGGCGCATCTCGACTGGTTCCACCGTTTCCTCGGCGGCGGGGCGTCGCCCTGGAAGCCGGAGGACCTCGTGTCGGGGCGCTGAGGAAAGGCGCCCGGCCGATGTTTTCCCGCCGGACGCCCGCGCCACGCGACGTGAACCGCCTGACGCGGGCGCTCGCGTCGCGCACGCGCCCGTTTCTCGATCTCACGGTGACGAATCCGACTTCCGTTTCCCTGCGGTCGGGTGGCGCCGACCTCGTCGAGGGCCTCGCGTCCGCGCCGGACGCGCACGCCCTCGCGGCCCTCGCCGACCCGAGGGGCCACGTCTACGCGCCCGACCCGAGCGGGCTCCTCGTGGCGCGCGAGGCCGTGAGCACGTACTACGCCGCGGAGCACGGCGCCCTCGCTCCGCCCGGCCGGATCGTCCTTTCGGCCTCCACCAGCGAGGCCTACGGCTGGCTCTTCAAGCTCGTCGGGGATCCGGGCGACGTCGTCCTCGTGCCGGCGCCGTCTTATCCGCTCCTCGACGCCCTCGCGGAGCTGGAATGCCTCACGCTGCGCCGGTACGCTCTCGCGAGCGAGGACGGTTTCGCGTTTCACGCGGCGGCTGTCGAAGCGGAAGTGCAGCGCGTCGAGGCGAACGGGAGCCGAGTCGCCGCCGTCGTCCTCGTGAATCCGAACAATCCGACGGGCACGTCGCTCGAAGGCAGCGAGCTCTCGGCGCTCCTCTCGCTCGCGGGAGAGCGCGGCTTCTCCGTCGTCTCCGACGAGGTATTCGCCGATTACCGCTACTGGGACCGCCCCGGTGACGTGCGCATCGCCGCGGCGGCCCCGGACGCTGCGGGCGCCCTCGTCTTCTCGCTCGGCGGGCTCTCCAAGGCGGCGGCCCTTCCGCAGCTCAAGCTCGGCTGGATCTTCGCGAACGGCCCCGCCGGCCTCCTCGACGACGCGCTCTCACGCCTCGAGTGGATCGCCGATTCCTATCTCTCCGTCTCGACGCCGGTGCAGCTCGCCCTTCCGAGGCTCCTCGAACACGGGCGCGCCGCCTCGGACGCGATCCGGGCGCGCGTGCTCCAAAACGAGCGCGCGCTTCGCGCGGCGTTTCCGCCGGGTAGCGCCGTCACCATCCTCCCCGTCCCCGCGGGTTGGTCCGCGTGCGTGCGCGTGCCCGCGGTCCGGCCAGAGGAAGAACTCGTCCTCGACCTCCTCGAGACGCGCGACGTCCTCGTGCAGCCCGGCTACTTCTTCGACTTTCCCTTCGAGGCCTTCCTCGTTCTCAGTCTTCTGCCGCCGCCGGATGTGTTCCGCGAGGGGATCGCGCGTCTCGGGCGGGCCCTGACGATTCGCGCCTGAGCCCGTGGCCCGTCCCTTGCGTAGTCCTCGGCATGAGAAACACCAAGGTCTTCCTTCTCTCCACAGCCATCGCCGTACTCGCGGCGGGAGTTCCCCTTGCGGGGCCCGCTAACGCCCAGCCGTCTCCGCGTGACCTGCCGACGCCTTTCATGCCGGGCGATCTGCACGTCCGCATCGTGACCAACGCGCCGCCGGCGCGCCGGCACGAGGTCCGCACCGAGCGGCCGAGCCCTAACCACATATGGCAGGGCGGGTTCTGGCATCACACGGGTACGGACTGGAACTGGAACGACGGCCGCTGGGCCGCACGTCCGCATCGCCACGCCAGCTGGGTTGCGCCCCGCTACCAGCGGACGAAGGGTGGCACGCGCTACGTGCCCGGACACTGGTCCAACGAACGCGTCATCTACGGCGGTTGATCCGCTCTTCCTGATCGGCCGAACGGCCTGCCTCTTCGAGCAAAACAGGAGCTCGGAGAGGTAAGCTTTTCCGGCCGCTTTGCCGCTTCCAGGGGCTCCACCGGCCCCTTTCACGCGCCGAGGCTCCTTCGGGAGAGAATGAACCGATGGGCGTGGCTCTCGCGCTTCTCCTCGCGGCCGCCTCGAGCCAGGAGGCTCAACGGGCCGGGAGTGCGCGCGGGGAGGTGCGGGTCGAGCGCGTTCTCGTCGACGCATACGTCACGACCGGATCGGGGGACCCGATTCCCGACCTCTCGGCGGCCGACTTTCGCGTGACGGTGGAGGGCCTGCCGGTGGAGCTGGAATCGCTGGAGTGGATTCCGGCGGGCCAGCCGGAGGCCGTGCCGCTCGCGCCTGGAGAGCCGAGCGAGGTGGAAGAGCGCCCCGCCGACACGCTCGCCTGGCCGCCCGGACGCGTCATCGTCGTCTTCGTCCAGGAAGACTTCTCGCGGACTCCCCTCCGGCAGAAGGGGCTGATGAACATGGGTCAACACCTGGACCGGTTCCTCACCACGCTCCTCCCGACCGACCGCGTCGCGGTCGTCTCGTACGACTCCCATTTGAAGCTGCGGCGCGACTTCACGGCCGATCCCGGGGAAATCCGGGCGGCGTTTTTCGAGTCGTTTTCCTTCGCGGAACCGCGGCCTCTTCCGCCGGGCCCGTTTCCCTCTCTCGCGCAGCATTTCGACTACGCCGCGGCCAAAGACGCGGCCTCGGTGGATAAGGGCATGGCGGTCGTGGCGCGCGCGCTGTCGAAGATCCCGGGCGGCAAGGCGATGCTCTACTTCGGATGGGGATTCCAGGTGGACCACTCGCCGGCGCAGGGGCGCGACGCCGGTGAGGCGCTCGGCGCTCTTTTCGAAGCGCGCGTGAACGTCTTCACGCTCGACATTTCCCTGGCGGACTACCACACGCTGGAGGCGCGGCTGATGAACGTGGCGGAGCTGACGGGCGGCCGGTACGAGAAGACGCACCTGTTCACCGGCGGCGCGCTCGCCCGCGTGGTGAAGAGCCTGGGGGGGCGCTACGTCCTCGTTTTCGTCAAACCGGAGGGACCGCGGGGGTTCCATTCGCTCTCGGTCGAACTCACGCGCCGCAAGGGGAATGTCGCCGCGCGGGCGTACTACCAGGACTGAGCGACGAAGCCGCCCTTCCGGCTTCGTTTGCCAACGAGCTTTGGTGGACGGAGGCTGACGTCCCGCGGGAGGCGCCCCCTACGTTCTCGCCCGCCTCTCGGGGACGTGCGTGGCGACGGAACGGCCCGTCCGGCGCTCGCGCCGGAGATAGCGCCGCGGAATGGGCTCGAAGATCTCGCCCTTCCTCACCATTTCGCGGACGAGCTCCTGGACGGTGTCCCGCTCCGCCCCGATCCCCTCGGCGATCATGCCGACGCTCCTGAGGAGGTCTCCTTCGACCTCCGTTTCGAGGTAGCCGATGATTTTCGCGCGCAGCTGAGTCTCTTGCATCGAGTCTCCTTCCTTCACTTCTTCGATCTGACGAGCAACTCGGAGAGGTAGGTTTTCCAGACGTCCGCCCATGTGTGCGTCTGGTGGCCGCGCGTCTTCTCCGAGAGCGGGAAGACGACGGCCTGGCCGTTCTTCACGCGGGCGACGCCCTTTTCGAGAAGGCCGAGCTCGGGCGGGTTGATCGCGTCGTCCGCGAAGTTGAGCGCGAGCAGCGGGGCCTGGATCTTCTCGAGGCGCGGCGCGGGATCGTAGTCGCGCGAGGCGTTCAGGGCGAACAGCAGGTCGTTCGCGTCGGTCCTGCCGTAGCGGTCTTTCATGTAGGCCTCGACGGCGGCATCGGCAGCCGCGGGGTCGGGCGCCTGCTGCATCCACTGGTGGGGGCTTCCCGAGATGACGAGCATGAGCGCAAGCGCCCCCTTGAGGCCCCGCGGCTGCGCCGCGTAGTCGCCACCCTTCCAGTCGGGATCGTCGCGGATGAGGTCCATCGCCATCTTCCGCCACATCCGGTTCCGGCCCGCGATCGCGACCGGCAGGCTCGCGAGCGGCATGAGGGCGTCCATGAAGTCGGGATACGTCTCGCCCCACACCCAGGTGTGCATGCCGCCCATCGAGGTGCCGATCACGAGGCGCAGATGGGTCACGCCGAGGCTCTCCGTCAGGAGCCTGTAGTGAGCCCTGACCATGTCGTCATAGGTGTAGCGCGGAAACTTCGCTCTCAGGCCGTCGCTCGGCTTCGACGAGGCGCCGTGGCCCACGCTGTCCGGGATCACGATGAAGGTGCGCGAGGCGTCGAGCGGCTGGCCAGGCCCGAAGAGGACGCCGGCGAAATTCGGCCCGAGGAACTGCGCGGACGAGCCCCCCGTTCCGTGGAGGACGAGAACGGCGTTCGTCGTGCGTCCCCTGCCGTCGTCGAGCTTTCGCCCGAGCGTGACGTAGTGCAGCTTCAGCTCGGGCAGGACCTCGCCGCTCGCGAACCGGAAGTCGCGGAGGACGGCATCGCCCGGCGCGGGAGCGGGCGGAATGATCTGGGCCGGCGCGGAGAGGGCCGCAGCCAGGGCGAGGCCGCATGCGGGCGCAAGCGTCTTCATGGGCCGATTAGACCCCGACTCGGGCCCTCTGACACAATCGCCGCGCCCCCCGAACCATGCACGCGACGGTCTCGCTCCCCGCCTGGGCGTTCGCCCTGCTCGCCCTCCTCGCGAGCTGGGCGGTCCTCGACCGGCTGCTCCGGCCGGCGATGCGCGCCGTGCTCCGCCGCCGCGCGAACCGCTTCATCGACGAGCTGAACACGCGCCTGCCGCTGCGCCTCCCCTCCTTCAAGCTCACGAAGCGCGAGGTCCTCATCGATCAGCTCCGCTTCGACCCGAAGGTCCTCGAGGCGGCGGAGACCTTCGCGCGCGAGACGGGCGCGCCGCGCGAGGACGTGCAGAAACGCGTCGCGCGTTACGCTAAGGAGATCGTCCCGGCGTTCAACGCGTGGATCTACTTCCGCGCGGGCTACGCGGCGGCCCGCGCGCTCGCCCGCACGCTCTACCGCGTGCGCATCGGCTCTGCGGACGACGCGGGCCTCGCGGCGATTCCGGACGGCTCGACGGTGGTCTTCGTGATGAACCACCGCAGCAACATGGACTACATTCTCCTGTCGTACCTCGCGGCCGAGCGCACGGCCCTGAGCTACGCGGTCGGGGAGTGGGCGCGCATCTGGCCGATCCAGAGCCTCGTGCGCGCCACGGGCGCCTACTTCGTGCGCCGCGACGCGAACGACCCCCTTTACCGGCGCGTCCTCGAACGCTACGTCGCGATGGCCACCGCGCACGGCGTGCCGCAGGCCGTGTATCCCGAGGGCGGGCTCACGCGGGACGGCGCGCTCCGGCCGCCGAAGCTCGGGCTCCTCGACTACATGCTCCGGGGCTTCGATCAGGGAGGGACGCCCGACCTCGTCTTCGTGCCGGTGGGCGTGAATTACGACCGCGTTCTCGAGGACCGCACGCTCATCCTCGACCGCTCGCCCGCGCAGGGCCGTGCCACGCCGCGCGACACCCTCTCGGGAACGCTGCGCTTCGTGAAGCAGAACCTGCGTCTCCTCCTGACGAACGACTGGCACCGCTTCGGCTACGCCTGCGTCAGCTTCGGTTCTCCGCTCTCGACGAAAGGCTGGCTGAAGTCGCGGTCCCTCGACCTTTCGGCCGCATCCCGGGAAGCCCGCTTCGCCGCCGTCGAGGCGCTCGCCCAGGAGCTGATGGCGCGGATCGGGCGCATCGTTCCCGTGCTGCCCGTCTCCCTCGTTTCGCGGGTTTTCGTGGCGGCGAAGGAACGGGCTCTCAGCGAGATCGAGCTCAAGGCCGAGGTCCTCGCCCACTGGCGGGCCCTCGAAGAGGCCGGCGCGCAGGTGTACGTGCCCCGAGGCGATCAGGATTACGCCGTCACCTTCGGGCTTCGCATGCTCCTCCAGAGGCGCCTCGTTACCGCCGAAAACGGGCTCTTCCGGGCGGTTCCCGCCGAGCTGCCGCTGCTGCGCTACTACGCGAACGCCATCGCGCGGCCGGTTTCCACCTAGGATCCGCCCGCACAGGCCGCCTCAGCGGACCATCCCGACGAGACCGGCGTCGTAGAGGCGCCGGTCCATCGGCGTGAGCGCCCGCACCTGGCCGCGGGTGAGGAGCGTCGTGAAGCGCCGCGTCGCGAGGTACGTGCTCACGTCCCAGAGGCTCGCCTCGGCCGTCTCCCAGCCGCGCGCGTCGAACCGCGAAAGGTCGACGGGGCGCGAGAAGGACCTCAGGCTCTTCTCGCCCTCGAGGTTGTAATAGACGTCGAAGTAGCTCATGACAAGCTCGCGGAGCGACCGGTAGACCGGCGAACGGAAGCGCAGCCCCGAGTAGTTCGATTTCGCGACGGCGCCCCAGCACCCGGCGCCGGGGCGCTCGCGGAATACAGCGAGGACGTGGTCGTCGTCCCGCACGGTCGAGCGCAGCTGGACGACGAGGGGCGGGTGCCGGAGGCGCCGCAGAGCAGCGGCTGCGAAGAGCGCGCCTTCGAAGCAGTGCGCCTCTCGCGTTTCGAGGACGCGGCGCGGCGAGCGCGCCGTCTCGCCGCCCTTTTCTTTGTTGTAGAGGAGATCGTCCAGGAAGCGCTGGATCGCGTCGTGCGAGCGCAGCCCGGGGGGGAGGCGCAAGCGGGTCGGGGTCGTGCTGTTCAAGCGAGGGGATTCTAGAGGGAAGAGAAGAGAAGATTTTCTTAGAATGAACATGTGGTTGGGTACCCGGCGGCGCTTACGGGTTCGGCTGGCGCCGTTTCGCGGCTGTCGCTGGATGGTGCTCCCGGCTTCGCCGCAGGATTCACGCGAGGGGCGCTGACGGCGCGTTCGCTCGATCCCGACGCTGCCGGCCGGGCCCTCGCAGAAGCGCTCGGCGCGCCGGAGGCCGAGGTCGTAACGCTGCATCAGGTACACGGCCGCAGCCTTCTATCCTTCGACGCACCCGCGCGAAAGCGCGGGCACACCCTCCTCGGAGACGGCGACGGCCTCCTGACCAGCCAGCAGAACGTTCTCCTCGCCGTCGCGTCCGCCGACTGCGTGCCGATCGTCCTTGCCGATCCCGTCTCGGGCTGGATCGCCGCAGTCCACGCGGGCTGGCGCGGGACGGCCGCGCGCGTGCTCGACGCCGCTCTCGACGCTCTCGCCGCCCGCGGTGTGGACCTGGGGAACGTGTTCGCCGCGTTCGGGCCGTCGATCTCGCGGGATCGCTACGAGGTCGGGCCCGAAGTCGTCACGGCGCTCCGCGAGGCGTATCGCGACGCGGACGCCCCCCCGGATGCGGTGAGGGGCGGACACGACGGCCGCGCCTTCGTCGACGTCGCCGCGTTCAATGCCGCCGCCCTCCGCGCGCGGGGCCTTCGCCCGGAGAGGATCAACGCCTCGAACGCCTGCACGTGCACCTCGCCCGATCTGCCGTCGTGGCGGCGCGACGGCCCGGGCGCCGGCAGAATCCTCACGGGGATCGTGCGCCGCTGACATACCGCCGGCCGGGCGATCAGTGTGCCGGCCGCGCCGGGCGCCGGGGCGCTTCACGCCCCTTGAGCTGACCGCAGGCCGCGTCGACCTGCAGCCCCTTGGACCACCGAACGGTCACCGGCACGCCGCCGTCCGCCACCGCCTTCGCGAACGCGTTTACGACGGCGTCGGTGGGCCGCTCGAGGCCGGGCAACCATTCCTTCGACTCGTTGAGCGGGATGAGATTGACCTTGGACGGCAGCGGACGCACGAGCGCCGCGAGCTTCGCGGCATCCGCCCGCGTGTCGTTGACGCCGGCGATGAGAACGTACTCGAACGTGATCCTGCGGCCCCGCTCGAGCGGCCACCGCTTGAGCGCGGCGAAGAGCTCCGCGAGGGGATACGTCCGGTTGATCGGCATGAGCCTCGTCCGGGTCGCGTCGTCCGCTCCGGAAAGTGAAACGGCGAGATTCGGGCGGCGCGGCCGGCCCGCGAGCGCTTCGATCCCGGGCACGACGCCCGCCGTCGAGACGGTCGTACGCTTCGGCGAGACCTCCTCGTCGAGGAGGTCGAGCGCGCGCGCCACGTTGGCGACGTTCAGGAGCGGCTCTCCCATTCCCATGAAGACGACGTTCGCCGCGCGCGGGCCGAAGCCCTTCGCGCGCGCGATCGCGAGGTACTGCCCGACGATCTCTCCGGCCGTGAGATTGCGTCCGGCGCCCATCCGGCCGGTCACGCAGAAGGCGCAGTCGAGCGCGCAGCCCGCCTGTGAGGAAACACAGACCGTGACGCGCGAGGCTCCCGGCGTCTCCGGATCGGTCCACGAGGGCGTCTTCTTCGACTCTACGATGGAGACGGCTTCGACGCGCGCGCCGTCCCGAAGCTCGAAGAGGAACTTCTCGGTGCCGTCCGGCGCCGGCGTCCGGGCGACGAGCTTCGGGAGGCCGATGACGAAGGCGTTCGCGAGCGCCTCGCGCATCGCCTTCGGCAGGTTCGTCATCTCCGCGAAGTCCGCGGCCCGCCGCTCGTAGATCCACCTGAGGATCTGCGCGGCGCGAAACGGCTCAGGCGCGACATCGCGGACCGCGCGGGCGACGTCGAGCGGGGAGAGGCCGAGGAGATCGATCAGACCTTGTCTTCAGCCTTTCCGGGCCACGGTGGAGCGGAGCGTGACCGTGGCGTGCGGGCGGCGGCGCGCGCGGATGGGCCGCGTCGGGTCTATTCCGACCGAGCGCAGGAAGCTGAGGTCCTTGACGTTGATCTGGAAGACCGCCGTCTCGACGGTGCGCCCCTCGCCGTGCTCGGAGGCGCGCGCCGACTGCAGCGCGCCGCGGCGAATGGACGGGAGGACGGCCGACGAGCGCCGCCCGCGTTTCTCGAGAGCGACCGTGGCGTCGAGGACGAGATACACGCCGTAGCCCTCGGCCTTCACCTTGGCGAGAATCTGGTGCACCTTCTCCGAGGACGACACCGCTTCGTTGAGCGCGGCGCCGAGCTCCCGAAGATACGCGCGGACCTTTTCGTCCAGAGCCATCCTGGCGGCAATCTAGGCCGCCGCTGGCGGGGAGTCAATCGTGCAGCACGGGCGTTCGGGTCCCCTCACGAATCGCTTTTCTTCCGGGCGAACCAGGAGCAAAATCCGCAGCCCGTGCCCAAGGCGCATTTCGTCAACGGCCATCCGCTCGAGCCTCCCTTTCCCGAAGGGATGCAGCGCGCTCTCTTCGGGATGGGCTGCTTCTGGGGAGCCGAGAAGAAGTTCTGGCAGAGGAGTGGCGTCTTCACGACGGCCGTGGGCTACGCCGCGGGCGTCAAGCCGAACCCGACGTATCGCGAGGTCTGCACGGGGCGCACGGGGCACAGTGAAGTCGTTCTCGTCGTCTTCGATCCCACGGAGGTCTCGTACGACGAGCTCCTGAAACTGTTCTGGGAGAACCACGATCCGACGCAGGGGATGCGGCAGGGAAACGACACCGGCACGCAGTACCGCTCAGGCATCTACACCTTCGACGAGGCTCAGCGGGCGGCGGCCGCGGCCTCGAAGAAGGCGTTTCAGAGGGAGCTCTCGGCGGCGGGGTACCCCGCCATTACGACCGAGATCCTGCCGGCGCCGGAGTTCTATTACGCGGAGGACTACCACCAGCAGTACCTCGCGAAGAACCCGGATGGCTACTGCGGCCTGGGGGGAACGGGCGTCTCCTGCCCCGTGGGCGTCGGCCGCACGGCGTAGACCCGGGGTCGGATAGGCTTCCCCAATCGAATCGGGGAGGGCTTGATGCGATTCACGACATCCTCGCTTGCTGTCCTTCTGGTCACGACGCCGCTTCTCGGCGGGCCTCCGACCCTGGTGAAGGCGGGCCGCCTCCTCGACGTGAGGGCGGGCGTTCTCCTCGAGCAGCGCGGAATCCTCGTCGAGGACGGAAAGATCAAAGAGGTCGGCCCCCTCGCATCCGTCTCCGGGCGCGTTCCGAAGGACACGGTGGTGATCGACCTCTCGGCGCGCACGGTTCTGCCCGGGCTCATCGACGGACACGCGCACCTTCTCGACGCGATGAACTACCGGCTGCGGGGATGGGAGAACCTGCTCGCCACGGTCGCGGGAATGAGCCCGGGCAGACGGGTGCTCCTGGGAGCGTCGAACGCGAGGGAAACGCTCCTCGCGGGCATCACGACGGTCCGGAACGTCGGGCACTCGGGCCTGAACGGCGACATCGCGCTCCGGGACGCGGTGAACGAAGGCTGGGTGCCGGGGCCGCGCATTCAGGCATCCGGGCGAAAGCTTGCGCCGCCAGGCGGCCAGGCGATGCCGAACCACGCGACGTTCGCGGGCCGGATCGTCGACGAGGAGTTCCGCGTCATCGCCGGCACGGACGACGCGCGGCGCGCGGTGCGGGAAGCCCTTCACGAGGGAGTCGACCTCGTCAAGGTGGTCCTGAGCGACGACCCGCCCCGGCTTTCGGTCGAGGAGGTGAGGGCCGTCGTCGACGAGGCCCATCGCGGGAAGATCCGCGTCGCGGCTCATGCGGTGACGGAGCCCGCGATCCAGATCGGCGTCGAGGCAGGCGTCGATTCGATCGAGCACGGCGACGAAGCCACCGACGCTCAGCTCCGCGCCATGAAGGAGAAGGGCATCTTCCTCGTCGCGACCGACCTCTGGCACCACGCCTACCCCGAGAACGTGAACCGGATCTTCAACTTCACGCCCGAGGAGAAGGCCGATGGCACGAAGGTGATCGCCCGGTACGCCGCCCAGGCGGCCGACCGTTTGACGCGCGCCCGGAAGCTCGGCCTGAAAATCGCGGCGGGCTCGGACAATTGGTTCCGGGTCGAAGGAAAGACGCGCGGCGAGGCGACGTTGCTTCTCGTCGAGGCGCTCCGGGACGAGGGCCTGACCCCGATCGAGATCATCCGGGCCATGACGTGCGACGCCGCCGAGCTCCTCGGGTGGTCGGATCGGGTCGGGGGCCTCGAGCCGGGCCGGTTCGCGGACCTCGTCGCCGTGGACGGCGACCCCCTGCGGGACGTCTCGGAGCTCGGCCGCGCGCGCTTCGTCATGAAAGGCGGAGAGGTCGTCAAGGGGCCCTGACCGCGGCCGGGAACCGAGACGGCGTCTCACCGAAACGTTAGACT
>JBGQDL010000085.1:0-15369 GCA_041495865.1 Thermoanaerobaculia bacterium | reverse complement strand
GATCGCGGCGGAGACGTCGTCCCTCGTCACGCGGTCCACGTCGGCGAGAAACTCCTCGGTTTCGTAGGGGCGTCCCCGGTAGAGCCACGCGCGGACGGCGCTTTCCCGCCGCGCCGCCGTGGATTCGAGAGAGAGCGCGGCCTCCGCGTGAAACTGGTTCTTCGCGCGGTGGAGCTCCGACCGCGTGACGCCCTCCTCGCGGAAACGCCGAACGGCGCGGGCCGTCGTGGCGACGAGGCGCGCGAGATTCTTCGGCTGCGTCGCGGCCGAAACGAGCGCGACGCCGGCGGCGCGGTGCAGCGTGAGGGCCGTCCCGACGGCGTACGCGAGGCCACGCCGTTCGCGCACGTCCCGCCAGAGGCGCGACGAGACGCCGCCGCCGAGCACCTCGGTCGCGATCCACGCGGCCGGCACGAGAGGATGTCCGAAGGGGATCGTCGGACCGCCCACGAGGAGGTGTGTCTGCTGGAGGTCGGGCCGCGCGAGGTGGAACGCGAGGCGCGCGGCGCGCGGCTTCCCGGGCGCGCGCGGGAAGGGGACGGGCGGCGCCGCCCGGCGCCCGGCCCGTCCGCGCGCGAGCAGGGCGACGAGGCGATCCGGGTCGAACGCGCCCGCGGCCGCGACCAGCGTGCGTTCGGGTCGCGCGATCGCGCGAAAACGCGCCGCGAGGCGCGCGTGAGTGAGCCCCTTCACGGTTTCGGCCGTGCCGAGGATCGGGGCGCCGAGCGCATGGGCGGGCCAGAGGCGCCGGAGAAAGCTCTCGTGGAGCAGCTCATCCGGCACGTCCTCGGCCTCGGCCATCTCCTCGAGGATGACGCCGCGCTCCATCTCCACATCGGCGGCCGTGAACGCGGGCGCGGCCGTGAGGTCGAGCAGGAGATCCACGGCCTCGGCCGCACGTTCGGCCGGCACGCGCGCGTGGAACGAGACGCACTCCTTCGTCGTGTAGGCGTCGCAGTCGCCGCCGAGGCGGTCCGTGATCCGCGAGACGGCGTCGCCCGAGCGCCGACGCGTCCTCTTGAAGAGGAGGTGCTCGAGGAAGTGCGTCGCCCCGCGCTCGAGAGGCTCTTCGTCGGCGGATCCGCCGGCCATGGTCACCGACAGCGCGAGGCTCCTCACGTCGCGCATCGGGTCCAGCCACACCGCCGTTCCGTCCGGGAGCCGCCTCACGAGCACGGCCGATTGTAGTTCGTAAGGACGCGATTCGAGCGGGAGACGGGGCCACAATACCCGCGCGACGGAGGGAGCGAGAATTTCCAGCAGCGAAATCCGGAAGAACGCCGCGATCGCGCTGGCCGCGCTCGCGCTGGGACTCGCCCTCGCCGAGGCCGGCCTTCGGCTCTTCTTCCCGCAGCCGCTCGCCGAGCGCTACGGCTCTCCGGGCGCGGGCGGGCCGCTCGTGAGGATCGACCCGGAGCTGGGCTGGACGCTTCGAGAGGACGTCTCCGGCGTCACGAGCGTCGAGCCGTGGCAGGAGGACCTGAGGACGAACGCCCTCGGGTTCCGCGACGTCGCGCACGGCGAAAAGGCCGCGGGTGTGACGCGCATCGCCGTGCTCGGCGATTCCTTCGTGTTCGGGAGCGGGGTGAAGCAGGACGAGACGTTGACGCGTCGCCTCGCGGCTCGCCTCGGGCCCTCCTTCGAGGTGATCAACCTCGGCGTGCCCGGTTACGGGACGGATCAGGCGCTCCTGACCCTCGGCCGCTTCGGTCCGCGCCTTCACCCCGACATCGTCCTCGCCGGGTTCTTCTGGAACGACGTGATGGAGAACGCGAGCAGCGAGATCTATGCCATGCAGAAGCCTCGCTATTTCCTCGAAGGCGGCGAGCTCCTGCTCGCGCGTCCGGGGGAGGCGAAAGGCCGCACGGCCTTCGCGCGCCTCGACGCCGCGCTCGGAGCGCGCTCCCACCTCTGGTCGCTCGTCGGCCGGGCGCTCGGGAAGCGGAGCGGAGCCGAGCCGGAGGAGCGCCCCGTGATGGTCGATCTCTCCCTGCGCGCCCCGCCACCCTCCCGCGAGTCGGAATTCGCGCTCACGTGGGCGCTTCTCGGCGCGCTCGCCCGGGAGGCGCGCGCCCTCGGCGCGACGCCGATCGTCTTCACCGTTCCCCCGCGCTTCCTCGTGGACGACGCCACGAAGCAGAAGATCCTGAAGATCTACGGGCTTTCGGGGGACGCGCTCTTACCCGACGGCTTCTTCCGCGTGAAAGAGGCCTGCGCGCGCCTCGGTCTCGCCGTCGTGGACCTGCTCCCCGCGTTCCGCGAGGGCTCGCGCGCGGGCGGCGCGCTCTTCCTTTCGACCGGCATCCACTGGAGCGCGGCCGGGCACGCGCTCGCGGCGCGCGCCCTCGAAACGGCCGTGCGCGACGCGGCGAAGCCTCCTCCCGGGCCGGGGACCTGACTCAGCGGACCCCGGGTCCGGGCGGGACCGGAGGCCTCCCGGGCCCCTGGTTGAGAAGCGTCTGCTCCGTGAATTGCCACTCGTTGTAGTGCTCGCGGCCCGTGAAGAGGCGGTATCCCTTCTTCGTGGAACGCGAGTACACGCCCGAGATCGGTCCGGGCGGCGCGCCTCCCGGACTGCCGAAGGCTCCCGGCGTGCCAGCGGGATTGAAGCTCCCCGGCGCCGGAGGCGGGGCCGCCGTCGGGGCCGGCGTCGGCTGCATCGGGCCGCCGGCCGGCGCGCCTCCCGGCCTGACCCCCGGAAGCGGCGCCCCTGCGATCGCCGTGATGAGCCCCCAGTCGTTGGAGTTCGTCATTGGGTCCTTCCACAGCTTGCGCAGGGTTCGCGGGTGCGTTTCGTACATCTCCTTGAGCGTGGTCGGGTAACGCCCGAAACGCTTGCGGAAGTTGCGAATCCCCTCGGCGTACTGGAGGCCGCGGAAGATGAGCTCGGCTTCCTTGTCGCGTTGCGACTCGGCCGAGGCCATCGGAAGGACCGCGGCCATGAGGATCGACATCACCGCCAGCCCGACGACGAGCGCGACGTACGCGTAGCCGCGGCGGCGTCTCACCACGTGTTGTACAGGGACTTGTCGAGGGCGGCCGCTTTCGAGCCGCTCTTGACGTCCACGATGCCGGGCGGCTCCTGCGACGCGGTCTCCGAGGAATCCGGCTCCTCCATGATGACCTGCCACGTGTCCGCCGACTTCGTGAAGGGGTCGACCGGGATCTTGCGGATGTACTTGTCCGTGACGAGCGTCTGGAGCGTGTCCGGATAGTGGCCCTTGTCCGCGTAGTACTGGTCGAGGCACGTGCGAAACGTGAAGAGGTCCTCGCGCAGCGTGGCCTCCTTCGCGCGGATCGGGGCCTGCTGGAGCTGAGGCACCGCGACCGCGACGAGGATGCCGAGGATCGCCATCACGACGAGAAGCTCAACGAGGGTGAAGCCGTGGGTCTCGTTTCCTCTGCGCATCACCAGTCCTTGTATTTCGTCTTGTCGAGCCCCGTGAGCGGCGACAGGGAATACACGTCGTAGACGTTCTGCCGGCCCCACGAGCGCGTGTCCGGTTCGTCCTGATAGCTCCTCAGGCCCCACTCCGCCTTCCCGGTCATCGGGTCCATGGGGATCTTCCTGAGGAACCTCTTCTTCTTCTTGATCTGCCCGACGAGGTCGACGCCCTCCACGAGCTTGTCGAGCGTCTTCGGATAGCCCTCCGTGTCGAGCTCCACCGGGATGAGGCCCTGGTCCGAGAGGCGCTTGAAGTCGTCGATCGCCGAGCGCGCCGAGCGCAGCGCCTCGCGCAGCTCCATCTCCTTCTGCCGCACGATCCCGAAGCGCGTCACGGGCACGATCATCGCCGTGAGGATCAGGATGCAGGCGCTCACGATGACGAGCTCGACGAGCGAGAACCCGCGCGGGCGCCTTCGGAACCTGGTCCCTGGGAACGGGATCATGGGACCGGCTTCACCGTCAGGGAGGCCGCCTGGACCTGCGGCGCCGAGGTCGCCCCGCCCGGAGTCGAGGCCGAGCCCGCGGTGACGCGCACGAGCGTGGTGCCGGGCGCGAGACCGCGCACGGCCAGCTTCGCGAGGACGCCGCCCGGCAGCCCCACCCCGCCGGACGCGCGCGTGAAGCGCAGGCGCGCGCGTCCCGCGACGCGGTCCGCGTCGAACCGGACCGACTCCGCGCCCGCGGCGCTCCGCCAGGGGCCGGGAGCGATGCCCGTCACCTCGGCCACCGCGGGATTCCACTCGACCGTGAGCTCGAGCGCGCCGAGCGCATCGACACCGGAGTCGCCCGTGACGTTCACGACGGACACCTCGCCGGGGGCGACTTCGGCCGAGGTCGCCTCGAGCCGGAGCACGGGGCCGGACGGAGAGGCCACGATGCCGGGGCCCGCGGCGACAGCCTGCGGCCCGGGCGCGGCCGCCGCGCCCGAATTGAAGACGAGAGCAGCCTGCGGCTCGGGCGCGGCCGTCTCGTTCGAGGTCTTCGGCGTCGGCGGCGGCGGCACCGGCGCCGGCGGGGGCGTGCGCCGGAACGGATCGTTCGGCATACCCTGCTGGATGATCGGCTGGTTGGGATTCAGGACCGAGGGCACGACAGGGCGCACGGGCTGGCGGGCGCCGGGGCTCAGCGGCGTTTCGAAGGGCGAGCCCGTCGCGTTCGGAGACTCCAGGCGCGTGTTGAGGCCCGAGAAGGACACGTTGTTCTCGGTCCCGACCCAGATCGGCGTGAGGTCCTCCTCCGTGATCTGGGGCGACCGGATGATGTGCGGCGTGAGCGTCAGATAGAGGTCTGTCCGCGTGTCGCTCGTGGAATTGTGGTTGAAAAGCGAACCGAGGAGGGGGATGTCGCCGAGGAACGGCGTCGAGTTCTTCGTCCTCGTCTTGTCCTTGCGGATGAGGCCCGCGAGAAAATTCGTCTCGCCGTCCTTCAGGCGGATCGAGGACGTGATCGTGCGGGTGGCGATGATCGGCTGCGGGGCTTGGTCGACCCCCGCCGAGACTTGTCCGCTCACCTGGGAGACCTCGATCGTGAGCTTGAGCGAGACCTCCTTGTTGTGGTGGACGCGCGGCTCCATGTCCATCTTGATGCCGACGTCCTGATACTGGAAGGACGTGATGGGAACGACGCCCTGCTGGCCGACCGCCTGCTGCGTGTTGATCGTCGTGACGGGAATCGGCCTGCGTTCGCCGATGACGAGTTGGGCCTTCTCGCCCTCAGCGATGCGCAACTGCGGTTTCGCGAGTACCTCGGCGTCCGTGTTGTCCTTGATGAATTTGAAAGCCAGCGTCGGGACCGTGAACGTGAAGTCACCGAGGCCCAGGTTCTTGAGGGCGTTCCACGGCAGTGTCTTGGCCACGTCCGTCGCGCCGCCGGCAGCGCCGGGCACGACGCTCGCCGCGATGAGCCGGGACCACTCGAGGCCATTCTCGATGGCCTGCGACGTGACGACCTCGAGGAGCTCGACGTCCACGACGACCTCGGATTTCGCCTTGTCGTTCGCTTCAATGAGGCGCTCGGCCACGGCCACCTTGTCGGCCGTGTCGCGGATGACGATCGCGTTCAGCGCCGGGATCGTGCCGAGGCGGCGCAGGTCGAGGATGGAGCGCACCATGGCCGAGACGTCCTTCACGTCGCCGTTCGACAGGAAGAACGTGCGGACGACGAGGTCCTCGTACTCCTTGCGGTTCTGCTGCGTGTCCTGCGCGATGAGGATCGTCTTCTCGTCGATGACCTTGTAGAAGTGACCGGCCTGCCGCATCGCGGTCTCGAGAGCCTTCTGGAACGTCATGCCGCGCAGGTCGAGCGTGAATTTGTCGTCCTTGAGCTGAGGGTCGTAGATGATGTTGATGCCCGCCGCGGCGCCGAGCGCCGCGTAGATCTTCTTGATGGTCGTGTCCGGCGAGAACGCGACGTCGATGGGCTTCGTCGAGGAGGGACTCAGCATCGGGGGCGCCGCGCGCGCGCCGCGGGCCGCCGCCTTCGCCTTCTCGACGGGAGTCCCGCCGGCGATCTCGCGGTTCCGCGCCTCGACGTCGGCACGGGCCCTCTTCAGCTCCTGCAGCGCCGAGTCGTTCGTGGAGTCGAGAGCGACCGAGACCTCGAGCTCGGCGATGGCCATGTCGAGCTGGCCGGCCGACCGGTGCAGGCGCCCGCGCTCGTAGTGGGCCTGCGCGGCCTGGAAGCGCGCCCTCTGGAGGGAGATGCGGGCCACGGAGTTCTTGGGATCGTTGGCGACCGCCCTCTCGTAAGCGAGAACGGCGAGGTCCCAGTGCTTGCGCTCCTCCTCGCGCTCGCCCTCGCGGTAGGCACGCGTCCCCGAGGCGCAGCCGGAGGCGAGGAGCGCGAGAACGAGCGCGGCCGCCGCGCCCGGGCGGCGCGGGAAGCTGCGGGTAACGCGGCCGTTTCGTGTCGTCGTCATGCGAAGCCCCTCAATCTCCCGCGTCACGGGAGCGGAATCGGAATGCGTCGGGTGATCTCGGGCGGAAGGCCGGTGAACGCGAAGTCGACCGACTCACGGTTGATCTTCCTGATGATGAAGCGGACGTCCAGGGTATCGCCCTCGCGGGCGTTGATGATCCGGCCGCCCTCCTCGAGCGACACGATGAGCGCGTCGCGGGGTCCGAAGACGCCGAGAGCCTTGAACGGAATGGCCGGCGGGACGATGGGCGTGGGCGTCGGGGTCGGCTGAATCGGCATGGGACCGACGTAGAGCGGGCTCCCGGGGAGGACCGGCGTCGGCGCCGGGACCGGGGTCGGACGGGGCGTCGGCGTCGGCGAGTCGTAGAAGCGGAAGACGTTTCTCTCGACACTCTCGTCCGCGCCGGCGTGCACGACGACCCCCTTCAGGTCGGGCACGGAGTCGGGATCGGAGCCGACTCGGGCCGGACGCGGGCGGCCGGCGTCCGGCGCTCCCTGGGGAGTCCCGGGAGCTCCTCCCTTCGGCAGATAGGACATCGCCGCGAGGCCCAGGACGACCGCGAAAACGAAGAGGAGCGGCTTGAGACTCGATTTCGGGGCCCCCTTGCGCGCGCTCATTCCGGAACTCCGGACGCCGCCGTGGGCGTCGCCGCGGGACGGGCAGCCTGCGCCGCCGCTGGCCGCGCGACGGCGCGCGCGGCGCGCCGCGGCGCTGAGGAAGCGTCGGGGCGGAAGTAGTGCGCCACGGTCAGGCTCAGACGCAGCACGTCGGGCTGGGAATCGTCCGTCACGAGCGCGACGCTCTCGAGGAGCAGGAAGCGCGGGTTGTTCTCGAACGAGGAGAGGAGCCTCTTGATGTCGGCGTAGCGGCCCTGAACGGTGAAAACGACGGCGAGACGCGTGGTGCGGCCGGTCTCGTCGAACGCGTACGAGATCTGGCTCGGTACCGTACCGGCCTTCTGCGTGAGTGCGTAGATGTCCTCGATGACGGCGGCGAGGCGCTCCTTGCGCGCACCCAGAACGTCGCGGTTGAAGGCCTCGAGGTCCCGCTGCAGCGCCCGCAGGCGCTCTTCGGTCTTCACGACACGGCGCGCCGCCTCGGTGGCCCCGTCGCGCTTCGTGGCGAGCTCGGCGCGGGTTTTCTCGAGAGCCTTGAACCGCTCGTCGTAAAAGGCGTGATACGTGATCAGGACGGCCGTTGCCGCGACGAGAAGGACGGCGAGCACGGCGAAGAGCGGCAGCCGCGCGCGCCACGGCGACGAGCGGGCTCCGCCCCGTCGCACGAGCGGAATCAGGCGGCGGATCCTCGTGCCGGCGCCCCAGAGGGCTGCCTCAGGCGGTGCGCTCACGGGTTCCCCCCCTTGCGCGCATCGACGTCGTGGTACGCGACCGAGAGGATCAGCCGGCGGCCTTCGGGTAGGCCCTTCTCGCCGCGGTCCTCGCTCGCCGGCGTGGGCAGCTCGAACCACGGCGAGGCGTCGAACGCGCGAATCGTCTTCGGCAGGCCGTTCGGGTCGCGTGAGATGAGTGTCAGGGTCACGAGGACGGTCTCGGCCGGCCCGCGGCGCACGGCCGCGGACGATGATCCCGAGGCTCCCGCCAGCTTCTGGAGCCCGATCGACGAGATGCGGATATCGGACGGCAGGGTCTTCTCGAGGCGCGAGAGAAACCGCGTCCACGAGAAGGCGCGCCTCAGCGCGATCTCGTTCGCGTCCTCGACGTCCGCGGCCAGGGACGTGACATCCACACGCGCCAGCGACGCCTCGGCTTTCTGCCGCGCCTCCTCGAGGGACGAAATCTCGGCCTTCAGTTCGGCGATCGACGCGCGCGTCCTTTTCGAGTCGTCGAAATAGCGGAACACGGTGCGCGCGGCGACGAACGAGAGCGCGGCCACGATCACGGCGAGAAAGCCCGCCGTCAGATTCGCCGAACGCGTGTCGACGAAGGGCCGGCGCGCGAGATTGAACCGGCCTGGCATCAGTCACCCCCCGCGAGCGCGCCTAGTGCCGCGAGAGTGGCGGGATCCTGCGCCGCCTCCGCTGGCGTGACGGTCGTTCCCGGAAGAAGGCGGACGAGCGTGAGGACGTCCGGCACCGCTGCCCCGGCGCCTTCGCGGAATGCGCGCATGGCCGCGGCGACGGGCGACCCCGGCGGGCCCGCCGCGCAGTTTCCGGCCACGTCCGCGTGCGGGGCGTCGGCCGGCTGGTCCGGCATTCCGAACACGACCGCGAGGCGGACGTCCTGAACCGCCTCGCCCGCCTCCTTGAACGGCCTCGTCCGGGCGAAGCGGAGCTGCCCGCCCGCGAAGACGAGCGTCGTGGCGGTGTCGTCGTCCGCCCAGACGAAGAATCTGTCGCCCGGGGCGCGCGCGCCGAGCCTGGAAACCGCGAAGGCGGCCGTCTCGAGAGCCCCGAGTCGGATTCCCGCCTTTTCGAACGGCCCCTCCCACGAGGACACCGCGTCTTCTTCCACCGCGAGCGCGAGGATGCGCGTCCCTTCGGCTCCGGCCCCCGCCGGCTGCCACGAGAGGCGGAGCGCGGCCGCGGGCTCGCCGAACGCGCGACCGAACTTCCACCGGAGCATCTCCTCGACCTCGCGCGCGTGGCGCTCGGGCTCCTCGGCCTCGACGACGAGGAGCTTGACCCAGCCATCGGGGACGACGAGCGACGCGGCCGGGATTTTCACGGCGACCTCGGCGAGGAGGCGTTGAAGCGCGCCCGAGAGCGCGGGTCCCGCGTGGGGCGACCCGTTCGGGCCGGCCGTGAACGCCTCGGGAGGCAGCGGGCGGGACAGGACGCGAAACGCCGGCGCGGCCGCGAGCGCGGGCCGCCGGACGGGGCCGGCGGGTCCCACGTACACGAGCCGCTCGCGCGTCAGGACGAACGCGTGCGGGGGACGCGGCGACCGCCAGAAGGCCGGCGAGAACGGGTTCCTCGCGCCTTTACTCAACGAACGTCACCTTGTTGATCTCGCGGAGCGTCGTCTCACCCGAGAAGACCTTCTTGATCGCCGACTCGCGCAGGAAGCTCATGCCCTCGGCCTGCGCAGCCTTCTTGATTTCGGCGGCCGGCCGTCTGTCGAGGATGAGCCCGCGGATGCGGTCGGAGAGGTCGAGAAGCTCGGTGATCGCCATCCGGCCGTAGAAGCCGGTGCCGTTGCACTCGATGCAGCCGCGGCCTTCCCAGAACGCCGCGCCCTTCACCTGCTCGGGCGTCAGCGCCGACTCCTCGAGGAGCTGGGGGGTCGGCACGTACGGGACCTTGCAGTGCGGGCAGATCTTCCGGACCAGGCGCTGGGCGAGGATGCAGTTGAGGGCGGAGACGAAGTTGTAGAGCTCGACTTTCATGTTGAGGAAGCGGCCGAGGACGTCCACGACGTTGTTCGCGTGCACCGTCGTGAAGACGAGGTGGCCCGTGAGCGCGGCCTGCACGGCGATCTGCGCCGTCTCTTCGTCGCGGATCTCGCCGATCATGACCTTGTCCGGGTCGTGGCGGAGGATCGAACGCAGGCCGCGCGCGAACGTCAGCCCTTTCTTCTCGTTCACGGGGATCTGCGTGATCCCGCGAAGCTGGTACTCGACGGGATCCTCGATCGTGATGATCTTGTCCTCGACCGTCTGGATCTCCGAAAGGCACGCGTAGAGCGTCGTCGTCTTACCCGACCCGGTCGGCCCCGTCACGAGAACCATGCCGTACGGCTCGCGGATGAACTTGCGAAGCCGCCGCATCGTCTCGGGGTCCATGCCGAGGACCTCGAGGCGCAGGTTCTTGAACTCGGCGTTCGCGGACTCCTTGTCGAGGATGCGGATGACCGCGTCCTCGCCGTGGACCGTCGGCATGATCGACACGCGGAAGTCGATCGTGCGGCCCTTCACGCGCACCTTGAAGCGGCCGTCCTGAGGGACGCGCTTCTCGGCGATGTCGAGCTCCGACATGACCTTGATGCGGCTGATGATCGTCGTATGGTGCTTCTTGTCGATCGGCTCCATGGCCGGATAGAGGACACCGTCGATGCGGTACTTGATGACGACGACGTGCTCCTGCGTCTCGATGTGGATGTCCGAGGCGCGGCGCTGGATGGCATTGAAGAGCACGGAGTCGACGAGCTTGATGATCGGGCTCGCGTCGCCCGTGATGCGGTCGATCGAGAGGACCTCCTGGCCCTCCTCGTCCTCCCGCACCACCTCCATCCGGAACTCCTCGGTGGCCTCCTCGAGGACGCGCTGCGTGGATTCGGACTTCTGGAGAATGTCCTGAAGCGCGGCCCGCGAGCCCACCCGCACGTTCAGGCGCTTCTTGAGGAGCCCTTCGAGCTCGTCGCGCTTCACGACGTCGGTCGGGTCCGCCATGACGACCGCGAGGGATCCGTTCTCGAACTTCTCGGGCACGAACTCGAACCGGAGCATCCACTCGAGCGGGACCGCGCGAAAAACGTCGGCGTCGATCCGGAACGTCCAGAGGTCGACGTACGGCAGCCCGAGGCGCTCGGCGAGTTGCCGGGCGCGCGCCTCTTCGGAGGCGGGGTCGAAGAACCGCGGGACCGCGGCATCCGGGGAATGGGCTCTGGTCGTGCTCATGCGTCACTTCTCTTACGGCTCGTCAGCCCTTGATGTTGGAGAGGATCGTGAACATCGGCAGGTAGATGGACAGGAGAAGGGTCGCGATGACGCCTCCCATGACGACGAGGATGATCGGCTCGATGAGGGTCACGATGCGCTGGAGCCGGGCGTCGATGGCCTCGTCGTAGAAGTCCGACGTGTTCGTGAGCATTTCCTCGAGCGCTCCCGTCGCCTCTCCGACCTTGATCATCTCGATCGCGAGGGAGGTGAATTCGCCGGTCTCCTCGAGGCTGTGCCACAGCTCCGCGCCTTCGCGTACGCGCGGCACGACGGCCGCGACGGCCCTGGAGACGTGCTGGTTCGCCACGGCCCCCGTCGCGATCTCGAGCGCGGGGACGAGCGGCGTGCCGGCCCCCACGAGCGTCGCGAGCGAACGGGAGAACTGCGAGAGCGCAAACTCGCGGAGGATCGACCCGAGGAGCGGAATGCGCAGGAGGAAGCCGTCCCACGCGACCCGCCCGGCGTCGCTCGCCTTCCAGCGGGAAAAGAGGACGCCGCCCGTGGCGAGCGCCGCGGCCATGACGAGGACGTGCGCGTGCAGGAAGTCGGCCGTCCCGATCACGCTCCGCGTGAGCAAGGGCAGCTCGCCCGCCTCGAAGCCCGCGAAGAACTCCCGGAATTTAGGGATGACGTAGGTCATCAGGATGGCGACCAGCCCGGCCGAAAGGCCGATGAGGACCGCCGGATAGACGAGGGCTCCGGCGACCTTGCGCCGGATCGCACCGAGGATCTTCTGGTACGCCAGATACCGTCGCAGCACTTTCTCGATCTCGCCGGAACGCTCCCCGGCCTTCAGCGACGTCGCGTAGAGCCGGGGGAACACGTCGCCGTGCGATAGAAACGCGTCCGAAAGCGCGACGCCCGAGACGAGCTGGTCGCGGACGTCCTTCAGAATCGCCTTGAAGCGGGCGTTCTGCTGGCGTTCGAGGAGGATGTCGATGCCGTTCACGATGGGAAGGCCGGCCTTCAGGAGCGCGACGAGCTCCTGGTTGAAAACGAGGAACTCTCCCCCCTTCACCGCGCGCCGGCCGCGCGGCACGAGCCCCGCGAGGATGCTGACCACCGAGCGCCCGGAGAACCGCGCGCCACCGGTCGACGCCGTCACGACGGCGCCGCCGGCGTCCCTCACGGAGAAGAGCTTCGCGCCCAGGCGCGCGATCTCGGCCTTCAGCGCGGATTCGTCCGCCGCCTCGATCGCGCGCGTGGCGATCGCTCCGTCAGCCAGTCCGAGGCGGCAGACGTAGGTTGGCATCAGGCCTCACTCCCGAAAATGGCGGTCCGGAGCCGGCAAAGGTGGTTTCGCATCAGTTCAAGAAGATTCCGGGACCCGGCTGGCGCCAGTTCGCGAAGAAGACGACGAAGAGCTTGTCTCCCGCCGACTCGTCGCGTCCGACGCCGAGGATGTAGGGCTGCCCGAGATTGACGTTGATGGACGTGCGGAGGATCTCGCCGCGAACCTCCTTCCCCGCCTCGTGCCGCACGCGCTCGAGCGAGAGGTCGCGGAGCTGGAGCTGGGTCCCGTCGCGAGAGGGGTCGAGCACGAACTCGAGGCGATAGCCGCCGCCCATGACGTACACGACGCGCTGGCCCTCGGTTCCCTGGACGACGACGGAGTCGAGCCGGGTGAAATCGGTCACGTTGAAGAGCTTCTTGAGCTTCTCGCCGATGCCGCGGATCTCCTGCGAGACGTCCGCCTTTTCCGCACGCGTCTTCTCTGCCGAGGACTTCAGGAGCGTGACGGCGATGTCGATGGCGCGGAGTGGCACGTCGAACGCCGCGACGACCCGCGTGATCTCTTCGATGCGCGCCGGCGTCCCCCGAACGGTCAGGGAATTGGCGCTCGTCTCGAGGACCGCGGAAACGGCGCCCGAATCCGACAGGAGGGGACGCAGAAGCGGCAGTGCGTCCTGGACCTTGCGGTGCTTCAGGGTGAACACCTTGACGACGTTCTGTGCCTGCGGGGCGGCGGCCGCGGGCCGGCCAGAGGCGGCCAGAACCGCGCCGAGCGCGAGGACGAGGGCGCGGCCGGCGGAGAGGAGCCGGGAGCGGGAACACATGGCTCACAGATCCGCGTGCGGGTCCGCGATGAAAACGACGCTCGGCTCCTTCGGGGAGACGGCGGCGAACTCGTAGACCCGCGCGCCGGGGCTTTTCAAGTCCTGGATCAAGGGGCGCGCGGACGGGCGAACGGACTCGGAGGCGTCGCGCGGACTCTCGTTCGGCGTGGGCGCGGCCGCCACCGGGGCTGGGGGCACCGCCCGCCCGCGGCGGGCGAGGCGGATGCCCTCGATGCCGAAGAGCCCCGCGGCGAGAGCCACGAGGGCGGCCACCTGAAGGAAGCGGCGGGAGAGGAAGGGGCGGGCCGCCGCGGGAGGTGCCAGGCGGGAACGCCGCCGCACCTCGGCAAGGATGTCATTCGACACGCGGCGCACTTCCTCCACCGGCGGGGCGGAGGCGATGGACGCGGAGAGAGGTACGAAGAGGAGGGTCGGGTCGAGGGCGCGCGCCTCGGCCGCGCAGAACCCGCACGAAGCGAGGTGCACTTTCAGCTCACGCGACAGGGAAGGAAGAGAAGACGAAGAGATTTCTTCTGAAAGCAGCTGGAGGACGGCGCCGCGCACGCGAGCAGACTCCGGGCAGCGCGTGTTCATTCCTTCCGCCCCGCCACGAACTCGGGAAAACATTTCCGGATCTCGTCGCGCAGGAGCCGACGAGCCTGGAACAGGTGGTTGCGCACGGTGGATTCGCGGCAACCGAGGATCTGCGCGATCTCGCGGCTGTCCTTGTCCTCGAACTCCCTGAGGACGAACACGAGCCGCTGTTTCTCGGACAACACGCTCGCACACGTGTCGAACACGCGGCGGACTTCGCGCTCGGCGAGGAGCGCCGGGCCGTCGGGCTCCGCGCTCGTCCGTGCGCCCTTCACGAGGCGGAAGCTCTCGGCCTCGGTGCGCTGCCGCGTTCCGCGCGCGCGCAGCGCGTCGATCGCGAGATTGCCGGCGATGCGAAAGAGCCACGTCGAGAACGCATACGCGGGGTCGTACCTGTCGAGGTTCTCCCAGACCCTCACGAACGTGAGCTGCGCGACGTCGCGCGCGTCCTCGGCATCGCCCAGAAGCCGCCTCAGAAACGACAGGACTCCGGGCGTCCGACGGGCGACCAGCTCCGCGAAAGCATCGGTGTCGCCCCGCGAGGCCCGGCGCGCGAGCGCTCGCTCTTCGGCCGGAGCCCCGGAGCCCTCGACGGAAACCGCGCCTCCGAGCCCTTCGGCCGGTGCCTCGGAGGACTCCGAACGGACGGAGGACGAGACGAGACGCATCGCTTCAGCGTCTTTTACGTTTCCGGACCCGTCGTCGTCTACCAGTCGAGGGGACCCCGCCGCCGCCCGAAGTATAATCCTCGACACGAGTGGGATGGGGCTATAAATTCTTGTCAGGACTCGATTTGATGTCGGCCCTGCCCTCCGAGGCCCCGGTCTTCCCGCTCGTCGTTTCGAGGCTCTTCCCCTCCGCCCGGGGGCCCGGGGTTCCGGGTGGAGTCTGGATTCAGGGCGTCTCCGTGGGAGAGGTCGAGGTCGCCGTGACGCTCGCCGAGGAGCTCGCCGCGAAGAAGCCGGATCTGCCCCTCCTTTTCACGTCCACGACGCCCGCCGGCGTGGGCCTCCTCTCGCGCCGGCGCCCGGGCGCCTGGCGGCCGTTCCCGCTCGACGTGCCGTTCTCTGTCCGGCGCTTTTTCGAGGCCACCGAGCCGCGCCTCCTGGTCCTCGTCGAGACCGAGCTTTGGCCCGCGGTCCTCGGCGAGGCGCAGCGGCGCGGCGTTCCGGTCCTCATCGTGAACGCTCGGCTCTCGGAGCGGTCCGCGCGGCGGTATCGGCGGGCCGCCCGCCTCTTTGGCGGCTCCTGGGACGCGCTCACGCGCGTCCTGGCGCGCACACCCGAGGACGCCGCCCGCTTCGCGGACATCGGCGTCCCGCGTTCGCGCATTGCGGTCGGCGGCGACCTCAAGTTCGACCGTGCTGCCTCTTCGGAACCGCCGTTCGCGGAGGCCGTCCGCCGTCTCGCGGACGGGCGGCCCGTCCTCGTGGCGGGCTCGATAGCGGAAGCCGAGTGCCCGCTCGTCCTCGACGTGCGGCGGCGTCTCGCGGCGCGCGCGCCCGGCGTGTTTCTCGTTCTCGCCCCGCGGCAACCGGAAGCTTTCGACGCGGCGGCGCGCAGCGCCGAAGCGGACGGGCTGGCCGTCGTCCGGCGCTCGCGCCTCGAAGAGGCGCCGGCTCCGGCGCGCGCCGACGTCCTCCTCCTCGACACGGTCGGCGAGCTCGCCGGCACGTACGCGCTCGGCGAAGCGGCGCTTCTCGGCGGCACGTTCGCTTCAAAGGGTGGCCACAACG
>JBGQDL010000084.1:0-15713 GCA_041495865.1 Thermoanaerobaculia bacterium | reverse complement strand
CGGTCGAGTGGAACCTGACCGGCCGGCGGCGCCCACGCGACGGACACGCTTCCTGGCGCCGCTCGCCGCGCCTACTTCTTCCCGCCCGCCTTCGTGAGGATCTCCACGAGGTCCGTGCGCTTGTAGATGTCCGCGAACATGAGCGGGGTGGCGCCGCCCTTGGCGCGGGCGCTCGGGTCGGCGCCCGCTTTCAAGAGCGCCTTGACGCTCGAGGTCGTGCACCCGGTCTGGACGGCCCAGAGGAGCGGGGTCGAGCCGTTCTCGTCCTTCGCCTTCACGTCGCCGCCGGCGGCGGCGAGCGCCTTGAGGATTTCGGAGCGGGGATTGCCCTCTGCCTGGTCGCTGCAGCGCATCGCCGCCAGGAGCATCGGATGCCCGTCGCCCTTCGCGTGCGCGTTCGGCGACATCCCGATCTCGAGGAAGAGGCGCACCGCCTCGAGGTTCCCGTCCGAGACGGCATGCCCGAACGATCCCTCGTCGTAGGCAAAGCCGAGCTTCCCGAGCGCGAGCTTCTTGTCGCCGCCGGGGGCTGCGCTGCCTGTGTCGCTGGCCTCGGGCTCGAGCTCGAGGGTCCCTCCGGGCACGACGGTCGCCTTCACGTTCGCGTGGAAGTGCCAGTCCTGCCCGACCATCTTGGACTTGAACTCCGCGTCGACGCGGCCCGATCCGTACTTGCGGAGGTCGAGCGTGGGGCGCTCGAGACCCATCTGGCCGCTCGCGGGCAGGTTCGCGTCGTACGGGACAGCGCGTACCGAGTCGCTCCCGACGAGCCAGAGGATTCTCACGGCGTGGAGCTGCCCATCCTTCGCCAGTTTCGCGAGGCGTGCGACCGAGCGATCGCCCTCGACCTTCCGGTCGGACGCGAGGATCACGAGCCACTTCCCGCCTTCGCCCGTTTCCTCGGTTGCGGCGACGGCCTTGAGGATCGTCGTCTTCCCGTTCACGGTGAGCGTCCCGAGCGCGTCATCGGCCCGCGCAGGGAGAGACAGAGCTACAGCCAGGAGGATGAGAGAGGCTTTCTTCATTTGCAGGAAGTACATGGGCTGAGACTTCACGGTCGATACGCCTCGACGAGCGCGTCCATCTGTTCTCCGGCGCGAAGCGTGCGAATCCGGACGAATCCCGCTCGCTCGAGACCCGCGCGGATCTCGTCGAGCGTGTACGTGCCTCCGTGCGCCGTGCCGACGAGCATGTTGACGGCGAAGAGGGCGCCGGCGCGCGGGCGCGTCCGGTCGGGGTCCATGACGTGATCGCGGATCACGAGCCGGCCTCCGGGTTGGAGCGCGCGGGAGATTCGGCCGAAGAGTGCGTCGTTCTCGGCGGGGCCGTTCTGGTGGAGGATGGCGGAGAGCCACGCGAGGTCGTGTCCTTTCGGGAGCTCGTCTTTCTCGAAGTCGCCGCCGACGAGCGTGACCCGATCGAGAAGGCCGGCCTTCGAGAGCATCTCGCGCGCGATCTCGACGACGGGCGGGAGGTCGAAGAGCGTCGCCTCGAGCTTCGGCGCGGCGCGCAGGAACGCTGCGGTGTACGTTCCCGGCCCGCCGCCGACGTCCAGGAGCCGGCGCGCGCTTCCGATTCCCACGTCCGCCGCGAGGCGAGCGGCCTGGGGAGCGGACACGACGTGCATCGCCCCGATGAACGCGCGCGTCGCGTCCGCGGGCGGACGTTCGGAAAGGGGCGTGCCGCCGATCTTCCGCGTCAGGTTCGTCCAGCGGTCCCAGAGCTTCGCCGCATGAAGGAGCATCGGGTGGATCGAGTCGGGGTCGTCCTCCGAGAGGGCGGAGGCGTCGGGCGCCGTCCGATACGTCCCGTCCGCCTTCACGAGGAGTTCCATCGCCGCGAGCGCGTCGAGCTCGATCGTGAGCGCGCGAGGATCCGCTCCGAGCCGCGCCGCGAGCGCGTCGGCCGACAGGGCTTCCTTCGACAGCAGCGTGAAGAGGTTCAGCTCGGCGCCCGTGAGGAGAACACGGCTCTCCTGGAAAGCTCTGGCCAGCTTCAGGAGGGCTTCGGGGCCGGGCATTTTCACTCGCAGGTGATCCGAACCTGCGCCTTCCCCTGGTCCACGTCCACCGCCAGCTCCCCCATGTCCTTCAGCGCCGCTTCGAGGTTCTCCGCGCTCAGCTTCGACAGATCGAGGCCGACGCCGTGCCGGCGGAGCTGCTCGTTGATCGCTTCGCCGTAGCCAGGGATCATCGCGCCGAGGCGCATGCCGCCCTTGACGAGCGAGAGCGGAACACGGATGTTGACCTGCTTCTCGGGGCCGCACTCGTTCGCGCCCTTCTGGACCGCGATGCGGAGATAGCGCGCCGGCGGCTTTTCGACCTGGCCCGGCGCCTCTTCTTTCGCCTCCACTCTCGCGCCCGCGGGCGCGGCCCCGATCGCGCGGAGCAGCCGGTCGGCCTCGTCCACGGTCACCTTTCCGCTCGCGAGCAGCTCGAGAACGCGTTTCGTGTCTTCGGACATTCCATCCTCCTCACATCCGCCGTGACGTCAGGTCCGTGTCAAAGTCATTATCCAGCTTAATAAGATGGATGCTCGAGAGTCGTGCCGCTGCCAGTCATCTCGCGGACCGTGCGCGTGGAGTCGGCGGCGGAGCGCCCGGCGACAGACGTGGCGCTCCAAGCGAGCAGAATAGGCTCGATGAACGAGGAGGTGGACCCATGGTCGAGAGCGGCTCCCCGGTCCGGAACGTCTCGGACACCGCGCTCTGGGTCGCCGTGTACCGCGCCCGCGAGACGGACCGCCCCGACGCGCTCTTCCGGGATAAGTTCGCGCGGCGGCTGGCCGGCGCGCGCGGCGAGCAGATCGCGGCCTCGATGCCGTTCTCGGACAAGGCGACCTGGGCTTGGGTGGCGCGCACGGTGCTCTTCGACCAGTTCATCGAGGAGCAGGTCGCGGGCGGTGCGGATCTCGTCGTCAACCTCGCGGCGGGTCTCGACGCGAGGCCGTACCGCATGGCTCTGCCGCCGTCGCTCACGTGGGTCGAAGTCGATCTCCCGGGAGTCCTCGCGTACAAGGAGGAGATCCTCGGCCGCGAGAAGCCCAGGTGCGCCCTCGAGCGCGTGCCCCTCGACCTGTCCGACGCCACCGCCCGCCGCGCGCTCTTCGAACGGCTCGGCTCGAGCGCGCGCCGCGCCCTGATCGTCTCCGAGGGCTTTCTCATCTACCTCGCGGCGGAAGAGGTCAGAGCCCTCGCCCGGGATCTCGCGGCGCCCCCGAGCTTTCGGAGCTGGGTGCTAGACCTCGCGTCGCCCGGCCTCCTGAAGATGATCCAGAAGGACTCCGGCGCCCAGCTCAGCGCCGCCGGTGCTTCCTTGAAGTTCGGACCCTGGGAAGGGCCCGAGTTCTTCGTGTCGCAGGGCTGGACGCCCGTCGAGATCCGCTCGCCCCTGAAGACAGCCGCGCACCTGAAGCGGCTGTCGTTCGGAATGCGGCTCCTCGCGATGCTGCCGGAGTCGTCGGGCCCGCAGGGCTCACGGCCCTGGTCGGGCGTGTGCCGGTTCGAGAGGGTGTGAGGGAGTAGTCCAGGGGTCGGGACCTAGAATCGCCGAAGAATCGGTCTCGAAGGGAGAATCGACATGACGCTTTCCTGCCGTCGTTCCGTCGTCGTCCTCGCAGCGGTCGCCCTGGCGGCCCTTGGCTCCGTCTCGTTCGCGCCGGCCGCCGAGCCTGCCGCCAGGAGCGGGACCGCGTCCGGTTCCTTCTCGGCGGGCGGCAAGACCGCAAAGCTCGCGTTCGCGGTCGCCTTCACGGACCAGAAGGACGACAAGAAGCCTCTGGTCCTCGTCCTCTCGGACAAGGAAGTCCCGGCCTCGGCGTGGAAGAGCGGCTCCGACCTCTCCGCCTACAGGCGTGAGCATCCCTTCCTGGGGATCGCGTTCTGGCTCGACGCAAAGAACAGCGTCTTTCGGGCCGACTACTACGACGGCACGAGCTTCCCCACGAGCGCGTTCGGCCTCTTCGACCTCAAGGCCGATCGCGCGGCGGGCTCGCTGTCGGGATCCGCGAAGTCGAACCAGGCCGCGGCCAAGCTGAGGGAGCCGGTGACGCTCGACGTGACGTTCAGCGCGGCGCTGAAATAGACGGCGACTTCATTCGCAGTCGGTCCGACGTCTATAGTCGCCCCTCGGCCGCGAGTACCGCCTTGAGTCCGCGTTCGACGAGCGACGCCCGCGTGATCCCGAGGTTCCTTGCGAGGGCGTCCGAGCGAACGAGGAGGCCACGCTCCACGCTCACCGAGATGACCTTCGCTCCGGCGCCGCGCCGAGGGCGGCCCGGTTTCCGGCGTGCCCTTTCCCACCGGGCGCGTTCGGCGGGCCCCATAGGACGGAACTCGTCCGCGACCATTTCCCGGTCGAGGTCCTTCGTCGCGGCCCTCAGCTCCGCCAAGGGCATCTCCGGGTATTCGACGGCCGAGTGCTGTTTCTTCTTCATCGTTTCCGCCTCCGGAATCTGCGCTTCTCCTTCTCCGTTAGAGGCCGCGCGTGAATGATGTAGGCGGTGTCATCGGGATCGAGGACGAAGACGACCTGAAGCGGCTGGTCGCCCCTGCCCAGGCCCCACACGAGGAACCTCCCGTCGCCTCTGAACAGCGGCCAGGGAGGCGCCGCGTCCTGGACAACGCCTTCGGCCTCCTGCGGGTCGACGCCGTGCTCGGCGACGTGCTGAAAATTCCAGTCATTCCAGCGGAACTCCATCGGTCCACCGAAAACGAGCCTGCCACAGGCCGTCTATTATTTCAATAAGAAATTGACGCGCCGGGTGGGTCAGGTCGCCTTACGTCGGCTCGGTGAAACGCAGGTTCGGGAGCGCCGCCTGGAGGGCCTTCATCCCCTCTTCGGTGACTTTCGACTTTCCGATCAGGAGAACCTCGAGGCTCTTCATGCCTTTGATGGAGTCGAGTCCGGCGTCGCTGACATTGGTGTCGAAGAGGCTGAGCTTCCGGAGGCGCGCGAAGACCTTCACATGCTCGAGACCCTTGTCCGTGACGTTCGTGCCTCCGACCAGGAGCGTCTCGAGCTCGGTCAGATCCTTCAACTGCTTGAGGCCGCTGTCTCCCACCTGCGTCCTGAAGAGGTTCAGAAAGCGGACCTTCGTAAGGCGCTTCAGATAGGCGACGCCCTTGTCCCCGATCTTCGTCAGGCGAAGATCCAGGAAACGGAGATCCTTCAGGCCCTCGAGGACTGCGAGGTCGTCGTCCGTGACCGCGGTTCCGTGCAGATCGACCTTTACGACGGGATTGCCCGGGACCTCCGGATCCGCTTCGAACGTGCCACCGAGCTTCGTAACCGCCGCCAGGGCCTGCTCCGGCGTCGTCGAGGCCCGGAGAGAGAGCGTAGAGAGCGTCGCCAGGGCGCATGCGGTCAGAAAACGAGAGGACGATGTCATGTTGATCCCTTTAGCCGGCGCCGCCGCCTCCCGCGACCTTCGGGCGCGAGAAAACGCTCGCCCTGAGGAAGTCGCGATTGAGCTGCGCGATGAACTCCTGGCGGATCTCCTTCGGGCAGGCGCGCGAACACTCGCCGTGGTTCGTGCAGGTGCCGAAGCCCTCGGCGTCCATCTGCGCGACCATCGAGAGGACGCGGTCGTAGCGCTCGGGCTGGCCCTGAGGCAGGAGGGCGAGGTGGGAGATCTTGGCCGCCACGAAGAGCATCGCCGAGCCGTTCGGGCACGCCGCCGCGCAGGCGCCGCAGCCTATGCACGCGGCCGCGTCCATCGAGCGCTCCGCGCAGTCTTTCGGGACCAGGATGGCGTTGCCGTCCGGCGCGTTGCCCGTCGGCACCGTGATGAATCCTCCCGCCGCGATGATGCGGTCGAAGGAGCTGCGGTCCACGATGAGGTCCTTGAGGACCGGGAACGGCGTCACGCGCCAGGGCTCGAGCGTGATGGCGTCGCCGTCCTTGAAGCTTCGCATGTGGAGCTGGCAGCTCGTGGTGCCGCGGCGCGGCCCGTGCGGGTTGCCGTTCACCACGATGCCGCACATCCCGCAGATGCCTTCGCGGCAGTCGTGGTCGAACGCGATGGGGTCCTCGGCCTTCCCGATGAGGCGCTGGTTCACGACGTCGAGCATCTCGAGGAAGGACATGTCGGGGCTGATGTCGGGAGCGTCGTACGTGACGAACTTTCCCTCGGACTTCGCGTCCTTCTGCCGCCAGACGTTCAGCGTCAGTCTCACTTGTAGCTCCTCTGCGTGAGGGGAACGTTCTCGAAGACGAGCGGCTCGACGTTCCGGATCGGCTTCTTGCCTTCGCCCGCGTACTCCCAGGCCGCGACGTGGCAGAACTTCTCGTCGTTGCGCAGGGCCTCGCCGTCCGGCGTCTGGTACTCCTCGCGGAAGTGACCGCCGCAGGATTCCTCGCGCTCGAGAGCGTCGAGGCACAGGAGCTCGCCCAGCTCGAGAAAGTCCGCGATGCGCCCCGCCTTCTCGAGCGACTGGTTGATCTCGTCGTTCCCGCCGACGACCGTGAGGTTCTTCCAGAACTCCTCGCGGAGCACGGGGATCTTCTGCAGAGCCGTCTTCAGGCCCTCCCGCGTGCGGCCCATGCCGCAGTAATCCCACATGATCTTGCCGAGCTCGCGGTGGAACGAGTCCACCGTGCGATGGCCCTTGACCGCGATCAACCTCTTCACGCGGGTCGCGACCGCGGCTTCGGCGTCCTTGAAGGCCGCGTGCGAGGTGTCGACCTTCCCCTGCTTCGTCGACACGAGGTAATTGCCGATCGTGTACGGCAGGACGAAGTAGCCGTCCGCGAGGCCCTGCATGAGGGCACTCGCGCCGAGGCGGTTCGCTCCGTGGTCCGAGAAGTTCGCTTCGCCCGCGACGTGGAGGCCCGGGATCGTGGACATGAGGTTGTAGTCCACCCAGAGGCCGCCCATCACATAGTGCGCGGCCGGGAAGATGCGCATCGGAACCTTGTACGGGTTCTCGTCCGTGATGCGCTCGTACATGTCGAAGAGGTTTCCGTAGCGCTCGCGGATCGTGTCCTCGCCGAGGCGCTTGATGGCGTCCGCGAAGTCGAGGTACACGCCGAGGCCGGTCTCGCCCACGCCGCGCCCCTCGTCGCACACCTGCTTGGCGGCGCGGGAGGCGATGTCGCGCGGCGCGAGGTTGCCGTACGACGGGTACTTGCGCTCGAGATAGTAGTCCCGCTCGACCTCCGGCACGTCGCGCGGCGCCCGCATGTCGCCCTTCTTCAGGGGCACCCAGATGCGCCCGTCGTTTCGGAGCGACTCGGACATGAGCGTGAGCTTGCTCTGGTGGTCGCCCGTGACCGGGATGCAGGTCGGGTGGATCTGCGTGTAGCACGGATTCGCGAAGGCCGCGCCCTTCTTGTACGCGCGCCAGATCGCGGTCGTGTTGCAGCCCGCCGCATTCGTGGAGAGGTAGAAGACGTTGGCGTAGCCGCCGGTCGCGAGGACGACGGCGTCGGCCACGTGAGACTCGATGGCGCCCGTGATCATGTCGCGTGTCACGATGCCGCGCGCGCGGCCGTCGACGAGGACGACCTCGAGCATCTCGTGGCGCGAATGCATCTTCACGTTGCCGAGGCCGATCTGCCGCTCGAGCGCCTGGTAGGCGCCGAGGAGGAGCTGCTGCCCCGTCTGGCCGCGCGAGTAGAACGTGCGCGACACCTGCGCGCCGCCGAACGAGCGGTTCCCGAGCGTGCCACCGTACTCGCGTCCGAACGGCACGCCTTGCGCGACGCACTGGTCGATGATGTTCTCGGAGACCTGCGCGAGCCGGTAGACGTTCGCCTCGCGGGCGCGGAAATCCCCGCCCTTGATCGTGTCGTAGAAGAGGCGCTGGACGCTGTCGCCGTCGTTCTGGTAGTTCTTCGAGGCGTTGATGCCGCCCTGCGCCGCGATGGAGTGCGCGCGCCGCGGGCTGTCCTGATAGCAGAAGCACGAGACGTTGTAGCCGAGCTCGGCGAGGGAGGCCGCGCCGGCTCCGCCGGCGAGACCGGAGCCGACGACGATGACCGAGTACTTCCGCTTGTTCGCCGGATTGACGAGCTTCATGTCGAAGCGGTGCTTGTCCCACTTTTTCTCGAGGGGACCGTCGGGGACGTTCGACTTCAGTTCCATGAGCGCCACCCCAGGAGGGCCTCGAAGGTTGCGGTTCTCTGCACGCCGCCGCCCCTCTTTCCTGCTAAGAAGATCTTCTTCTTCTCCGAATTCTCTCTTTCCAAGAAAATCCTCTTCGGGCCCTTCATTTCAGCACCCCCGCCAGCACGGCAAGTGGCACGAGGGCGAACCCGCCGCACACGAGGATCGTGAACACCGCCGCGAGGCGCTTCCGCCACGGGTCGTACTTCGGGTGCGAGAGGCCGAGGGTCTGGAGCATGCTCCAGCTTCCATGGAACAGGTGGAACGAAAGCGCGGCCATCGCGACGAGATAGAAGACCGCCACCCAGGTGACGGCCAGACCGGTCACCAGGTTCTGGTAGACGCGCCCTTCCACGAAGTGCGGGTGGACCGACCCCACGGTGAAGTGGAAGATGTGGTAGACGATGAAGATCCCGAGGAGAGGGCCTGTCCAGCGCATCGAGCGCGACGCGAACGTGGCCTCCTCGTAGTCCGTCACGCGATATCCCAGAGGCCGCGCGGCGAGGCTCTTCTGCGTGAGGCCGAGGTACGCCCAGATGTGGAGACTGACCGCGAGAAGCATGCCCGCTCGGACGAACCAGATGCCCGTGCCGTGGAGCAGCTCGCGCAGGAAGACGCCGTAGTGGTCCAGCGCTTCCGGTCCGTTCGGGAGGAAGGCCTGCAGGTTCCCGGCCATGTGACCGAGGACGAAGAGAGACAGGACGATCCCGGTGACCGCCATGACGATCTTCTTGCCGACCGACGAATTCAGGACGTGCGCGGGAGCCGCCATGCGATCGAGTCTCCTCCCCTCTCTCGTCCGGCTAGCAGGTCAGCTTGCCGACGAGCTCCTGCACGGAGTCGGCCGACTTCCTAAGAGCCGCGGCCTCCTCCGGCGTGAGCTTGAGCTCGATGATTCTCTCGATGCCGTCCTTGCCGAGCACGACCGGCACGCCCACGAACAGGCCCTTGATCCCGTATTCGCCCTCGAGGTACGCGGCGCAGGGCAGGATCTTCTTGCGGTCGCTGAAGATCGCCTCGGCCATCTCGACGGCCGCCGCGGACGGGGCATAGTAGGCCGAACCCGTCTTCAGGAAGTTCACGATCTCGGCGCCGCCGTTGGCCGTGCGCTTGACGATGGCCGCCACTTTCTCGGGCGTCATCAGCTCCGTGATCGGCACGCCCGCGACCGTGGAGTAGCGCGGCAGGGGGACCATCGTGTCCCCATGCCCGCCGAGGACGGTCGCGTGGATGTTCTGCATCGAGATCCCGAGCTCCATCGCGATGAAGGCGCGCATGCGCGCGCTGTCGAGGATGCCCGCCATGCCGATGACCCTGTTCTTCGGCAGCTTCGTGACGCGGCGGACGACCTCGCACATCGCGTCGAGCGGGTTCGTGACGACGATGACGGTCAGGTCGCGCGAGCCGCGCGTCGTCTTCGAAATGCAGTCCGATACGATCCCCTCGTTGATGCGCAGGAGGTCGTCGCGCGACATGCCGGGCTTGCGCGCGAGACCGGCCGTGAGGATCACGAGGTCCGACCCCCCGGTCTCGTCGTAGCCGTTCGACCCGACGATCTTCATGTCGAAGCCCTCGACGGCGCCCGACTGGATCATGTCCAGCCCCTTGCCCTGCGGGACTCCCTCGATGACGTCCACGAGGACGACGTCGGCGAGCTCTTTTTCGACGATCCTCTGGGCGACGGACGCGCCCACGTTCCCGGCTCCGATCACAGTGACCTTGCGTCTCATGGCTTCATTCCTTCCTCCGGTGTTCAAGTCGAAAGGCCGAGTCAGATAATGGAAGCCTAACACCGCTTTCGTGACGCGGACGACCATGCAAACGTACTAGGATGGTGGCGGTGAGCGAATACAAGAATCTCCCTACATGGAAGCGCGGAATGAGTTTTGCTCACACCGTGTACGCCGCCGTCGAGGCCGCGGGCGCGAAGGGCACGGACGCCGGGACCCGCCTGAGAAAGGCGGCCGTGTCGGTTCCGTCGCTCGTCGGAGAGGCCTTTCTCGACCTCTCGGGCAGCGACGTGGCGGAGGCGCTCGGCCTCGCCGAGGCGAAGCTCGCCGAGGTGGCGAGCCTGCTCACGTCGGAGCCCGCACTCGAGAGCATCCCCGAGGCCGATCGCGAAGGCCTGCTGGCCGACCTCTCCGACCTGAGGGCCGAGCTGGCCCAGCTTCGGGTCGCCCGCTCGGGCGAGATGACGCACTAGGACCGGGCGGCCCGGCGGACCGCTTGACGCATCCCCATCCGCCCGATAGTTTCACGGGTCATGAAGAGACGCTCCGCGATCTCCGCTCTCCTCCTGACCCTCGCCCTCGTCGCGCCCGCCGCCCGGTCACAATCGCCGGCCAGCCCCCCCGCCGCGACGAAGCCCGCTGCCCCCGCGACGACCCCCGCGACGGCCCCGGCGACGGCCGCGCCGGCCGGCGCCTACACTGCGGCTGCCGCGCCGGCCACGCCCGACACCGCGAGACCCTCGACGGCCGCCGGGGCGGAAGCCACCTCGCCCCAGGCGCCCGCGGGCACGTCGCGCACGACGACGATCGTCATTGGACTCATCGTCCTGCTTCTCCTCATCGTCCTCGTCATCCTCGGAACGAAGAAGGAAGAGTGACCCTCCGGGGCCCCCGAATCACCTCGAGAACTGCTGGAGCGCATCGGTCGGGCTGTACGCGTCGGTGAGGACCGGGACGTCGCCCGTGCGCAACTCCCCCTCGTAGAGATACGTCGACCACGCTCCCACTCCGGGACGCTTCAGCCGGCCGGCGAGCGCACGGCCCCGCTCCGCGACGGACCCCCGATCCAGCCGATCCGGCGAACGAGTCGCCACGACGATCGCATTCGCCTGGAACGCGGGCTTCCCCGACGCGAGCTCCGACGAGAAGATGTAGACCCGGGGGAAGACCTTCTGGAGCGTCTTGACGGCGGCCCAGAAGAGAGCGTTCCCTTTCCCGCTCAGGGCGCCCACGAAGTTCAAGGCGAGGGCCCCACCCGGCGTCATCCTCCGCTTGCATAGAGCGTCGAATTCCTCCGTGACGAGGTGGAAGGGGATGCTGTCCGAGAAATATGCGTCGACCAGGATGACGTCCGCCGAAGCGATCCGGGCATCGAGCTCCCGGCGCCCGTCGCCCACGATCACCCGGTCGTTTTCGTCGGGCGCGAACCCGAAGAACCGCCTGGCCACGTCGACGACCTCGGGGTCGATCTCGATCGAGGTCGTCGCGATCTCGGGGGCATGGGCGGACAGGACGGTCTGGGCCATGCCGGCGCCCAGGCCGATCGCGACGACGGACCGCGGCTCCTCGGCAAGGGCGAGGCCGAGGAGAAGTCCGTCCGCGTAGTTCTGGTCCGTCTCGAGTCCTTTTCGCACCGGCGCGAATCCCTGTGTCGTCCGGTCGAAGAAGAGCGCGCGCCGAAGCCCCTGATCGACCACGCGCAGCCGATGGTAAGCGGTCTCCTTTTCATAGATGAGCGTTCCGACAGGCGCCGGCGGACGGACGACGTCGGGGGCTACGGTGTATACCGCCGCCCCCGCCGCCCCCGCGACTGCCGCGACGGCGAGCCGCCGCACGAGCCGGGGCGCGGGCACGAGGAGCGAGGCGAGGAGAAGCGCTGCCCCGAGGGAGAAGAGAATCGGGCGCGTCCCGAACGTGGGAATCAGGAAGAAGGCCGTCGCGAACGTCCCGAGGATGGATCCCGCCGTCGACAGCGCCGAAAGGCGACCCGCCGCAGAGCCGACCGTCGTGATTTCCCGGGCGGCGAGACGCACCGCGAAGGGCGTCACCATTCCCATGAGAACGCTTGGAGGACCGAAGATCAGCGTGGAGGCGACGAGCGCCCGGAAGCGCTCGGGGACTGGAACGCCGCCGAGGACCGCGAGGAGAGCCTCCGGGGAGGCGAAGATCACGAAGAGGAGGACCCCGCTGCCCGCGAGGAGCGCCGCGAGCGTCCCCGGGTCCGGCCGGCGGTCCGCGAGCCGCCCGCCGAGGGCATAGCCGAGAGCGAGCGCCGCGAGAAACGTCGTGATCAGCGCGCCCCAGACGAAGAGCGAATTTCCGAAGACCGGGGCCAGGACACGGCTCCCGACGATCTCGAGTCCCATCAGGGCCGCGCCGGCGAGAAAAACGGCCGCATCGAGGCGCCACCCCGCGTGGGAGGGAGGCTTCACGTGGCGTCAGGCGGCGGCCGCGGCCGCCGCCAGCTCGCCGAGCTTCGCGCTCAGCGTGTCGACGTCCCGCGCGTCTCCGAAGCGGGCGAGAGGCTCGAGCTGCTCTTTCGCGAGCGCGGTCGTGCCCACCAGGCCGGCCCACTGCGCCGCTTTGTCGGCCACGTCCGGGTCCACGGCGTAGGCCGCGTAGGTCGTCGCGTGCACGAGCGAGCCGTGCAGCCGCGTCGCCTCGGCCTTGTGCTCCGGCGGCACCTCGCGCATGAGCTGATAGGCGATGTGCTGCGCGGCCATGGCCGCCCGATAGAGCGGGTGGTCCAGCACTTCCTTGCGCGGAGAGATCTTCGGCATGAGGGGATTCTCCCCCTCTCTCAGCAAATCCAGGCTATTCCGATCGACAGCACGTCCACGTGCGCCGCGGCCGGGACGACATTCACCTTCTCGAATCTCGCCGCGTCCGGAGGCGCCAGCTTTGCCTCCAGCGCGGCGACTTCCGCTCTCAGCCCCTCGACCCTCGACTCGGCCGTGCCCTCCATGCGGTGCTTCGTCAGGACGGATCCGATCCTTCCGACCCGCAGCGACTTCCGCTTCCCGAGAAGGCCGCCCAGGAGGTCCACGGCCGCGCCGAGCCCCGTCGCCATCGTCTCCATCGACCGGCTCTCCTCGGCCGCTTCGGCCGCGGCGAGGTCGCGGCGCTTCTTCTCGAGCTTCTCGCGGAGCGCGGCGGGAGCCTCCGCCGCGCTTCCGAGGCGCGACGCGAAGGCGTCGGGCGTTTCGCCGGGCGAAGAGAGCGCGCCTGTGACGGGATCCTTCAGGAGCATCGCCGCGAGCTTGTCCGGCAGGCGCGATCGCACCGCTTTCTCGACGGCCTTGACGGCGCTCTCCCCGAACCAGGCGGGCAGCTCGGCATAACGTAGGGGGCGGCCGGGCGCGGCACTCTTCAGCGCGTCGAGGCCCGCGGGTCCGAGATCGGTCATCTCTCCTTCGAGCACCTCCGCGGGGGACCCGGCGGTCAGCGGAAAGAGTTTCGCCGCCGTGGTCTCCGGCGCGGACGAAGTGCCGGAGTGGTACCGCACGGCGTATTTCACGAACAGCGCGGGGGACGCGATGTCGGCGTTGCGCTTTTCGAGCCACCGCGCCGGCCACGCCGATGGAACGGCGGGCGCCGTGGAGTCCGCCGGAGTCTTCTCCTTCTTCACGGGCGCGGTGCCGGCGTCTCCCGCGGCCTTCAGCTTCGCGAGGTCGGCCTTCGTCATCGGCCCGCGAAGGTAGCTCATCGCCCAACGCGTCTCGACGAGCGTGGGTTCCGGGCGGTGCACGTCGCTCAGGAGGAAGACACGCTTTCTCGTCTTGTCGAGAAGGGCGGACGCGTCCTTCCCGCCGGCCTGGACCAGCCCTTCCCCGAGGCGCATCCGGTCGCGCTCCGTCTGAAGCGTGCCCACCCACCAGCAGCCGCAGTTCGCGAGGCCGCGATAGTCGAGGTCGACGGGATTCTGCGACGCGAGAACGACGCCCACGCCGAACGCCCGGGCCTGCTTGAGAAGCGTCAGGAGCGGTTTTTTCGTGGGGGGCTCGGCCGAGGGCGGGAAGAACCCGAAGATCTCGTCCACGTAGACGAGGGCGCGGAGCGCGGCGCTGCCCGGCAGCGATCGCATCCACGCCTTCACGCGCGAAAGGAGCGTCGCCACGACGAAGGCGCGTTCGGCGTCGCCGAGGTGCGCGATCGAGACGATGGAGAGGCGCGCCTTGCCCGGGGTGCCCGCACCGACTGCCGGTCCGGCCGAAAACATCCGCGCCACGTCCAGCGGCTCGCCGTCGCGGAACGCCGAAGTGGCCGGCGACGCGAGAAGAGAGTTCACCGCGAGGACGAGCTCCTGCCTCTCCTTCGCGGGATAGAACGTCTCGACGGGCAGCGCTCCTACCCGGGTGAACGGCGGCGCCGCCGCGGTTTCGAGAAGCGATTCGAACGTCGCCGTCTCGCCCTTCTCCCAGAGCGCCGTCACGCAGGCGGAAAGGAAAATGAAGTCGCGCGACTTCACGGGGTCCGCGTCGCGGCCCGCGAGGCCGAGGAGGCCGCCTACCCATGCCGTGACGACGTCGCGGCGGTCCTCGTCGTCGGCCTCGTCCGGGGGAGGCGCGCACGACCCGAAGAGGTCGATCGGCGTCCCCGACGAGGAACCGGGCGTGTAGATCACGGCGGCGCGGCTCTCCACGAGCGCCTTGACGTCGGCCGGCCCGAGGCCCCAACCCGCGAGGCCGTCCGCCCACTTTTTCGACTCGGACCCGGGCGTGCCGGCGGACGGGTCGACGAAAGGCGCGAACTCTGCGGGCGAGAGGCCCGGGAAGTCGAGCAGCAGGTTGCCGAGGTCGCCCTTCGGGTCGATCGCGAGGACCGGGATGCCGCGCAGGAGCAGCTCCTCGATCAGGACGATGCCGAGCGCGGTCTTCCCGCTGCCTGTCATGCCCACGATGAGGCCGTGCGTCGTGAGATCGGCGGCGTCGAGGAGGAAGGGCTCGGGGCCGGTCTTCCCCGAAACCCGGTCGACAACGCGGCCGAGGAAGAGGCCTGTCCTCGCGGGAGGCATGAAAAGGATCTTAGCCCGCCATAATCCGGCCATGGACGTCGAGACCGGCGGTCGAGCTTCTTCCCCGGGCCTGCAGCCCGCGATTCGCGTGTCGATGCTCCCGCGCGACACGAACAGCCACGGCACGATTTTCGGCGGGGTCCTCCTCGCCTACCTCGACCAGGCAGGAGCCATCGCGACGCGGCCGTACTGCGACCTCGTCGTCACCGTGAAGATGAACGAAGTCGTCTTTCACGCTCCGGTCCACGTGGGCGACATCGTGAGCTTCTACACGACGGTGACCCGCATCGGCCGAACCTCGATCACCATCAAGGTCCTCGTCACCGCCGAGCGCTGGCGGAAGACGGACGAGACCGTGAAGGTGACCGAAGCCGAGGTCGTCTACGTGAACGTGGACGAGGAACGGCGGCCGTCCCCGATCACGCGCCTGCCTGCTACACCGACGTGAGCGCGCCCTCCACCGGGACCGCCTTGATCTCCCGCTTCTCGAAGGGGATGAAGTGGCGCTCGGAAGCGCCGAGATAGACCTGGCGCGGCCGGGCGATCTTCTGCTCCTTGTCCTGGATCATCTCGTCCCACTGGGCGAGCCAGCCGGACATGCGCGGGATCGCGAAGAGAACCGGGAACATTTCGACGGGGAACTTCATGGCCTGGTAGATGAGGCCGGAGTAGAAGTCCACGTTCGGGTACAGCTTGCGTTTCAGGAAATACTCGTCCTGGAGGGCGATCCGCTCGAGCTCGAGCGCGATGTCCAGGAGAGGGCTCTTGCCGGTCACCTCGAAGACGTCGTAGGCGAGCTTCTTGATGACCTTGGCGCGCGGGTCGTAGTTCTTGTAGACCCGGTGGCCGAATCCCATGAGGCG
>JBGQDL010000083.1:0-15839 GCA_041495865.1 Thermoanaerobaculia bacterium | reverse complement strand
GGGAAATTGAGCGCGTTCATCGCCGGCAGATTGACGGCGTTGACGAGCTGCGGGTTCATCACCCACTCCCCGCGGTCGACTTTCTGCCCGAGCTTCTTCAGGTTCCGGTGGTATTCGAACAGCCACGCCCTCTGGGCGTTGCCGAGAGCGTCGCCTCTCACCACTTCGAGGGCCGAGTAATCGTGCCATTTGTCCGGGTAGCCGACGCCCACTTTCAGGGCGGCGAGCTTCGCCTTCGCCCTAACCTTCGTCTCGGCGGCCATCCAGCCGAGGCCGTCGATCCGGCGGCTGAACGCGGACACTTCGTTGCGCACCATCTCTTCCGCCCGCGCCTTCTCCGCGGGAGGGAAGTAGCGTTCCACGTACAGCTTGCCGATGGCCTCGCCGAGCGCGGCGTCCGCGACATCCACTCCCCGCTTCCAGCGGTCGCGGAGCTTCGGCGTGCCGGAGAGCACCTTGCCGTGGAAGGCGAACGCTTCGTCGACGAACGCCTTGGGCAGGAACGTCGAGGCGCGCTCGACGGCGTGGAAGGTCAGATAGTCCTTCCATGTCGCGAGCGGCTGGCCGCGCACGAGCGCGGAGATGCCGGTGACCGCATGCGGCTGCCAGACCACGAAGTCGTTCTGCCCATCCAGCCCGGCGGCCGAGAAGAAGGCCTGCCAGTCGAGGCCGGGCGCGCGCCTGGGGAACTCCTCCCGCATCCAGTGATTGTTGCCCTTCCGCACGTCCTCCGAGTCCACGCGGCTCACGTGCGCCTCGGCGATTAGGCGCTCCAGCTCGAAAATCCGGGCGGCCTTCGCGTCGGCATCGGCGGCGCCGCTGAGCTTGAGGACGGCCGCGATATGCCCGCGATACCGGGTCCGGATCTCCGCCATGCGCGGCGACGGGTCGAGGTAGTAGTCGCGGTCGGGCATGTCGAGGCCGCCCTGCAGGAGGAACGGCGAATAGCGGCCCGGGTCGTTCAGGTCCTGTGCGACCCAGAGGCCGAGCAGGTTGCCGGTGTAGAGATTGGTGCTGTTCAGGACGTCGACGTCGGCGCGCAGCGTGCCGCCGAGAGCGCGCGCGAGCCCCTGCGCGTCGGAGATCGCCGCGATGCGGTCGAGCGAGGGCTTGAGCGGCTCGAGCCCTTTCGCCTCGATGGCCGCCTCGTCCATGAAGCTCGCGTAGGTGTCGCCGATCTTCCTCGCATCCGAGCCGACGCGACCCTGCGTTTTGGCGGCCTCGGCGATCAGATCGGCCGTCCGCCGGGCCGTCAATTCGACGAGCATGCCGCTGACGCTCCAGGAGCTCCGATCGGCCGGGATCTCGGTGCTCTTGATCCAGGCCCCGTTCGCGTAGGCGAAGAAGTCGTCTCCCGGCGCGACCGATCGATCGATGCCGGCAAGGTCGATGCCGTGGGCGGCCGGAGAGGCCGTGGGGGAGCCGGCGTCCACGACACCGGCGGTGGGGGCGCACGCCGTGGCGGCGAGGGCGGCGAGGGCGGACAGGACGATCAGGCGGCTTTCGGCCTTCATGAGGGTGACGATAGGAAGTTTGATTCGCGCCCGCAAGAGCGCACAACGGGCGGATAATCCGGCGCGTGTCCAGGAAGAGTCCCGGGGAAGACAACGCCCGTGGAGAGGTTTTCCCGGCCGAGGCCGACGCGGTCGTCTGCGGCGGCGGGCCCGGCGGCTCCACGTTCGCGACTGTGATGGCGCGGATGGGCCACCGGACCGTCGTTTTCGAGCGCGAGAAGTTCCCCCGCTTCCACATCGGCGAGTCGCTTCTGCCCTGGAACGTGCCGCTCTTCGAGCGAATCGGAGTGCTTTCGAAGCTGAAGGCGGCGGGGCCGCAGGTGAAGCTCGGCGCCCGCTTCTACCACCAGGGGTCGTCCTTCACGCGCCCGGTGGTGTTCGCGAACGGCATCGACCGCGAGCACCCGAGCTCTTTCCATGTGAAGCGGGCCGAGTTCGACATGCTTCTCCTGGACCACGCCCGGGAGTCGGGGGCGGCCGTCTTCCAGGAGGCGCGCGTTCTGGAAGTGCTCTTCGGCGCGGACGGCCGGAGGGCGCGCGGCGTGAAGGTGCTCCTCGAGGGGGAAAGCGAGCCGCGCACCGTGGAGGCGAAAGTGGTCGTGGATGCCACCGGCCGCGACGCGCTCCTCTCGCGCCACCTCGGCGGGAGGCGCCGCGATCCGCTTCTCGACCGCTCGGCCGCGTTCGCCCACTACGACACGTTCCGGCGCGCGGAGGGACCCACCGGAGGGGACATCGTCGTCGTCACGACACCGGACGGCTGGTGGTGGCTGATCCCTTTCTCCGACGGCTCGGTCTCGGTCGGCATCGTGATGCCGTCGCGGCGGTTCAAGGAGCGGGAGGGTACCGTGGAGCGGTTCTTCGAGGAGTCGGTCTCGGCGACGCCCGAGGTGCGCGACCTCCTCGCGGGCTCGAAGCGGACGATGGACGTGCAGGCCATCGCCGACTACTCGTACTCGACGCCCCGCATCTCGGGCGACGGCTTCTGCCTCGTGGGGGACGCGGCCTGCTTCCTCGACCCCGTCTTCTCGACCGGCGTCCTCCTGGCGATGGAGTCGGCCGAGCTCGCGGCCTCCGCCGTCGACCGCGCGCTGCGCGCCAAGGGACGCGTCGACGCGGCCGACTTCAGGGGCTTCGAGAAGATCTACCGGCGCGCGATCCGGCGATTCGCGGTCTTCGTCCACGGCTTCTACCAGCCGCACGTGCTGGAAACCTTCTATACACCCGCCCCGAACCTCTGGATCCAGCGCGGCGTCACGACGGCGCTCGGCGGCGGCGTCTTCTACCCGGACTGGAAGGCCCGGCTCTGGATGGCCGCTTTCCATGTCTGCGCCGCCGGGATCCGGGTCCTGCAGGCGGTCCGCGGCCGGGGGGCCTTCGAGAAAGCGACGGGGATCGTCGAGAGCGGGGAGGGGCCGTGAGCTTCCGGCGCGGCCTGAAGCTCGCGGGGTTCGCGCGCGGCTATCTGGGCCGAATGCGGCGCGGCCGCCGCGAGGTGATGGAGCATCTGGCCGCGCCCCGCCCCGACAACCTTCCGATGCCGACGTTCGTGCAATTGCGCGTCACGAACCTCTGCAACCTCCGCTGCAAGATGTGCGGCCAGTGGGGCGACACCGGCATCTTCCGCGCGCTCGGGGCGTCCACCGCGACGGATGGTGAAAAGGAGAGGAGCCGGATCCGCGAGCTGATCGGGTTGAAGCGCGAGATGGGGCTCGCCGACTACGTCCGCCTCCTCGACGAGCTCGCGCCCTCGCGGCCGATCGTCAGCCTGTTCGGAGGTGAGCCGCTGCTCTATCCCGACATCCTGCCTCTCATCCGGGAGGTGAAACGGCGCGGCCTGACCTGCACGATGATCACGAACGGCTGGCTCCTGGAGGCGGTGGCGCGGGAGCTCGTGGAAGCGGGTGTCGACTCGGTGATGGTTTCCATCGACGGCCCCGCCGCCCTCCACAACCGGATCCGCGGCAAGGCCGACAGCTTCGAGCGCGCCGCGGCCGGCGTCCGCGCCGTGGCCCGCGTGCGCGACGAGCTCGGGTCCGCCGTGCCGATGCTCCTCGCGATCATGCCCATCACCGAGCTCAACCTGGACGATTTCGCGCCGGCGCTGGAGGCCCTCCGGGAGCTGCCGCTCGACACGATCAACATCGGACTCCGCTGGTTCGTGTCGAAAGAGACCGGCACGGCGTACGAGAAGGTGATGTCGGAGACCTTCGGCGTCACCGGCAGCTCCTGGAAAGGGTTCGAGTTCGACGGGGCGGACTTCGCGGCCACGAAGGGGCAGCAGATGGCCCAGCTCGTGAGGCTCCTGAAGGGGATCCGCCGCCGGCGTTTGCTCGATTCCGCGCGGGGCCAGGCGTGGATCTCGTTCGTGCCCGACGTGCCGGCGGAAGGGGTCCCGGACTACTTCGCCGATGCCGGCCGGACCTTCGGGCACGACCTGTGTCCGGTGGCCTGGTCCTTCGCGCAGATCGAGCCGGACGGCCGCGTCTGCTTCTGCGGTGACTTCCCCGACTACTTCATCGGCAGCGTCCGGGAGACCTCGTTCCGCGAGGTCTGGACAGGTCAGCCCGCCCGGCTCTTCCGCGAGAAGCTCGCGAAAGAGCCGCTCCCCATCTGCAGCCGGTGCTGCGGAAACTACGTCTTCGGAAAGTGGAAGCGCCCGGGCAGGGAGGCGCAGCAGGCGTCCGCCGCCTACCCGGACGCGCTGCCGTTGCTCCAGAATCGGTAGAAGTTGAACCACTGCGTCGGGTGCGCGCGCACGACGCCTTCCAGGTCGGCGGCCACGCGGCCCATGATGCGGCGCGCGTCCTCCTCGGGAGGGAGCGACTCGTCCGCGGCGACGGGCGTCCCCCAGACGTTGAAATACGAGCCGTCGGGACTGCGCAGAAAAAATCCGGGGAGGACCTCGCACTTGCAAAAGCGGGCGAGAAGGGCCGGCGAGCGGAGAAAAGGCGTGGGGCGTCCGAAGTAGGGAACCGTCACCTGGTCCTCCGGGTAGGCGCGGTCGACGAGGAGCGCGACCGCCCGGCCCGCCTCGATCGCGGCGCGCACGCGGAACGCGGTGGCGGTGGAAGCGCCGATGTCGATGGACTCGACGCCGAGCCGCGTCCTCAGGCTCAGGCGCATGGCTTCGACGTCCGGGTCGAGCTCCGGCTGGCCGACCACGGCCGGGGTCAGAGAGTGGCCGCGGAGGGTCACCGCCCCCATCTCCCAGTTCCCGACGTGACCCGTGACGAGGAGAAAGCCGCGGCCGTCCCTCCGCGCGCGCGCGAGCACCGAGCGGTCCGCCTCGAACGACGTGATCCTGGGGACGAAGGCCTCGCTCCGAAGGCGCCAGACGTCGATGACCGAGCGGCCGTACTCGAAGAACAGGCGCCGCGCGAGCCGTCCCGCGTCGCGCTCCGAAACGCCGAGGGCCAGACGGAAGTTCTCACGGATGCCGGCGAGCGTCTCGCGCATGAGGGTGACAGCGAGGGTGTTGCCGAAAAGCGAGATCGCGTGGAGGACGGGGAGGGGGAGCCAGCGAGCGCCGTAGTGGAGGCCGCCATACACGATGCGATTCGAAAGGCCGTGGCTGACCCATTTCCGGCGGCCGCGCGGCGCGGAGGCGGCGGGCAGGGCCGGGCCGGCCTCGGACGAATCCCGGTTCCGCATCGCCGCGACTATATAGAGGCAGGTCCCTGATCGAGAATACAAGGTCGATGACCTTCCACGCATCACCGTTCCTGACCGCTGAATGGCGTCATCTGGCGATGTTGAGTTTCGAGATCGATCCGAAAGTGCTGTCGCCGCTCGTGCCCGCCGGAACGGAGCTGGATGACCGGCAGGGCCGAACATTCGTAAGCGTCGTCGGTTTTTTGTTCCTCGACACGCGCGTCTTCGGCGCAGCGATTCCCTGGCACCGCGACTTTGAAGAGGTGAATCTGCGTTTCTACGTGCGACGGAAGGCCAGCGATGGATGGCGCCGCGGCGTCGTCTTCGTGAAGGAGATCGTGCCGCGCATCGCGATCGCGTGGACGGCGAGAACTCTCTACGGAGAAAACTACGTTGCCCTCCCGATGCGGCACCGCATCGAGCCGGAGACCGGCAGTGCGACGGCACCGCGGACGGTGTCCTACTCCTGGCGGTTTCGCGGACGAGAGAATCGAATGGAGCTTTCGGCCGACGGCAACGCCGTCGAGCCTGCGGAGGGAAGCGACGTGGAGTTCATTACGGAGCACTACTGGGGGTACGCTCGACGGAGAGGAGGGCGCACGACCGAGTACCACGTGGAGCATCCGCGCTGGCGGGTTTGCACGGCGACGGCGACCGAACTCGATTGCGACGTCGCGGGACTCTACGGAAGCCAGTTTGTCGCGTTCCTGAAGACGCCTCCGGCCTCTGCATTTCTCGCTGACGGATCGAACGTGACGGTGTTCAGAGGGACCCCGATTCTTTCTCGGGAAGAACGATGACGGACCAGGAAAGACCGATCGGCTGGGTTTTGTATGACGATTCCTGCGGGTTCTGCCGGCGGTGGGTACCGTTCTGGGCGGATACCCTTCGCAAGAGAGGTTTTGCCATCGCACCGCTCCAGAGCGAGTGGGTCGTTGAACGGCTGAATGCCCCGCAGGAAGACCTCCTGTTCGACCTGCGGCTGTTGCACGCGGACGGGCGGCAGATACGCGGCGCGGATGTCTATCGCCACGTGATGCGGCGGATCTGGTGGGCGTACCCGCTCTACGTGCTTTCCGTGACGCCAGGACTACGGCTCGCCTTCGACCGCGCCTATCGGGCCTTCGCGAACAACCGCCACCGTTTTTCGCGTGCCTGCCGGCTTCCCCCGGCCGGTGCCGGCCCGGAGTCACGATAATGGCTCTCGATGGCTGAGGCACGGGCCGGGCGGGACGCCGCCGTCGACCTTTTCGTCGTCGGCGCCGGACAGGCGGGCATCCCGCTCGCTCACGCGCTCGCGAAGAAGGGCTGGCGCGTGGCGCTGGCCGAGCGCAAGGACCCCGGAGGCTCGTGCGTGAACTTCGGCTGCACGCCGACGAAAGCCGCGATCGCCTCGGCTCGCGTCGCCCAGCTCGCGCGCCGCGCGGGCGAGTTCGGCATCCGCATCCCGAGTATGCACATCGACTTCGGCGCCGTCCTCGGGCGCGCCCATGGCATTGCCGCCCAATCGCGAATCGCGCTCCGCGAGTCTCTCGTCCACGCGCACGGCGGAAACCCGGCGTACCACCACGGCCACGCGCGCTTCCTCGGAAGAGATGGGCGCCTCTTCCGCGTGGGGATCGGCAGCCGCGTGGTTCTCGCGCGGCGGGTCGTTCTCGACACGGGCACACGCACCCTCGTCCCACGCGGCCTCGGCTTCGAGGGGATCGACTTTCTGCATGCCGGAAACTGGCTCGACCGGCCCGAGCTCCCGCGACATCTCGTCGTCGTGGGCGGCAGCTACGTCGGGCTCGAAATGTCGCAGTTCTACCGCCGCATGGGGAGCCGCGTGACCCTTCTCGAGCGTGGGGAGCGCCTCGCGGACCGCGAGGACCAGGAGGTCTCTCGCGCGCTCCGGGGAATCCTCGAGTGCGAAGGGATCACCTGTCGACTCGGCGCAGGGGTCACGCGTGTCGAGAAGACCCGCGGAGGCGTGAAGGTGTCCTACCGCGAGAACGGCCGGCCGGAAACCGTCACGGCGTCGCATGTCTTCCTCGCGGCCGGCCGGCGTCCGAACACGGACGACCTCGGCCTTTCGCGCATCGGCCTCGCGCCCGAGAAGGGCGGCACTCTCAGGACGGATCGTCGCCTCCGCACCCGGGTGCGCGGAGTCTGGGCCGCGGGCGACATCCGCGGCGGCCCGATGTTCACGCACACGGCATGGGACGACTTCCGCATCCTCCTCTCGCAGCTCGCGGGAGATGGGAAGCGAACGACAGATCGCATCGTGCCCTGGGCCGTTTACACGGACCCTCAGCTCGGACGCGTCGGGCTCTCCGAGGAGGACGCGCGGCGCCTCCGCCGCCCCGTGAGCGTGGGACGCTTCCCGATGTCCAAGAACGGCAAGGCCCGCGAGATCGGCGAGCCCGAAGGGTTCGTGAAGGTCGTCGTGGACCCGAAGACGAAGAAGCTCCTCGGCGCCACGGTGCTCGCGGCGGAAGGGGCCGAGCTCGTGCACGTCTTCGTGGCGCTCATGAACGCCGGAGCGCGCGTCTCGGCCGTCCGCGACGCGATCCACATCCACCCGACCCTGGCCGAGGCGCTCCAGAGCGCCGTCGCCGCTCTCGAATGACGCCGTCATGAAGCCGGGCGACCTCGAGGAGCTCGGCGACCTTCAGCGCCACACGTTCCGCTATTTCGTCTACGAGACGAATCCCGGCAACGGCCTCGTGCGCGATCGCAGCCGGGAAGGATCTCCCGCCAGCATCGCCGCGGTGGGGCTCGCGCTGACGTGCTACCCGATCGGCGTCCACCGCCGATGGCTCACGCGGGCCGAGGCGGCCGAGAGGGTTCTCACCACGCTCCGGTTCTTTGCGCGGAGCGCGCAGGGTCAGGACGAGGACGCAACGGGGTTCCACGGCCTCTACTACCACTTTCTGGACATGCGCACCGGGCGCCGCGCTCTCCGCTGCGAGCTTTCGACGATGGATTCCTCGATCCTTCTCGCGGGCGTGCTCGCCTGCGCCTCGTTCTTCGACCGGCGCGCTCCCATGGAGCGCGAGATCCGGAGACGGGGCCGGGCGCTTTACAGCCGCGCGGACTGGCGCTGGGCGCTCGCCGGCGGACGGGCTCTGGCGCACGGCTGGACACCGGAGGACGGCTTCCTCTCCTGTCGCTGGCGCGGGTACGACGAATCGCTTCTTCTCTACCTGCTCGCGCTCGGCTCGCCGACGCACCCGGTGCCGAAGTCGAGCTGGGACGCATGGACGTCGAGCTACCGCTACCGGAAGCTCTTCGGACTTCAGGTTCTCTACTGCGGGCCGCTTTTCACGCATCAGCTTCCCCACCTGTGGGTCGATTTCCGGGGTCTCAGAGACGCCTCTCTGTCTCCTCGGGGCTGGGATTACTTCGAGAACAGCCGTCGGATGACCCTCATTCACCAGCGCTATGCCATCGAGAACCCGCTCGGTTTCCGGGGCTACGGCGCGCGGGGCTGGGGCATCACGGCGAGCGACGGCCCCGGCGACGGGGGACGGCCCGCGCGCGGCCGCCGCTTCATGGGCTATGCCGCGCGCGGCGTTCCCGACGGACCCGACGACGGCACGCTTTCGCCATGGGCGGTCGCGACGTCGCTTCCCTTCGCGCCGGAAATCGTCGTGCCGACGCTCCGCCGCATGGCGGCGCGCTACCCGAAGCTGCGCAATGAATACGGCTTTCTGTGCAGCTTCAACCCCTCGTTCCACGACGGGCGCGGCACGTGGGTCGCTCCCGACTACCTCGGCCTCGATCAGGGACCCGTGGTCGTCATGATCGAAAACGCCCGTTCCGGCTTCGTCTGGGACCTCATGCGGCGCCGTCCGGAGATCCGGACCGGCCTCTCGCGCGCCGGCTTTCGAGGCGGATGGCTGGGGGGTCGTCCGGCCGGCTGACGCTGTCTCGCTCCGAAGGCGCGGTGGCGGTTCGGCCCTTGCCGGCGTCGAAGTCGTCGAAGACCCGGTTGCGCCCGTGCCTCTTGGCCTCGTACATCCGTTCGTCGGCGCGGGCCACGAGCGACTCGAGGGTGTCGTCGCTCCGGGCCTCGGTCACGCCGATCGAGACCGTGACCCCGAGGTCGGGGACGGAGGGGACGCTGGACTGGGCGATGAGCGCGCGGAGGCGGTCCCCGGCGTCTCTCAGACGCCGCCCTTCGAGGCCTCCGATGAGCACGATGAACTCCTCGCCTCCCCAGCGCCCGAAGAAGTCGCCCGCCCGCAAGGCGGCGGCGAGCGTGCGTCCAACGACACGGAGAGCTTCGTCTCCCGCCGCATGTCCAAAGCGGTCGTTGACGGCCTTGAATCCGTCGAGGTCGACGAAGAGGAGACCCACCGGCAGGCCATAACGCCTCTTCTCGGAGAGTCGAGAGGCCAGGGAGATCTCCGCGTATCGGCGGTTCCCGGCTCCCGTGAGAGGGTCGAGGAGCGACAGGGCCTCGAGCTCGCGAATTCTCTCCTCCGCCCGCACCTGGCGGGAGGCGTCGTTGAAAATCTCGACGGCGCCGACGATCGCGCCGCCGGGGCCGCGGATGGGAACGGCGCGCACCGTGATGGGCACGCGATGACCCGCCTTGTGGTGGAGGTACACCTCCGCCTCTCGCTCCCGGCCGTCGCTCATCGCGGCTTGCATCGGACAGCCGTCGTGGCAGAGGAGACGGCCCGCGGTGTCCACGTGCTGGAGCAGGCCGTCGGCGCAGCACCGGCCGAGCACCTCCTCCGCGGGATAGCCCGTGAGCCTCTCGGCGCCGCCGTTCCAGTACGTGATGCGCCTTTCCCGGTCGAGGAAGTAGATTCCCTCGGTCAGGTTGTCGATCAGGCTCTTGTAGAAATTGTCATCCCGCATAGGGTGTGCCGCTCAGCTTGAGCGGTCGGCGGGCGAGATGGCCATGATGCAGGTGCTGGGGAAGGTGAGGGGGAAGGAGGAGTCGGCGCGGGGGCTCTTGCGCCGCCGGGGCCCCAGGATCGAGAATGACCGTCATGGCCGAGGCCCCCTCTCCGCGTGTCGTGTCCCGGGCCTGGGCGATCCGGTCCCTGCGCGAATTCCTCCTCACGCTCACGGACGAGGACCACTCGATGTGCCGGGTCGCGAACGACCGCGGGATCTTCTGCCAGGGCTTTCGCAGGCTCGACGACGGAGAGCTGCGCAAGCACTTCGCCGGCATCGTGGAGCGCCGGCCGGGCGTGAACCGCTGGCAGCTCGAGGCTCTCGGCAACCAGTGGGAGCTGGCGCGCCAGATGGTGAACCAGCTTCCTCTCGCCTGCGACGTTCAGCAGAAGGAACACGACACCTGCGGCGGGTGGGACGACCTCAGCAACGGGGATCTCGCGCGTTACTGCAGCGATCTGCTCGGGCTGGACGTCGTCGTGACGCCTCAGGGAACGCTCACACCGCCCGCTCCCGCCGGTTGAACCGGCCATAATCGGAGCGTGGACGAGCGCCCCGGCCCTGATCTCAACGTCCTCCGCACGAGTCTCTTCGCGTCGCTCCCGCGGTACGAGTACCAGGGGCCGATCGGGCAGGGCGGCATGAGTTTCGTCTTCAAGGCCCTCGATCGCGAGCTGGGCGAGGTGATCGCGATCAAGGTCCTCACGCGGACCAACCCCGACGAGAGGGACGCGGCCCTCAAACGGTTCAAGAGCGAAGTGAGCCTGAACCGCAAGATCAGCCACCCCAACGTCTGCCGCCTCCACGACTACGGCGTCGCCGGCGACGTGCCGTACCTGACGATGGAGTTCGTCGAAGGCCGGAACCTCGGAACCGTCATCGACTTCGAGGGTCCGATCCCCGCGCGCCGATCGCTCCGGATTCTGACCCAGTTGACGCGGGCCGTTGCGGCCGCTCACGCGGCCGGCATCGTGCACCGTGACCTGAAGCCCGCGAACGTGATGATCCGGCCCTCGGACGACGTCTCCGTTCTCGACTTCGGGTTGGCGCACGACACGAACCGGACCGACCCGAGGATCACGCGTGTCGGCCTGGCCGTGGGAACACCCCAGTACATGTCGCCCGAGCAGGTGCGCGGCCTCGTCGTGGACGAGCGGAGCGACATCTACGCGATCGGAGCCATTGCGTTCGAGCTGCTGACCGGCCGCCGGATGTTCACGGGCCGTACGTTCCTCTCGATCGCGAGGAAGCATCTCGAGACCCCCGTGTCGCGCGAGACGCTCGAAAAGCGCGGCGTCTCGCGGGAGCTCGCGGCCGTCGTCGAGCGGTGCCTCGCGAAGAAAGCCGAGGATAGGTTTCCGTCCGCCGCCGCCCTGGCGGCGTCGCTCGAGGCGCTCGAGCGTCAGCAGGCGCCCCGGCCGCGCTCCGGCGTGCCGGAGACTCCGGTCGCGGCCCGCGTCAAGACGGCCGTCCACCGAAGGAGCGCCATCCTTCCCGTGGCGACGCCCGCGGCGGCCGCGGCGGCCGCGCGCCGGCCCGTCGTGCTCGTCGTGGACGACGAGGAGCAGGTGAGGAATCTCGTCTGCGAGTGCCTGCGCCGCGGCGGGTTCGACTCGGTTCCGTCCGCGTCGGGAGAGGACGCCCTCACGCTCTTCGAGACGCGCACGTTCGACCTCGTCCTCATCGACGTGCTGATGCCCGGCCTCGACGGTTTCGACACCGTACGGGTCCTGAAGTCGCGGGCGGAGCGCGCGCCGATTCCCGTCCTGTTCATGTCGGGCTTTCCGGAGAAGAACCGTGTGGTCTTCGCCGGCCAGACGGGCGCGGTCGATTTCCTCGCGAAACCTCTCGACCTCAAGTCTCTTCTCCGAAAGGTGACCGCGATCCTGGGGAAACCCGCGTAAACGACCCGTCAGGGGGCGTCCGTGACGCGCGCGACGTCTTCCGGAATTCCCCCGAGAAGGCCCCGGAACACATCGATAAGCCGGGCATCCCACCATCCGCGGCGGGCCTCCTCTTCCATGATCGCGAGGGCCTCCGGGCGCCTGAGCGCCGGGCGGTAGACGCGGGCCGTCGTCAGGGCGTCGTAAATGTCGGCGATCGAGGTGACGCGGGCGGTGAGCGGAATGGCCTCGCCGGCGATGCCGTCCGGGTAGCCCGACCCGTCGAGCCGCTCGTGGTGCGAGTAGACAACGTCGAGCGCGAAGGCGAGCGTCTTCATGCCCGACAGGAGCTCGCGGCCCACGACCGGGTGCCGGCGGATCTCGGCGAACTCTTCGGGTGTGAGGGGGGCGGGCTTGAGGAGCACGGCGTCGCGGACCGCGATCTTCCCGATGTCGTGGAACAGGCCGCCGCGCCTCACGGCCTCGAGCTCGAGGCCCGTGAGGCCGATCGCGGCACCGAGTCGGCTGGCGTACAGCGAAACGCGCCCGCTGTGCTGCGCCGTGTAGGGATCGCGGGCGTCGATCGCGCGCGCAAGCGCGACGATCACGTGCTCGGCGTGCTCGAGCGCGTCCGTGAACCTCTTCATCTGTACGAGCGACTTGAGCCGCGCGAGGAGCTCCTCGGTGACGAACGGCTTCGCGACGAAGTCCGTAACGCCTTCGGCCATGGCGCAAAGCCTTTCCTCGTCCGTGGCCCCGCCCGTGATCATGACGATCGGCAGGAGCCGCGTGAGAGGGTCGCCCCGGAGCTCCGCGAGGACATCCTGTCCGCTTCTTCCGGGAAGGTGCAGGTCGAGAAGAATGACGTCGGGCCGGAGCGTCTTCAACCGCTCCTGCGCTTCTTCGGCCGAAGCGGCCGTCTCGACCCGGTAGCCCCGGGGCCGCAGAAGGGCCACGAGCAGACCGCGCACCAGGTCTTCGTCGTCGACGACGAGGACGGTCCCTGGATGGGCCCTGTCCGGCACGAGAGCGAAGACTCCGCTCATACGGAATCGTTCTCCTTTCGGTCCGGCGATGTCAACTGCGCGTGTTCTTCGGCGGCCTGGATGCCGGATGATGGGCGCCGTGGAGACCTCGGACCGGACATCGCGCGCGGTGCGGATTGCGGGGCGGGCCGGGGACGGGCGGGCCGCGCGGTTCGAGGACTGGATGCGCGTCGCGCTGTACGACCCGGAGCTGGGGTATTACGCGCGGAACGTCCGGGGCCTCGGCGCGCGGGGCGATTTCGCGACCGCCGCGACGCTGCATCCGGCCCTCGGCGAAGCGGTCGCGGCGTGGGCGGTGCTGCGCCGGAAGGAGCTGTTTGGCGCCGGTCTCGTGCCGTGGAATCTGATCGAGGCCGGACCCGGCACGGGCGAGCTTGCCGCCGCGGTCCTCGCGGCGCTGCCGTTTCTCGCGCGGCGGACGCTGAGCCTGCACCTCGTCGAAACCTCGCCCGTTCTTCGCGCCCTGCAGCGCGAGCGCCTCGGGGGAGGGCCGGCGTGGCACGACTCGATGGCGGACGCGCTCGCGGCATGCGAGGGGCGGGCGCTCGTCTATGCGTCGGAGCTGCTCGACGCGCTGCCCGTGCGCGTCTTCAGACGGTGGGGCGGAGGGTGGGAGGAGCTTTGGATTTTTTCGAATGGGGCGGAATGCCGGGAGGAATGGCGACCTGCGTCGAGCGAGGGCGCCGGGTTTTCGGACGCTTTCAGCGTTTTTTCACGACGCTGGCCCGAGGGACAGCGAGTCGAAATTGCTACGGCCGCCCGCGATTGGCTCCTTTCCTGGAAATCTTTCTTTCTCCGGGGCTCTCTCCTGCTTCTCGACTATGGTGATTCGGTCGACTCGCTCTACGAGCGCCGACCGCGCGGGACGCTGCGCGGTTACGCCCACCACCGAAGGCTCGAGGGCGACGAGCTCTACGCGAACGCGGGCCTCGTCGACCTCACGGCCGACGTCAACTTCACGGATCTCATCGCGTGGGGAGAGGAGCAGGGCCTCACGACGACGCGCTTCGAGAGGCAGGCGGACTTCCTGCGCCGGTTCGTGCCGTCCGTGGAGACGCGAGCCTTGTCGGAACCGGCGCTCGCGTTCCTTCTCCACCCGCTCGGCGCGGGAGCGGGTTACAAGTCGCTCGAGCAGGTTCGGGAGGTGTGACGGGCGTCGCAGTTTCCGGAGAGGCCCGAGGCCCGGGGTGAAAGTCCTTCAACGCCTCGAGGCGCATTTTGCAAGAGTTGGCCGCGCCCACGCACCCGGATCCCCGTATCCCGGGGCATGGCCATTGCAATCGGGGCGCGAAGGAGGTCCCGAATCATGAAAGACGTTCGCATTCTCGCTGCAGTCCTCGCCGTCGGCCTCGCCGCCGCCGTGCGCGCCGACGTCGCGCCCGACAAGAAGTCCACGCTCACGATCACGACTCCCGTCGAGGTCCCGGGCGCGGTTCTCGACCCCGGTACGTACGTGGTGAAGCTCGTGGACACACAGAGCAATCGGAACATCGTGGCGTTCACGAGCGCCGACGAAAGGAGAGTCTTCGCGACGGCGATCGCCACTCCCCATGTGGCGGCGGACGATTCGCATCGCAGCACGTTCGTGTTCTACGCAGTCCCCGAGGGCTCGACGAAGGTCCTGCGCACGTGGTTCGCGTCGAACGACCGCTACGGTCAGGACTTCGTGTATCCCGCCGAGCGCGCCTCCGCGCTGAGGCAGACGACGAACGCGGAGGTCCCGGCGATGACGGCCGAGCAGTCGCGTGAAATCGCGGACCGCATGAAGCCCGCGGCCGTCGTTTCCGACAACGAGCCGCTCCGCACGACCGCGGCGCCCGCCGCCGATTCGGAGCAGGCCGCTCCCGCCTCCATGACCGCGGACGCGACGACGGCCCTGCCGAAGACGGCGAGCCGCACGCCCCTTCTCCTCGCCGCCGGACTCCTCGCGCTCGGCGTCGCGTCGGCCCTTCGCTTCTCGGGCCGCACTTGAGGGTGGCTGCGCCTTCCGGTACCGCCCGTGCGCCGGCTTCCGGCGCCGGGCGGACCGTTCGCGTGCGCGTGAGAGCCGAGCACTTCTTCTGGCTGGCCGGATTCCTGTGCCTGGGCGTCGCGGGAGCGGCGATCGTCGAATCCCGCGTCTACCAGTTTCTCGAGAGCTCCGCCTTCGACCGTGCGCGGGATTCCCGAACCGGGGCGGAGGCCCCGCGGGTCTCCGGCGAGCAGACGGGCCCTGCTTCCCGGCCGGCCCGCGGCGTGCTCGGCAGGATAGAAATCCCGCGTCTCGGCATCCGGGCAATGGTGCGCGAGGGGATGGACGACGAGACCCTGAAGGTCGCGGTCGGGCACATCCCGGGCACGGCCCGTCCCGGCGAGAGAGGGAACATCGGCCTCGCGGGGCATCGCGACACCTTCTTTCGCGCCCTTCGCGGCGTCCGCAAAGGCGACCTGATGCGCCTGACGACGCTCGACGGATCGGAGACCTATCGCGTCGCGTCCGCGTCCGTCGTGGATCCGGACCGCGTCGACCTGCTGGCGAACGCGAAGGGCATGAACGCACTCACCCTCGTGACGTGCTTTCCGTTCGACTGGATCGGGGCCGCCCCGAAGCGATTCGTGGTCGCGGCGCTGCCCGCCGGGGACGTTCAGCGCGGTAGAAGTCAGGGGGAAAGGAATTCTTCTGCTATCGGTGGCCGCTGACGCGTCCACCGGAGAGAAAACGTATTCGTCGGCTCCGCCTGTCAAGGAGTGACGATCAGGGGTAAGGGGAATTGAAGAAGGAGTGTGTCATGTCGATTGCAAGATGCAGCGTCGCAGCTTTGCTTGTCCTCACGTTGGCAGTCGTGAATGTCGTTTGGACCGCTCCG
>JBGQDL010000082.1:0-16005 GCA_041495865.1 Thermoanaerobaculia bacterium | reverse complement strand
GCGAAACTTGATCTTCAGGTTCATGACGGACTGCATCGCCGGCGAGCGCGGGTCGCCGAGGATGCTGCGCCCGCCGAGCGCCCGCGGCCCGAACTCCATGCGCCCCTGGAGAAGTCCCACGACCTTCCCGTTGGCGAGGAGGTCGGCAATGGCGCCGGGGATTTCCGAGAGGCGAAGAGTGCGAAACGGGTAGTGCTGTGACTCGAGCCATGTCTGTATTTGCTTAGAAGGGTAAGAGGGGCCGAGGAATGCGCCCGACATGCCGTCTTCATAGGGCGGCAACTGCGCCGCGACAACAGTCGAACCAGCCGCCGGAGATGCTTCGCCGCTCGGCTCTTCATCATTCAAAGAAATCTTCGTCTTTTCTTCCGTATTCGAAGAAATCTCTCTTTTTTTCTCTTCGTTCTTCGCAGAAAGACTCCAGGTTCCCCTCTTCTCCGGACTCGACCGCTCGTTCCCGAGATGGCGGTGCCACACCGCCAGCGCCGCCCCGACCGCCCCGCCCGCGTCGCCGGCCGCCGGCTGGATCCAGACGTCGTCGAACACTCCCTGCTCCAGGAGCCGGCCGTTCGCCACGCAGTTCAGCGCGACGCCTCCCGCCATGCAGAGATATCGGGCGCCCGTCGTCTTCCGCGCGTGGCGGGCCATCTTCAGGACGATCTCCTCGGTCACGTCCTGGATCGAGCGCGCGAGGTCCATCTCGCGCTGCGTGAGCTTCGACTCGGGCGCGCGCGCCGGACCGCCGAAGAGCCGCTCGAACCCGGCGCCCGTCATCGTCAGGCGGTCGGCGAAGTCGAAGTAGTCCATGTCGAGCCGGATCGAGCCGTCCTCGCAGACGTGGACGAGCTTCTCGCGGATGAGGCCGGCGTACTTCGGCTGGCCGTACGGCGCGAGCCCCATGAGCTTGTATTCGCCGCTGTTCACCTTGAAGCCGCAAAAGTACGTGAACGCCGAGTACAGGAGGCCGATGGAGTGGGGAAACTTGAGCTCCGACAGCATGTCGAGCCGGCTTCCGCTGCCCATGCCGAGCGAGGAGGTGGCCCACTCGCCCACGCCGTCCATCGTGAGGACGGCGGCCTCCTCGTAGGGCGACGGATAGAAGGCCGAGGCCGCGTGCGACTCGTGGTGATCGGAGAAGAGGATCCGGCCCCCGTACCCGAGCTGCTTTCCGATGCGCTCCGACATCCAGAGGCGGTCCGTGATCCAGAGAGGCATCGCCTTCCGGAACGACGCGAACCCGCGCGGGGCGTAGTCGAGGTACGTCTCGAAGAGGCGCTCGAACTTCAGGAGCGGCTTGTCGTAGAAGGCGACGTGTTCGAGCTGCTCCGCAGAGAGGCCGCCCGCCTCGAGGCAGTAGCGGGCGGCGCGCTCGGGAAACTCCGCGTCGTGCTTCTTGCGCGTGAAGCGCTCCTCCTGAGCGGCCGCGACGATCCGCCCGTCCACGAGAAGGCACGCGGCCGAGTCGTGGTAGTAGGCCGAGAGGCCGAGGATCGACGTCACTAGAAGAGCGTGTAGATGAAGGGCGCGATCACGCTCTTCTCGGCGAGGACGAGGAGGAGGCCGACGAGGACGAGGAGGAACACGATGGGCATGAGCCAGTACTTCTTCCGGTACTTGAGGAACTCCCAGAGCTGTGAGAGCACTTCGCCTTTGCCCATCACCAGATCGTCTCGTAGTGTCGGGGATCGCGGTTCCTTTCCGGGTAGGGCGACCACATCGTGGCGGGAAGGCGTTCGCGTCGCCGGAGCTCGTCGCGCCCGAAGCGGCGCAGGACCACGCCGAGGGGCGTGAGGACGAGGAAGAACGTGAGGAACAGGAAGATCGCGGAGTTGACGCGCCCCAGAACGCGCGCGAATGCGAGCCAGGCGCGATGGGGGCGGGCGAGAAGCGCGGGAAAGAACGCGGCGAGAAGGAGGAGAGGCCCGCCGAGCGCGAGCGCGACGACGGCCGCGGCGTTCCGGTGCCGCCAGAGGAGGAGTCCCCCCAGAGCGGCGAAGACGCCTCCCACGGTCCATCCGAATCGGCGGTCCAAAGAGCTCGTTTCCACCTTCGGATCTTAGCTCGCGCGGCGCGCGACGCCGAGCGCACGCGTCGAGGCGAGCAGCTCCGTGAAAGCGGAAAGAGAAAGCGGATTGCTCACGCCGAAGCCCTGCAGGCGGTCGCAGCCGGCGCGCCGCAGGAATTCGATCTGCCCGGCCGTTTCGACCCCTTCCGCGACCACGACGAGCCCGAGGTCGTGCCCGAGCGTCACCATCGTCTGCACGAGCTTCGCGGTCCGGCCCCCGAGGTCGATCGGCCCCGGCAGCTCCCGAAGGAAAGCCTGGTCGATCTTCAGCTCGTCGATCGGGAGGAGCTGGAGGTACGACAACGACGAGTAGCCGGTCCCGAAATCGTCCACGGCGAGCCCGAGACCGAGCGCCTTCAGCCGCCCGAAGAGCGTCATCGTCGACGCCACGTCCTTCACGAGGAGGCTCTCGGTGACCTCGAGGCGGATGAGCGATGCGGGCACCGCGTGCGTCACGAGAGTGCGCTCGAGCGTCTCGGCGAGGTCCGCTTGCGCGAACTGAGCCGGCGACAGATTCAGGGAGATGGGCACGACCGCGACCCCGTCACGGCGCCAGGCCGCGAGCTGGCTGCAGACCTCCTCGAAGACCCAGAGCCCGATGGACTGGATGAGGCCGCTCTCCTCGGCGACGGGGATGAAGCGGCTCGGCCGGACAGGGCCGAGCTCGGGATGATTCCAGCGGAGGAGCGCCTCGGCGCCCACGACCTCTCCATCGCGGTCCACCTGCGGCTGGAAGACGACTTCGAGCTCGCCGCGCACGAGAGCCCGGCGGAGGTCGTTCTCGAGCCGCAGGCGCTCGGCGCCGCCGAGGATCACGTCGGGTCCGAACACGCGGTAGCCGTTCCCGGCCTGGCCCTTGGCGGCATACATCGCGGCGTCCGCGTGTCGTTGCAGCGTCACGAGGTCGCGCGCGTCGTCCGGAAACACGCTCACACCGACGCTCGCCCCGACGAAAACCTCGTCGCCGCGGAGGTCGAACGGCGCCTTGAGCGCCTCGAGGATCCGCTCCGGCAGCCCGACGCCGGCCACCGCCGTGCCGGGCGCCTCGACCCTGAGCACGCAGAACTCGTCGCCACCCATGCGCGCGAGAACGTCTCCGTCGATGAGGGCGCTCGACAGCCGGAAGGCCACCTCGCGCAGCAGCACGTCGCCGCCCGCGTGCCCGAACGTGTCGTTGACCTGCTTGAAGCGGTCGAGATCGATGTACGCGAGGAGCACCCGCTCGCCGCTCCCCGCGGCACGCGAGACGGCCTTCTGCACGCTTTCCTCGAGAGACAGGCGGTTCGGGAGGCTCGTGAGCCCGTCGAACCGCGCCTGGAACGCGAGCTGCTCGGCGAGCTGCCGCTGCTCGATCGCGATGGCCGCGAGCGAGGCCCCGTTCGAAAGGAGGGCCGCGTCGGCTCGCTCCGGCCGCCGCGCTTCCGGCAGGAGAACGCTCAGGGTGCCGACCACGACTCCGCCGCCCGTCTCGATGGGAATCGTCCAGCATGCGGCGATCCCGTGCGGCGCGAAGGTCTCGCGGCACGCGGCCCAAAGGGGGTCGCCCGGGACGTCGCGCGTCACGACGAGACGGTGCTCCTCGACCGCCCGCGCGAGAGGCGGCGTCGTGGAGCCGATCGGGATGTCCTCTTGCGCGCTTCCGAAAGGCCCGACGGAGCCGGTGGAGCCGAGGGCGCGAATGCCCTGGCGAAGCGGCGAGATCGCGCAGATCGCGCGCGGCCGCTGGTGCTCGACGAGCGCGGCGACCTCCGGGAGGATCACCCGCAGCGGCTCGCCGCGCGCGATCCTCTCGAGGATCACGCGGCGGTCCCGCTCGAGGAGATCGCGGCCCGACAGCGTCCCTTCGACGAACCTCCGGTCCTTCCGCTCGCGTTGAGAGACGTCCGTCTGCGCGGCAGACTCGTCGGGCGCGTCGGGTTCGAACGGGAGGCTCTCGCGCTCCGCGGCGCCCTCCCTCACGCGCCCCCTCAGGGGCAAGAGCTCCGACCGGAGCGCGGCCCCGGCTCCGAGCGCTGCGAGAACGAGGGACGCGGCGAGGAAGCCGCGACGCTCCTGGGCCGCCGCCTCGCGCGCGGGCGCGAGCGAAAGACCGAGGACGAGCGTGCCGGCGCGTTTGCCTTCGGAGCTCACCGCAGCGCGCCCGACGCTCGTCTCGCCGGCCGCGGGCGCCATCCAGACCGCCTCCGGAAGGCCGGCATGGTTCAGGACGACGATGGACGCGAGCGCACGTCCCGCAACGAGGTCCTTGACCGTTTCCAGGGCGCCCTCCGCGTCGTGTGAGACGAGGAGAGGCCCGATCGCCGCCGCCGCCCGGCGCGCGGCCGCATCCGCCTCTCCCCTGGCGGCCTCGAGGGCGCGTGCCTCCGCTCCCCCTGCGCGCACGACGAGAATCGTCGCCGCGATCAGGCAGGCGAGAGCGAGACTCAGCCAGACGCGACGTCCGAGCACCACGCCAAATACTTTACGCCAGCCGATTCTCCGTCAGCGGTCGCGGCCGGAGGCGAAGGCCGCAAGGTCGGCCAGGAGGCCGACGTCCCCCTCGAGATCCCGGGCGGCCTCGCGCGCCGCGGCGAGCGCGAAATCGCGCTCGCGAAGCGCGCCCGCGAGTCCGAACACGGCCGGATAGGTGAGCTTGTCCTGGGCGGAGTCCTTTCCGGCCGTCTTGCCGAGCGCTTCCGACGTCTGCGTGACGTCGAGGAGGTCGTCGGTGATCTGGAAGAGGAGCCCGAGAGCTTCCCCGCAGCGGGTCACGCGGAGGAGCCGGTCGGCGTCCGCGCCCGCGTGGAGGGCGCCGAGCTCGAGGGACAAGCGGATGAGCCGCCCCGTCTTCAGCGAGTGGATGCGGCGAAGGGTGCCGGGCCGCTCGGCATCGGGAACCGACTTTCCCGTCGCCGCGAGGTCGAAGGCCTGCCCGCCGGCCATCCCCTGAACGCCAACCGCCGCGGCCGTCGACGCCACCGCGCGCGCGCGCCGCGCCGCGAGCGCGTCGCCCGAAGGCCGAGTCGCGAGGAGCTCGAAACCCAGGCTCTGCAGCGCGTCCCCCGCGAGGAGAGCCGTCGCCTCGCCGAAGACGACATGGCAGGTGGGCTTTCCCCGACGCAGCGCATCGTCGTCCATGCAGGGCAGGTCGTCGTGGATGAGCGAATACGTGTGGAGGAGCTCGAGCGCCGCGGCCGCCTCGAGGGCGTCATGGGGCAGGCGTTCCGACCCGGCAGACTCGGCTCCCGCGAGAAACAACAGCGGCCGCAGCCTCTTGCCGCCCGCGAGGACGCTGTAGCGCATCGCAGCGACGAGGCCGGCGGGCTCGGAGCCCGCGGCGGGCAGAACCGACTGAAGCGCACTCTCGACGTCCGGGCGGCGGTTCTCGAGAAAGGCCGGCAGACCCACGGCGCCGCGCGCGCCCGTCATCGCTCCGGTTCTTCCCCGTCCAGGGCGTCCTCGTCCAGCTCGTCGTCGAGGGGCGCCGTGACGAGCGCGTCCGGCGTCTCTTTCAGGACGACGTCCACGCGCTTCTCGATCTCATCGATCCGGCCCCGGCAGAAGCGCGACAGCGCGACACCCTCCTCGAAGAGGACGAGGCTCGCCTCGAGCCCCTTCTCGGGATCCTCCAGCTCGGTGACGATGTCCTGAAGGCGTGAGAGCGCCTTCTCGAAGGTCAGGTTCTTCGGCAGGCTCTCCGACTTCCCCCTACTCATGATCCACCTCCGTGGAGACGACCCGTGCCCGAAGGCGGCCCCGCGCGAGGCGGACCCGAAGGCTGTCTCCCGCCGTGACGCGCGCGGCGTCCGTGACGGGAGCCGTTTCCCCCTCCCGCGTGACCACCGCATAGCCGCGGGCGAGCACGCGCAATGGGCTCAGCGCCTCGAGTCGCCCTGCTGCGACAGACAGCTTCTCGCTCGCAAGGGCGACGTGCCTGGCCATACCGTCGCCCGCCGCGCGGGAGTCCTTCGCGAGGTTTTCTCGCCGCACCCGCAGGGCGGCGCGATCGACCCACCCGCGGACTTTCTGCTCGAGAGACGCGACGCGCGCGGCAAGGGTGGAGGGAATTCTTCGAAAGGAGGAAAAGAGCGCGGCGGCAGTCGCGCGCGACTCGGCCCCGGCCCGGGCGGCGGCCGCCGGGAATCCGGCAAACGCGGGCGCCAAGAGGAGCCGCGAGAGTTCGTGGGCCGCCCCGTCCGTTCTTCCCTTCAGGAGAATCTTCAGGTCCCGTTCCCCGCGGGCGAGCCTCTCCTGGAAGCGGTCCAGCCGCTCGACGACGAGCTCCGCGGCCTGCGACGGCGTGGCCGCCCGGACGTCGGCTGCGAGATCGGTGAGGGTCACGTCCGTTTCGTGGCCGACGGCGGAGATCACCGGGGCCCGCGACGCTGCGACGGCGCGAACGACCGTCTCGTCATTGAAGGCCGCGAGATCCTCTTTCGACCCGCCGCCCCGCGCGACGATGACGACGTCCGCGGATCCGACCACCCGCGAAAAGGCGGAGACGGCGCGCACGATCTCTCGCGGCGCGGCTGCGCCCTGCACCGAAGCCGGGTAGAGCGTGACGTGGGCGTTCGGGAACCGCGCGCCCAGCACCTTGAGGATGTCGTGCAGCGCGGCCCCGTGGCGCGACGCCACGACGCCGATTCGGCGCGGAAGAAGCGGAAGCGGGCGTTTTTTCGCGAGATCGAACAGGCCCTCCGCTGAAAGCCGCGCCTTGAGCTGTTCGAACGCGAGTTGGAGGGCCCCGATGCCGGAGGGCTGCAGCTCACCGACAACGAGAGAGAGCCTTCCGGAAGGAGCGTACACGTCCGGGCATCCGCGTGCCAGGACGAGAAGTCCTTCTTCCGCCTCGAAAGAAAGACGGGCGGCCGTGCTCCGCCACAGCACGCACGCGATCGCCGCCCGCTCGTCCTTCAAAGAAAAATAGAGATGGCCCGAGCCGGGGCGCTGCAAATTGGCGATCTCCCCCTTCACCCAGACGTCCGGGATCCCGCTTTTCAGAATCCCGTTCAGTCGGTCGACGAGCTGGGACGGCGTCATCGCGCGCGCGTCCGGACCCATGTCGCCGAACGACATCTGCGTCTCGCCGACCTGACGGGCGGCCGTGCGCCGGAGCGCGTACGGGCGCGCTGGAAACCTCGACGACATGAGGCGATTCTAGACGGCGGCCGCCTGCCCGGCGCGCCCGGCGAACGGGAGCGCCGCGACGGCGAGCGTCGCCATGAGGATCTCGACGTCGCCGAAGTTGTACTCGAACAGCCCCGCGACCGTGACCGCCGCGATCGCCGCGACCGCGCCTCGCGCCACGCCCCGGTCTCGCCCGCCGCCGGAGGCTCGGAGGTTCCGGATCGCGCCCCGGAAGAAGGCCACGAGAAACGCGAGGTACGCAAGGAGCGACGGGAGGCCCGTCTCGGCCGCGATCATGACGAGGTTGTTGTGGAGATGCCCGGGATGCGGGTCGACGAAACCGGCTCTCCGATAGACCGGATAGAGCGCCTCCACGCGGCCGGGTCCCACGCCGAAGAGCGGATGGTCGGCCGTCATCGCTCGGCCCGCCTTCCACATCACGAGCCGGTCCCGCATCGTGACGTCCGTCGGGTCGAACGAGGAGACGAAGCGGTCGCGCACCGGCTCGGGCATCGTGAAAAAGAACGCCACCAGCACAAGCGGCATCGCGAGGGCGACGCGCGGCCGCACGGCGAGGGCGAGGGCGATGGCGGCGATCCCCAGGCCGAGAAACGCGCTCCGCGTGAGCGACAGGACCATCGCGAGTGCGCCCGCCGCCGCCAGGGCGAGGTCCGTCACCCGTGCGCGGTCGCTCCGGCCCCGCGTCGCGCCCCGGCCGGCGAGGAGCGGGACGAAAACGAGGAGGAGCCCCGCATACGTCATGTAGACGGACAGCCCGCCGGTCACGCGCTCGCCGAGGTTGTCCGCTCCGGAAAGCCAGTCGACGAATCCGCGGAGGACGAGATAGAGGGTCGTGAGGCGCCAGGCGTCCACGAGGAGCGACACGTCCGCATCGTCTTCGAGGAGCGCCGCCGCGAAGACGACGAGAAGGAAAGTGCCGAAGCCCTTGATCTCCACGAGCGAGCGGGACGGCAGGGTCGAGAAGAAGCAGGCGAGGACCGAGAGGAGCACGAACGCTCCGATGGGCGCATGGAGCGGCGTCGTGCGCGCGAAGGGCCCGAGGAGAGGCTCCCCCGCTGCCCGCGCGCGCAGCCGCCAGGCGAGAGCGCTCGCGAGGCACAGACCGAGACAGACGTTCGCCAGGCCCACGCCTGGCGCCAGGCCGACGCCGAGCAGGAAGAAGACGAAGGTCGCGCGCTCGAGGCCGTGGCGGCGGGCGACCGGTTCGGGGAGGAACCTCAGGGAGGATCAGGCCATCCGGGCGTCCGCCGGAAGGGCCTCCTCGACGAGCATGACGGGGATGTCGGAGACGATCGGATAGACGCGCCCGCAGGCCGCGCACGAAAGCCCCTCCGTCACGACGGGCTCCTCGTCCTTCAGGCTCTCACGGTACTTTTCGATCACGCTCTTCGCGACGTCGGCCTTCAGGAGGCACAGCGTCACGGGAGGACGCGCGTCGCAGGCGGGACACGCGAGGATGTCGAGGAGCTCCTTGTCGACGGCCATGACGCAATCCTAGCAGGACGCGCGACCTAGCTGGCCAGCTTCTCCTGGATCGGCGCAATGGCGCGGGCCTTGCCCGTCGCCTCGTCCACGTCCACGATCGCGCCGCACATGCGGACGTCGCGCGTGGCGGTCTCCATCGAGCGCGGCGTCTGGTAGAGGAACTTCTCGAGGATGGCTTTCGGATCGAAGCCGATGATCCCCTCGTAGGCACCGGTCATGCCCGCGTCGCCTTGATACGCGGTGCCTCTCGGCAGGATGCGCGCGTCCGCCGTCGGGACGTGCGTGTGGGTGCCGATGACGAGCGATGCGCGGCCGTCGAACCACCAGCCGATGGCCTGCTTCTCGGACGTCGCCTCGGCGTGGATGTCGACGACGACGACCTTCAGGTCCGGCCGCTTCGCCTTCATCTCGGCGAGCGCCTCGTCGCCCACGCGGAACGGCGAGTCGGTGTTCGCCATGAAGACCTGCCCCTGCAGGTTCAGGACGCCCACGGGAATGCCGGACGGCGTGTCCTGTATCGCCCACCCGCGGCCGGGGTTGCCGGGCGGGTAGTTCGCCGGGCGGAGCAGGTTCTCGAGGTCGTTGAGGAGCGGGACGAAGTCCTTCTTGTCCCAAATGTGGTTGCCCGAGGTGAACACGTCGATCGGCAGCTTCGAAAGGTCCGCGAATAGCTCGGCCGTCACACCGAAACCCCCGGCCGCGTTCTCTATGTTCACGACCGTGAAGTCGATGCGCTCCCGCCCGATGAGCTTCTCGAGGAGGGAGAGCGCCTTGCGCCCGGGCTTGCCGACGACATCGCCGATAAAGAGGAGTTTCAAGAGAATTCTGCTCCCGCCCCAGCCTGCATGCGCAGGAGTGGACATGAAACGGTCTGCGAATTTTCTTCGATAGGTGAATGGGCGGAAGCCGCTCGAGTGTGTGCCGAGGCCGCGGGATTCGCTGCGCCCACACTCCCCCTTCTAAGAAAATCTTCTTCTCTCTCTCTCACTCTCTTTCTTTCTCTATTTCGCAAAATCAACGGCCCTGGTCTCCCGGATCACCGTAATTTTGATCTGCCCCGGATACTGCAATTCCGCCTCGATGCGCTTGGCGAGGTCCTTCGACATCCACAGGCACTCGTCGTCCGTGACCCTCTTCGCGTCCACGATGACCCGCAGCTCGCGGCCCGCCTGGATCGCGAACGTGCGCTCCACGCCCTTCATGCCGTCCGTCATCTTCTCGAGCTTCTCGAGGCGCTTGACGTAGGTCTCGAGGATCTCGCGGCGCGCGCCGGGACGTGCGGCCGAGATGGCGTCGGCCGCGTTCACCAGCACGGCCTCGATCGTGCGCGGCTCATAGTCGCCGTGGTGGCACTCCATGCCGTGGATGACGGCCTCTGTCTCGCCGTACTTCTTGAGAATCTGCCGGCCGAGCTCGAGGTGCGTGCCCTCCTGCTCGCGGTCGATCGCCTTGCCGATGTCGTGGAGGATTCCGGCGCGCTTGGCCACCGCGACGTTGGCGCCCAGCTCGCTCGCGAGGTGGCACGCGGCCCAGCCGACTTCCTTGCTGTGCTGGAGGACGCTCTGGCCGTAGCTCGTGCGGTACTTCAGCCGCCCGAGCAGCTTGACGACCTCCGGGTGCAGGTCGGCGATCCCGAACTCGAAGGCGGCGGCCTCGCCCGTGGCCTTGATGTCCTGCCACAGCTCCTCGCGGACCTTCTCGACGACCTCCTCGATGCGGGCCGGGTGGATGCGGCCGTCCTGGATCAGGCGCTCGAGGGCCCGGCGCGCGACCTCGCGGCGGATCGGGTCGAACGAGGAGAGGAGGATCGCCTCCGGGGTGTCGTCGATGATGATATCGACGCCCGTTGCGGCCTCGACGGCGCGGATGTTCCGGCCTTCGCGGCCGATGATGCGCCCCTTCATGTCGTCCGACGGCAGATCGAGGACGGAGACCGTCGTCTCGACGACGTGCTCGGACGCCATGCGCTGGATCGTCATCGAGAGCAGGCGCTTCGCCTTCCAGTTCGCGCTCTCGACGGCGTCTTCCTCGATGCGGCGGACGAGCCCGGACGCCTCGAGGCGTGCCTCGTTCTCGAGCTCGCGGATCAGGTCCCGCTTCGCCTGCTCGGCCGTCAGGCCCGCGATCTTCTCGAGCTTCTCGCGCTGCTCGAGCACGATCGCGTCGGCCTTCTTCCGCGCCTCGGCCTCGACCTCTTCGATCTGCTTTTCGCGCCTCGTGAGGTTCTGCGCGCGATTCTCGGATTCCAGCTCGCGCTTCTCGGCGGCGATGATCTTCTTGTCGAGAGTCTCCTCTTTCTGAAGAAGCCGCTTCTCCTGATCGAGCAGCTCGGCCCTCCGCCGGGCCGCCTCCTGCTCGGCGGACTCACGCGATTTGAGCGCGCGCTCCTTCGCGTCGAGCTCGGTCTTCTGGGCGGCGGCCTCGGCGCGCCGGACGGCAGCCTCGGCGGCGAGCTTCGCTTCCTCGAGCCTCTTGCGGGCCTCGAGCTCGGCTTCTTCCTTCGCGACGGATGCTGCGCCCCGGGTTTTCAGGGCCCAGACGAGGACACCCACGGCGAGGACCGCGAGCGCGGCCTCGACGGCGATGATGAGAATGGAGTTCACGGGTCGGTCCCCCTCGATTGATCGTTCTTTCGAGGGCGATCCGGTTCGAAGCTAGACGCGATCCCGAAAAGGTCTCCTGAAACTGGCGCGATAAAGGCGCCCCGCCTCGGCCGTGTGGGCAGTGTCGATTGAACCCGTCAAAAGACAGGGGGAGCGCCCGGGGCAGACCATTAGTTCCCCCGAGGGGGCGTCACAGGACGGCCCTGTTACGGTGGCTCCACGATGGAAATATCGGTTCAAAGACATATCCCATTCACGCACCGCGCAGGGTGCCAAGCGATTCATTGCCGGCCCTCGCCGGAACGGCCCGAGGAGACGTCTTCAGGATCTCGTCGAGTTTTTCGACGAGACGGGTCGCGCGCTTCGCGACCCGCCCCGGATCACCCTCGGAGCCTGACTTGGAACGGAACTGGTAGAACTCGTCCGAGATGTTGAGCGCCGTCAGGATGGCGATCTTGGCCGCGTCCGCCGTCGGCGCGTGCTCGGAAACCTCGCGCATCTTCTTGTCCACGAAGCTCGCGAGCTCCCGGATGTACGCAGGATCCCCCGCGGCGCGGACGGAGTACGTCTGGCCGAAGATTTCCACCTGCGTCACGGACGGTTTGGGCGTCATCTTTCTCGCGCGGCGAAGGTTCGCGCCGCGACGTGAGGATAGCATGCGACCCTAGGTCTGACGGCCCGCTGCGCCGGTCTCCTCGAGGGTTTTCAGCAGACGCTCGATCCGGGACCTGACGGCCTTGCGCTCGGCCTCGTGCTCGAGGAGAGCGGCCGCCGCTCCGCTGTTCTTCTCGCCCGCCTCGCGGGCCGAAGCCAGCTCGGACCTCAGGCCCTCGTTCTCCCCGGACAGGCCCTTGACGACCTCCACGAGCGATTCCAGGCGCGATTCGATCGCGTCGAGAACCTCCTCGAGCGACGTCTCCGCGGGCGGCTCCGGCTTGCCTTCGCTTCGGCCCTTCGTCTCCTTCACGTCGTCCTCCTCAGCTTCCTTCTTTCACACCGTCCACCTTCGCACCGGGCAGGGCCAGCAGGCGCCGCGCCGCGGCATCGCGCCACGCGTTCACGTCCTCCCGGGCGAGCGAGCGCGACGGCGAACCGAACCGCAGCGTCAGGGTCGTCTTCACGAATCCTTCCGGCACGCCGGGACCACGGTACCGGCCCTTCGCCTCCACGGCCACGAGCTCCAGGGGCGCGTCCGCCCGCGCGGCCGCGTCGAGCGTCTTCCAGGCGGTTGCGACCGGATGCGTCACGGTGATATCCACCTCGCTTCCGGGGAAACGGGGCGGCGGCTCGACGGACGCGGCGGGAGGCGGCAGCAGGGAGCCCAGGAGACCGAGATCGAGATCGGCAACGACAGGATCGGTCAGGTCCCATGCCGCGGCCAGCGAGGGCTCGAGGACTCCCACCCACCCCACGTCGCGCCCGGAGACTCTCACGAGCGCGGATCTTCCAGCCGCCAGGTACGAAGAGAACGAAAGATTTTCTTTGAAGGTAATAGGGGCACCGGGCTCACCCAAGCCCAGACCCCTCATGAGGGCTTCTGCGATTCCCGCCCCTTCGAAGAAATCGTTCTCTTCGGACGTCTCGGACCAGTGGCGGCGCCGCGCGCCCGTGAGCAGAATTCCGACTCTCTCTCGTTCGACGATTCTCCCGTCTCCCGTCTTCTCTTCAGCAGAAATCTTCTCCTGATTCCAGCCGAACGCCGTCCCGACCTCGAAGAGCGCGAGGTCCTCCTGGCCGCGCCGCGCGTTGTGCCGCGCGCTCTGCAGGAGCCCGATCACGGGCGTGGCGCGCATCGTCGTGAACGGCTCGCCGAGCGCGTTCTCGATGAAGACCGGGGCGCCGGGCGCGGCCGGCGCGAAAGGCGCATTCTCGGTTTCCGAGACGAACGAGTAGGTCTGGCACTCGAGGAGCCCGAAGCCCGCGAGGAGGTCCCGCGCGCGGTCCGCCACGAGCGCCGCGGCCGGTGGCCGAGCGGGCGCGTACGGGCGCGGCAGCGTCTCGGGCAAGCGGTCGTACCCTTCGCAGCGGATGACCTCCTCGATGAGGTCCTCCTCGCCCGCGATGTCGACGCGCCACGAGGGCACCGTCACGCGGATGGCGTCGCCCTCGCGGACGGGCGCGAAGCCGAGGGCGGCGAGGATCTCCAGGGAGCGTGCGGCGGGAATGTCCATTCCAAGAAAGGCCGCGAGCCGCGAGAGGCGGAGCGTCAGGACGCGCTTCGCGGGCCGTCCTGCGCGGACGTCGATCGTGCCTCGGCACGGAACCCCGCCGCAATCCGCGAGGATGAGGCGGGCGGCCCGGTCGAGCCCGTCGCACGTCGCCTCGGGGTCGGTCCCCCGCTCGAAGCGGTGCGAGGCGTCGGTGTGCATGCCCAGCGAGCGCGCCGTCTTCCGCACGGCGCGAGGGTCGAAATGCGCGCCCTCGAGGAGGATACGCGTCGTCCTTTCCGAGATCGCCGTCGCGAGCCCGCCCATGACTCCCGCGAGGGCGACGGGCTTCTCCGCGTCCGCGATCACGAGGTGCTGCGGCGCGAGCGCGCGCGTGACGCCGTCGAGCGTCACGAGCGATTCCCCCGCCCTGGCCCGCCTCACGACGATCGTCGGGAGGCCGTCTTTCGCCTTCGCGAGCGTATCGAGGTCGAACGCGTGGAGAGGCTGGCCGATGTCCCAGAGAACGTGATTCGTGGCATCCACGGGCGCCGAGATCGGCGCCGACCCGATCTCGAGGAGCCGGTCGCGCACGGCTCCGGATGCCGGCCCCACGCGGATTCCTTCGAGCACGCGCGCGGAGTAGCGAGGACAAAGCTCGGGTTCCTCGACGAGGACGCGGGCACGCGCGTCGGCGGACGTCTTTCCTTCCTCGAGAGGGCGCCCGTCCTCGGGCTCCGCGAACGCCCGGTCGAGCGCGACGGCCGCCTCCCGGGCGAGACCGCGGTGGTTCATGCCGTCGGGCCGGTTCGCCGTGATCTCGACGGTATAGACAGTCCTGCCGCCCATCCTCTCGACGCCCTCGACGATGAAGCCGATGGCTGTCAGGCGCTCGCCTAGGGCCTTCGGGTCCGGCGCGGGGCCGGGCAGGTACGACGCGATCCAGGAGTGCGAGAACTTCATCCGGCCGCCCTCAGCTCCACACGCGGTCGAGGAACCGGACGTCGTTTTCGAAGAAGAGGCGCAGGTCCGGTACCCCGTACACGAGGAACGCGACGCGATCGATGCCCATGCCGAACGCGAAGCCCGAGTACTTTTCGGGGTCGATCCCTCCGTTTCGGAGGACGTTCGGATGGACCATCCCCGCGCCCAGGATCTCGATCCAGCCGGTGCCCGAGCACGGACGGCACATCCCACCGGCCGCGCTGCCGGTGCCCGAGCAGAAGACGCACGAGACGGCCACGTCCACGCCCGGCTCCACGAACGGGAAGAACGTCGGGCCGAACCGGATCTTCGTCTCCGGCGTGAAGAGCAGGCGCGCGAACGCCGCGAGCGTGCCCTTCAGGTCGGCGAACGTCACGCCTTCGTCCACCGTGAGCCCCTCCATCTGGTGGAAGACGGGCGAATGGCGTGGATCGATGTCGTCCTTTCGGTAGACGCGCCCCGGGATGACGATCCGGATGGGTGGCTTCTGCGCGAGCATCGTCCGGATCTGGACCGGCGACGTGTGCGTGCGCAGGAGCAGCCGGTCCTTGCCTTCGCCGCCGCCCTTCACGAAGAACGTGTCCACGGCGTCACGCGCGGGATGGTCGGGCGGGAAGTTGAGCGCGCCGAAGTTCAGCCAATCGGTCTCGACGTCCGGGCCGTGCGCGATCTCGTAGCCCAGGGTCGCGAAGGCGGCTTCGATCCGCCGCCTCACGACGGTGAGGGGGTGCAACCGCCCGACGCGCGGCGCGCGCGGGGGGAGGGTCACGTCGACGGCGAGGGCGCGCTGCTTTTGCGACCGTTCGAAGAGAAGAGATTTTTCTTCGAGTGAAGAGAGCGAAGCCTCGACGTCTTTCTTGAATCCGTTGATGGCGGCGCCGGCCGCGGCCTTGTCTTCCTTCGAAAGGGTCCGGAGCCCCGCGAGAAGCTCCGTGACGACGCCCTGTTTCTGGCCGAGCCAGCGCACGTGCAAGGCTCGCACGTCGGCCGGGAGGAGGCCCGTCCGGGACGAAGCCCTCTCCTCGGCCGTCTTCAACTCTTCGAAGAAGACTCTTCTCTTCCCTTCGACGGAGGCGAGCAGATCGGCCACTCGATGCGGATCTAGGCGCTCGCGGTCGCGGTCAGCCCCAGAGCGGTCTTCGCCGAGGCGACGATGTTCGCGAAGCCCTTCGGATCCTCGACCGCGATCTCCGCGAGGACCTTGCGATTCACGTCTGAACCGGCCTTCTTCAGGCCCGCCATGAGCTTGCTGTAGCTGAGGTCGTGCTGGCGCGCGGCCGCGTTGATGCGGACGATCCAGAGCCCGCGGAACTCGCGCTTCTTCTGTTTGCGGTCGCGCGTCGCGTACGCGAGCGAGCGCTCGACCTGCAGCTCGGCGATGCGGAAGCAGTTGTGCTTGGTGCCGTAATAGCCCTTCGCGAGCTCCAGGACTCGTACCCGGCGATTCTTCCTCTTGGGTCCACGCTTGACGCGAGGCATGGCATTACTCCTTGTCTACTCTTTTACTCGTCTTGGTCTCGACTCTCGAGTCAGGCGTAGGGAAGCATCGAGCGGACGTTCTTCGTGTCGGCCTTCGACACGAGCCCGGCCTTCT
>JBGQDL010000081.1:0-16404 GCA_041495865.1 Thermoanaerobaculia bacterium | reverse complement strand
TTGACGTAGCAGTCGCGCTGGGGCAGGCCCCTCGTGAGCGCCTCCCAATCGTTTCCGCCGGTCCGGCTCCTGTAAACGCGCAGCTTCCCGTCGAGCGGAAAGTGCTCGCTATCGCTCTTGATCGGGACGACGTAGATGGTCTCCGGCTCGTGCGCGTGGACGTCGATGGCGAACCCGAAGTCGGTCGGAAGGTTGCCGCTGACCTCGTGCCACGACTCGCCGGCATCGTCGCTGCGCATGACGTCCCAGTGCTTCTGCATGAACAGCACCTCGGGGCGCGAGCGGTGCATCGCGATGCGGTGAACGCAGTGGCCCACCTCGGCAGTCGGGTCGGGGATCTGCGCGGATCTCAGGCCACGGTTGATCGGCCGCCACGTCTTGCCGGCGTCGTCGGTCCGGAACGCGCCCGCGGCCGAGATCGCGATGAAGATCCGGCCGGGGTCTCTCGGATCCAGGAGGATCGTGTGGAGGCACATCCCGCCCGCGCCCGGCTGCCAGCGAGGGCCCGAGCCGTGCTCGCGCAGGCCGGCGAGCTCTTGCCACGTCCGCCCGCCGTCGGCCGAACGGAACAGCGCGGCGTCCTCCACCCCGGCGTAGACGGTGTCTGGATCGGTCAGCGACGGCTCGAGATGCCAGACGCGCTTGAACTCCCAGGGGCGGGGCGTGCCGTCGTACCACTGGTGAGTGCCGGGAACGCCGTCATAGACGAACTTGTTTCCCACCGGCTCCCACGTCTTGCCGCCGTCGTTGGAGCGCTGGATCTGCTGCCCGAACCAGCCGCTCGACTGCGACGCGTAGAGCCGATTCGGCTCGGCGGGCGATCCCTTGAGGTGGAAGATCTCCCAGCCCGCGAAATGGGGACCGCTGATGTCCCACCGTTGGCGCTTTCCGTCCGAGGTCAGGACGAATGCCCCCTTCTTCGTGCCGACGAGTACGCGTACTCCGCTCATTATGGGGCCACTATATCGTCTAACCCACGGCAGGTAGAACGAACAGAGGCGGCTTTCGCCGCCTCTGTTTTCCCGGGGAACTCGAGAGCTTACGCGACCTTGCGGACGGCGACGACCTTCGGGACTCCAGCGCCGATCTGGATCTTCTTCGGCTTCGTCTCTTCCTTCTTCGACATCGCGATGAGGAGGACGCCGTCGGTCAGGTTTGCGTGGATCTTGTCCGGATTCATGTTGCTCGGAAGCGTGAAGCCACGGACGAACTTGCCGTACGAGCGCTCGACACGATGGTAGTTCCGCTCGTTCGTCTCCACCTCGAACTTCCTCTCGCCCTCGAGAGTCAAAACGCCGTTCTCGACTCTCAGGGTCAGGTCTTCGTTCTTGAAGCCCGGGAGCTCGACGGTGAAGTTCAGGGTCTCGGGCGTCTCGACAATGTCGACTGGAGGAGCCCACGCTGCCGCGACTTCTTCCTCAGGGCCTCGCGAGCCAAACCCCTCGTTGAGGAGCCGGTTCATCTGGTTCTGGTTCTGGCGCTGGGCTTCGAGGAAAGGGTGATTCCATCTGACTAACATTGGACTTCTACCTTCCGAAGACTTTGTCTTCCGGACGAACTAATCCTTTAGGTGGGATTTTCGCCGCCTGCAAGCAAGGATAGAATCTTAGTTTAGTATTGTCAAATTTATTTTATATCGATTGACTCAACCATAACACTATTGTTTATAAGTATTTATGCGCTTTGCCAGGGTTTGCGGCGTCAGGAGCTACGTTCCACCAGCTCCACTCGCCTGTTTTTCGCCCTTCCTTCTTCGTTCTTGTTCGACGCTTCGGGACAGTACGGGCCGACACCGGTCGGTTCGGCCGTGAGGCTGCGAATCCGCGTTCGACGAGTGCCTTCACCACCGAGGCGGCGCGGTCGAACGCGCCCCGCGAAGGCGTGAAAGAGTCTCATTCGCAGCGCCTCACCGCAAGGGATAAGATCCTCGCATGAGCGCACGCCGCAAGGACTGGACGAACATCCTGTTTCTCATTCTCTCGCCCGTCGTGGGCATCGCGGCAACCGCTCTTTACGCCGCGCGTTTTGGCGTGCAGTGGTGGGAGCCGACGCTGTGCCTGACGCTCTTTTTCACGATCGGGCTTTCCATCGGCTCTGGCTACCACCGCTATTTCTCGCACCGCGCCTACGAGTGCCACCCCGCGGTCGAGTCGGTCATGCTCTTCTTCGGCGCGATGGCCCTGCAGAACTCGGCTCTCCAGTGGGCGCGCGACCACCGCGAGCACCACCGCTTCGTGGACACGGAGCGCGATCCCTACAACATCAAGCGCGGCTTCCTCTGGGCGCATATTCTCTGGATCTTCTACAAGCAGGGACCGGACCGGAATCTCGACGCCGTGCCCGACCTCACGCGCAACCCGCGCGTCATGTGGCAGCACCGGTGGTCGCGCATGATCGGCATCGGCTTCGGCCTCGGCTTTCCGACCCTCGTGGGTGCGTTCTTCGGGCGGCCGCTCGGCGGCCTCCTGTGGGGCGGCTTCCTGCGCATCGTCCTCATCCACCACACGACGTTCTTCATCAATTCCCTCGCGCACATGTGGGGCGCGCGCCCGTATTCGACGGAGAACACGGCCCGGGACAACTGGTTTCTGGCCTTCTTCACGCACGGCGAAGGCTTCCACAACTTCCACCACGCCTTTCCCTCCGACTTCCGGAACGGCATCCGCTGGTATCACTGGGATCCGAACAAGTGGCTCATTCAGTCGTTTCGGGCCACGCGGCTCGCGCGCAACCTCCGCGTGACGCCGCCGCCGCTCGTCGAGAACGCGAAGCTGAAGGTGGCCGCGGCGGAAACCGCCGAACGGCTCGCGCGGGTACCCTCCGGCCTCGCGGACGACCTCCGTGCCCGCGCCGAGCAGGCGCGCGCCCGCATGGAGGAGACTCTGAATCTCTGGAAGGAGGCCTACGCCCGCCAGTGCGAGCTGAAGGCGGCGAAGCGCGCCGGGCAGCGCCCGCCGCCTTATGCCCTCCGCGAAATGAGGCGCCGAATGCGGGACTGCGAGCGGCGCTTCCGCGAGACGCGACACGAGTGGCAGGCCTTGCTCGAGCGCTTCACGGAGTTCTCGGCGGGCCAGAGCTTCCAGTAAGACCGGACGGCAGAACGTACCTGACACGTTCCAGGGTGTGTCGTGACACGCGCCCGCGAGAGCGCGTTTGCCGCGAAAGGTCCCCTAATCGGTATTTCATTGATAGAGTCCGGCGGCACGCCTCTTGAAGGGATGGGGGCATGTCTCGAAGCGCCTCACTCAGCTTGGCAGCGCTCGCGCTCCTGATCGCAAGGCCCGGATATTCCGAGACCGGCGACCGCGAGGCCCGTGCGGCGGCGCGCGTTTCCGTCTCGATCCCCTCGGTCCACGGCGCGGACGTCCCGTCCCGTCCCGCGGAGTCCGGGCGCGCGGTGTTCGCGGCCAGCCGCCCGCCGCAGAGTCCTCGCCTCGAGCTGCCGGCATTGCGCGTCATGAGCTCGAACGGCGACGCCTCGATTCAGCTCGTGCGCCGGGTGCGCGATACGGGCGCGGTCACCGTGGCCTCGTCGCCCCGCCGTCGCTCTCAGACTCGCGAAGACGTGTCGACCGCGAGCCGGAGCGGAGCGACCGGATGGACCGAGCTTCACGACGAGCTGGAGATTCCCGCGGTGGCCGCCGCCTCGCGCGGCGCCCGGCGCGTGACCGTGATCTACGAAGTCTGGTCTTTCTGATGCGCTCCCGCGCGCGGGCGTCCGTCCTCGCGCTCATCCTCCTGCCGGTTCCCCTCGCCGGCAAAGGCCTCCTCGTTTCTCCCAGTCACCTCTTCGTGGATGCCGACGAGGACGGCGAGAGAACGCTCGTCCTCAAGCCGACGACGGCCGAGCCCACGCGCGTCGTGATCGGCGTTCGGACCTTTCTCCTCGATCCGGACGGACGCCCGCGGCTGGGAGCGCACGAGGGCAATCGCACCCGCGCCGATCTCGTCACGATCGAGCCGGGTTTCGTCCTCCTCGACGGTGACCCCGTGACGGTGAGAGTTCGTCTGCACGCCCCCCCGGAAGGCGGGAGCACGTGGGCCGCGATCGTGCTCGACGTCGAGCCCGTGGAGGCCGCCGGCGAAGGTGGAGCTCCCGTGGCCGTCGTCACGCGCGTCGTCGTGCCCGTCGTCGTCACGCGCAGGACGTCCGAGCCTTCGCCGCTCGCGCTCGAAAAGGTGCACGCCCGGGAAGAGACGGACGGAATCGAGGTCACCGCCCTCGTGCGCAACGACGGCCCATCGGTCGTCCGAACCTACGCTGAGGTGATCGTCGAGGAACCCGGCGCGGGGGGCCGCCTGGAAGTCGCGCAGGGGCGCGTCCCGAATCTCGTGCTCTTTCCCGGCCTTCCCCGCCTGATCCACGCTCACCTCGCCGTCGAGAAGTCGGTGAGGACGGACCGTTTCGTGCACATCTTCGTCCCTTCCGGAAAGCGTTTCCTCGAGGCCGAAGTTCGTCCGGAGCCGTCGTCCACCCGGGATCAGGGCGCGAGCTCGTCCGCCGAGCCGGGAACGAACACCGAGTCTCCCGACTGATTGTCGATGACGATCGCGTAGGCGAAGACGCCGGGCGCCGACGTGACGACGAGGTAAGCGCCGGTCGTCACCGTCGAGGGAACTCCCGCCGCCCCGAAGATGTCGTTCACCTGGCGCGCCTCGCGTGGCGCGAGGTCGAGAAAGACGGGCGACCCCAGCGCGCCGGCCGCCGTGAACAGGGACATCGTCACGCGGGCGGGCGTGTCCGTTGGGTTGTACGCGCCGGTGTTCGTCCGGAAGCCCGAAGAGAGGTCGCCGCCGTTGTTTCCGAGACCGGGAAAGAGGGTGGCCGTCCGTGCCTCGGACGCCGCGAGCGCCGGCACCGACGTGCCGAAGGTGGGTGCCGGGAGGGAGGGCGTGTACGTGCGCGACGAGCCGGATACGGGGCCCAGGTTCGGGTCCCAGGAGAGCTCGATCGCCCCCGCCGTCTCGGGCGCGGAGAAGAACGCCCCGACGACGTCGGCGAGGACGGCCGTGCCGCGCGGAGGAATCACCACCTCGGGCGCCGCCGACGGGCAGGTCATGAAGAGATAGCAGCGGTACCGCGCCGTGACGGTGACGGGCGCGAGATACGAGCGGTTCACGAGCCACAGGTCGGTATGAAAGAACGAACCGTTCACGCCGTGGATCGACGCCGACGCGGGAACGACGAGTACGGACGACGGCGGCCCTTCGACGAACGCGTCGTCGAAAAGGCCCTCGGCCGTCCCGCCGACGGAAGCCTTCTGGACGGCGAGCAGGACCCGCGCGCTCAGCGCGCCTTCGGGCGCCGTCGCGGATTTCGCGGAGACCAGCTCCCAGACCCCGCTCGACACGGGGCCGTCCGTCGAGGAGCGTGCGAGCTCAGTTCCGCCGCACGCGCCGCCGTCGAAGAAAGACAGCGTGACGAACGCAGACACGCCGGACGGAGCGGACACCTTCACCCGCGCGCCCCAGCCGTACGCCTGACCCGCCCGGACAGCCAGACACTGCGAGAGCCCCGCAATCGTGCCGGCCGCCTGCGCGCTGTTCACGACGCGCGCCGAACCCGAGCCGGAGCCGCCGGTCGCATCCTCCGGAGTCCACGTCGCCGTGGCATCCAGCGCCGTCGACCAGCCTTGAATGTTCGACGCGAAGCTCCCGTTCACGGCGAGATTGTCCGCGGAGGCGCGCCCCGCGGCGGCCGCGAGGACGAGCGCCGCGAGACTCCTCTTCATTGCTCGGTCCCTCCCCGATCGGGGCCGGCGCCGGCGAACGGAAGCCCCACGTTCACTCCCGTATCACGGCACGGACTGCCGCCGCCGAGCTGGTAATACGTCGCGAGCGCGGGGTTCACGGTCTGCACGAAAGCGGGGTTCGCGCTGATGTTGTTCGCGCCCGGCGCGACGGCTCCGTGGAAGTTGTAGTTGTTCCCGTTCGAAAAGACGTCGTCGTAGTTCGAGCTGATCGTGCCGATTCCGTCCCAGCCCCAGCCGAAGGCGTTGTTCGTGATCACGTTGTTGCGCGACGTGACGGTGCCGGCCGTGCCCTCGGCGTAGAAGCCGAGGAAGGTGTTCGCGTCGGCCGTGTTGTTGTAAAGCGTCACGCCTCCTCCGCTGTTCGCGACGTGGAGCCCGATGAGGCTCCCGCGCGTGATGTTGCGCTGGACGGTGACACCGTTCGCGAAATCCACGCGGAGCCCGTCCGAGCCGAACCCGAGGACACGGTTCCCGTCGAGGACGTCGCCCGTGCCGGAGAAGTCCCAGATCCCGATGAAGATCGCCCCCGAGCCGTCGACGCGGTTGTTCAGCACCTGCGAGCCCGTGTTCGAGTTGAGGATGATTCCGTAGCCGTCGGAGGCGACCGACACGAAGTTGTTCGAGAGGATCGCGTTCGAGACGCCGACGTCCGCTCCGAGGCCCACCTGCACGTTCTGGATCTGGAAGCCGTCGACCTGCTGGTAGTTTCCGGCGAGCGTGAACCCTCCGTCGCTCGCGGGGACCGTGCCCTGCACGAGCGGGGCCAGTCCGGCCGACGCGACGCCCTGCAGGAGCGTCCGGCACGCGGGAACCCCTGCCTGCGCCGCCGTGAGCGTCGTGTTCGCGCTGTACGGCGTCCCCGTCTGGCTCGAGCCCACCTCGACGTAGACCGTGGCCTGCCCGGCGAAGACGGACGCGGCCTTCGCGATCGACTTGAACGGCCGCGCGGCGTTTCCGGCGTTGAGGTCGCTGCCCGTGAAGTTGTTGACGGTGTAGCCCGTCGTGACGGTCCACGAGAGGAAGTCCACGCCGAGAATCCTCGTGGTCGTTCCCGTCTCGACGACGCGCACGCGCATCTGGTTCGAGCCGTCGAGATAGGGCTCGAAATTCGACGTGAAGGAATTCAGAACGGAGGTGAACGAGGACGTCGGCGTGATCGTGCCGATCGTCGTCCAGGACGCGCTCGGGTTGTTGAAGACATCCACGTTCAGGCTGTCGAACCCCGTGCCTCCCGTGACGTTCACGTCGGCGCGGAAGTCGATCTGCCTGACGGGCGTCGCGAGCGGAGCCGACTTGAACTCCGCGTTGATGGGGCCCGCCGTGACGCCGGTCGTCACCTTTACGATGGATTCGTTGATCGAGGCGATCGGGCCCGCGCCGTCCTGCGCGAGTCCGGAGAGCGAAAAGTCGAACGGGAAGACGGAATTCGTGAACGTGTTCACGGGCGTCGTGGCCCGCAGGACGAGCGAGCCCGCGGCCGTGCTGGCGCCGCGCGCGATCGCGGCCGAGGTCGTGATCTTCGCGCTGCCGCTCGCGAAGAGCGTCGGCTGGACGATGACGATGCTGGCCGCGTTCCACGGCGCGCCGATCGCCTGGAACCCCACGTTCGACCACCCGGACGGGATGGAGATCGTGACCGTCAGGCCGCTCGCGATCCCGTTATTGGCGGCGCCGCTCGAGCTCGTCTCCCGGACGCGGATCGGCATGTTGACGACCGTGTTCGCGCCCCCTGCCGCGTTGAAAATGCCGATGGGCACGTACGGGGTGGCGCCCGCGGAGTCGAACCCGACTGTCGTGTCGGCCGCGTACGGGAGCACGGTGCCCGGCATGTCGATCGCGAACGGCGCCGCGTTGTACGGCCCGCCGGTCGCGGTGACCGCGACGTTGATCGTGTACGTCGCATGGGCCGCGGTCGAAATATCCCGCGCGAAGAAGATGAACTCCTGCGCGGAGTTCGCTGCCACCGTGAGGCCGCCCGCGAGCGCCCAGGTCACCGTCGTGTTGCCGGTTTGGGTCCAGTTCGCGGCCGGCACGATCGGCAGGAAGTTCGTCGCGGACCAGAGGTTGCCGCTCGACGTGAAGACGACCCGTGTGATCGTGATCGCGGCGTTCGTCGGGTTCGCGAACGTCACGCCGTAATAGATGGGCCCGTTCCCGCTCCCGTTCTCGATCCACGTGCTGAAGAGGCGCCGGACGGAGGGCTGGATGAGAACGCCGCCGACATTCGAGACCTGGAAGGGCGTGCCGTCGACAGCCGAGGTATTCGCGAGCGCGGTGCCCGTGACCGGCAGGCCCGAGACCTGCGTGTAGGTCGCGGCGCCGGCCGTGGTCGCCGTCCGGCATTGCGCCCGCGCGGCGCCGGGGGCGACGGCGAGCGCCACGGCAAGCGCGGCAAGCGGAATCCGGGCGCGGCTCATCGGGAGGCCTCCTGTGTCGAACCAAGTGCGTCCGAGAGCGGTCGGACGCGAACCTCGACCTCTCCCTGATAGAGACCGGCCGGCTCGTTGCCTTCGGATTTCATGAACAGCTTCACGTCGACGATGCGTCCCGCGCGGCCGGTCGGAGCGCCCGTGGCCACGACGACCGGCACGCCCGGCCGAAGCGCCTTTCGGCCTCCGCCCACCGCCGCGACATCGAGACTCTCCGCCGCGAGTGAATCGAGCGTTCCCCGCTGCTTCGGCGTCTCGGGCACCCGGGCCTCGAGCCTCCACGGCACGTTGCTCGTCACGACGTACGAGCGCGGCTCCAGCGCGTAGCGCCCCGGAGCACCCGGCTCGACAGCATGGAGGTCGTAGGGCCGCGGATCCCTCGTCACGCTCAGCGACGCTGCCACCCTCCAGCGGAGCGCGAGCTCGGCATCCACCGGCTGCCCGTTGAGGAGAAGGCGCAGGCGTTCGCGCCGTGGTCCCGGCGCGACGTCGTACGTCGCGGCCGCGCGCAGCTCGACGGCCAGGATCGCGCCTCCTCCCGCCGTGGCGTTTCCGGACGCGACCGTCACCGGCACGCCCGGGGGCAACGGGACGAAAGCTCCCGAGGCGGCTCTCACGCGCAGATCTTCGGCGTCGCCCGTGCGCACCGGCCCGCTTTCGCGTACGCCTCGGAGGAGGGCGAGCTGGTAAGGTCCCCGGCTGAAGACGATCACACTCGCCGGTGTGCCGGGCGCTTCGGGACCCGCCGGCACGACGTCGCCGAGCTCGATCGAGGGCGAAAGCCATGACGCGGAGAGGTCCCCTTCGGCCGCCCCGAGAACGAAAGGACAGACGAGGACGAGCGCGAGCGCCGCGGGCGCGAGGCGCGGCTTCACGGCGTTCCTCCCGGAGCGTGCGTGGGTGCGGGCGGGGCAAGCCGGTCGCCCGCGGGCGTGGGCGCGTCGCCGTCGATGGTCGCCGCCGACTCCGTCACGTCCGCCAGGTCCGGGCCGTAGCGCAGGATCGCGCGGACCGTGTAGGCCGAGTTCGGCAGGGGGAAGGCGAGCGTCTTCTTGATCCGGAGCTTCAGGCCCGGCAGCGAGGTCACGGCCGTGACCTGCGCTTCCGCGACCTCCTCGGCCGCGCCGGATCCGGTCGCGCGCTCGAGCGTGAAGGCTCCGCCCACGAGCACGGCCGTGTTCCCCGTGTTCTCGATCTCGCAGACGGCCTCGACGCCGCCGTCGACCTTCGTCGCGTGCACGCCGCCGATCTTCACGAGGCGGCGCTCGGTGCCCGAAACGGTGACGATGATCGGCACGACGACGCGGGGCACCATCTGGATCGCCATACCCATACCGAGCTTGGGCTTCGGCGGCAGCGACTCGAGAGCCGCGAGCGCCCAGTAGCTGCCCGAGGCGTTCGCCGGGATCTTCGCCGTGACCCGCACCTCGACGCGCCCGGTCTCCGGGCTCGTGAACTCGGTTCGGTCCGCCTCCAGCCAGCTCCGGCAGCTCCGCGGCTCGCCGCCGAGCGCCCGCTCCACGACGCGGCCGTCCTCGTCGCGCGAGAAGTCGAGAAGCGTCACGCGCACCTGGTTGCTCTCGGCGCGCGACGAGCCCACTATGATCGTGCCCGCCACGCTGGCCCCGGGCTTTCCGACGAGTCCGAGCTGCGTCGGGCTCACGACGAGGCCGCGCGCATCGGCCCGTGAGGCCGCCGCGAGGCCGACGAGCAGCGAGAGCGCGAGAAGGGGACGAGGATTCATGTCCAATGGTATCTCCGGCTCAGGACTTCGAGATTGAAAACGTCACGGTCGTCGTGAACGCTCCGGCGTTGTAGGGGACGGTCGAGGCATTCGGAATCGCGAGGTCGAAGATCTGATCGACGCGCGTCCACGTGAACGTGGCGGGAAGGCTCCCGGCGCCGATCGAAACCGGCGACGTCGTGAGGTTCGTCGCGGCCGGAAAGCCCGCCGCGGGCCCGTTGTGGGCCGCGTCACCGCGGGTTCGGAGAGCGGTCGTCGGGAAGCCCGGCCCGGTTCCCGACCAGGCGGCCGCGACGCTCTGCGAGATCGAGAGCGTTCCCGCGGACCGGTTGCAGAAGACAGAAATCCAGACGGCTCCCGAGGTCGGGAGAGCGCCCGGAACACCCGCGGTCGTGGCCGACGCGGTGGCCGCGTAGACGGCCGCGCCCGTGCAGCCGGCGGGAGGCGGGAAGACGTTCGGCGGGCAGGCTCCAGTCGTCGCCCGGCTCGCCACGAGATAGGAGGACAGGTTGATCGACACGTCGCTCTCCACGTCGATCCCCACGACCCCGGGAATCGACACGTTCAGCGGAGATGTCGTCCGGTCCGAGGCCGCCGCGGGGGACTGCGCGAACGCGACGAGACCGCCCGAGAGGAGCGTCAGGGCGGTCAGTCGAAGGAGCGTTCTCATTGCGGGACCTCATGGGACTCGGCCCCCGCGCGGCGCCGGACGGCGCCGCGCGGGAGACCCGAGATTACGACTTGGCGATCGTGAACGTCGCGGTCGTCGTGTAAGTGCCTGCGTTGAACGTGGTGGCCGACCCCGTGGTGACGGCGAGGTCGATGAGCTGGTCGACGCGCGTCCAGCCGAACGTCGTCGCGCCGAGCGTTCCGATGCCGATGGAGGTCGCGGAGGTTGCGAAGTTCGTGGCCGCGGCGTTGCCTGCGGTTGGAGCGTTGTTCGAAGCGGACCTCATGTTCCGGAGATCGGTGGTCGGGAAGCCAGGACCCCCAACGGGACCCGTCAACCACGTGGCGGCGACCTGGCCCTGGAGCGTCAGCGGGCCCGCCCCCGTCTTCGAACAGAAGACGGCCATCCAGATGTTGTTGGGCGCCGGAGCGGGCGCGGGCGCGCCGCCCGTCGTCGTCGCGCCGGTGGCCGCGTACGTGGAGGCGGCCGTGCAGCCCGCCGGCGGCGGGAACGTGTTAGCCGGACAGACTCCGCCGTTGGCATGGACGATGCCGCCCACGACGTACGAGCTGAGATCGATCGCAACGTCAGTCTCGATATCGATCCCGACGACGCCGGGGATCGTGACCGTGACGACAGAAGTCGTTGCCGCGGAGGCCAAGCCGGACTTCATTCCGCCGCCGCTCTGGGCGAAGGCGGAGGGGGCCGCGGCGACGAGGATGGCGGCGGCGGTAAGGGCGATCAGTTTGGAACGCATGGGGGACTCCTTTCGTGTTTCCTCTTCGAGAGAGGGTGGGTTGAGGTCGTTCGGGGTGTCGGTGATTCGGGACATGAGCTCCTCTTCCTTCTTCCTTTTGGTCCGGTCAGTTGACTTCGTAGGACGACATGCCGCCTCCGCCGCGGATGCGGTCGGCGATGCTGGCTTTGCGCAGGGAGAACGTGACGCGCGCCTTTTCGCGGCGCTGGACGGAAACGTGGGCGGCGGACGGGCCGTCGATTGCCGCGTCCTCGGGAAGCGACGACTCGTCGAGAGTCACCGTGTACTCGCCGAGCGGCAGGGCCGACAGGTCGAAATGGCCGCGCTCGTCCGTGAGGGCCTCGCGCCGGATTCCGGGACCTTCGAGCGTCACGACGAGTCCCACCGTCGCGTCGGCGGCGAGGAGTGGGCCGCGCACGAGGACCGCTCCGTCCACGAAGCCCGCCGGGCGGACGGGAATCTCGAGGCCCCGGCGCGAGAAGCGCGGGACGGCGACGGTCTCAGCGCTCGCCGCCGAGATGTACTCGCGCGGCAGGGATCCCGAGACGAGCTGCACGGTGTGGGAGCCGGCCGGCACACGCGATTCCCAGCGGCCGGCTTCCGGCGTGGCGTTGTGCGCTCCGTCGACCACGAATTCCGCGCCCGGGACGAGGGGCTCGCCGGGGCCGAGCCGCCCGTCGCCGTCGAGGTCCTCGAACACGGCGACGTCGAGCACGGAGGACGCGAGGTCGGACGGCGCCGAGAGCGGCAGCGAGCGGGAGGCCGACGGCGCGCCGGGCCGCGTACGCTGCCCCCATCCGAACGAGCGGCTTGCGGAGATCATGAACGCGCCCCCCTGGCGGGACGGCTGCCCGTCGATCTGGAGAAACTGATACGAGACCGACGCGCTCGCCTGCGCGAGCTTGAATGCGGGCGACGACTGCCAGCCCAGGGTCGCGACCGACTGGCGCGAGCCGAAGGCAGCGACGCCCGCGGGCGTCACGGCGTAGCTCGCCTCGGCATGCAGGCTGCCGACCGAGTGTCCGCCGGTGCGGTAGCCGGCGAGAGCCGAGTAGTTCTGGCCCGCGCGCTCGCCGTCTGCGCGGCGCGAGTCGGCATAGCGGAGGCGCGTGTAGGCGTCGCGCGATTCGGCGAGAGCGAGCGTCATGTCGACGTCGACGCGCGTGGACTGGAGATCGAGCGTGGACGACAGCCGGTTCCGCGTGCTCTCGTGCCCAAAGCGCACCGTCGTCCCGAGGGCGCCGGTCGCGAGCGAGCCGGACGCTCCCCAGCTCTCCGTGAGGCTGTCTGCCGGCAGCACGGCGCCGGGGTCGGTCGTCACGTCGCTCGACGAGTAGTCGAGGGAGAGCGACGCCGGAGGGGCCACCTGCAGGCCGACGCCGAAGGAACGCGAGCTCGAGACGCTGCCCACGTCGGTCGTGTCGAGAAGGCTGAAGCTCTTGCTCTGCCCGAGCGCGCCCGACACGGTCACGCGGTCGAACGCGCGGTACTGGCCGTAGAGGCTGTAGTTCCGACGCAGGCCCGCGAAGAAGCCCTGGCCCGCCGGCGGGACGAAGCCCGTATCGAGGAAGCGCACGTAGCCGCCGATGTCCAGATCGCGGAGCCTGGCCTTCGGCTCGACCGTGAGAGCCGTGCCCGAGCGATCGCCGTCGGGAAGCTGCGAACTCGACTCTTCGAGCGTGAGTCGCAGGCTCGCGCGCCTGTCGAGGCGTGCCTCGGCCGCCTGGACGAAGTTCCGCTGCGTCCCGCCCGCCGCGAACGCGCTTCGGGCCGCTCCCGCGCCGAACGAGAGCCATCCGGAGGATGCGCCCCAAGACGCCTGCGCGCCGTACACGGTGTCGTCGGAGATCTCGGACGCCACGCCGGCGAATCCGGGCAGGCGGAAGAGAGACGCATACGCCGCGCGGCCGCCGAAGCCCTGCAGGCGGAAGCCGCCGGGCAGATCCAGCGACCCTCCGCCGCCGCGCACGAGAAGCGTGTTCGGGACGAAGCTCCCGAGCGCCATGCCGCCGCCCGTCTCTCCGTACGCCACCTCGACGTCGCCGCCGACGACGTCCGCCGAAGCGAAGCCGAGCGGGATCCCGCCGAGACCGAGCGCCGCGTAGGGCGCTCCGGTGCGCTCCCTCGGGCTGAACGTGGAGACGAAGCCGCGCAGAACGCCGATCTTCCCGAGACCCTGCGCGAGGCCCGCCTGCAGCTGCCAGCTCGTGTACGAGCCCGAGTCCTGAAGCGTGGAACCGGAAAAACTCGTCGAGGCATGCGCGGACCCGCTCGTCCGGTCGGCGGGATCGGTCAGCGCGCCGGTCGGGATCTCGCGCCGGCGCCGCTCGGTCTCGGTGACTACGGGAACGAGGACGGCGGAAGCGCCGCGCGTCTCCACCGTCCAGTCGCGCGCCACGCGCGTCTGCAACCGGATTCGGAGACCGCAGCTCTCCTCCGTGCGGTATCGCGAAACCCTCATCGAGGCGAACGGTCCGGTGTCCCATGCCGTCGACGCGGCCGCGCCGGGCGCGGCACCCGGAAGCTCGACCGTGACCGAAGAGAAGCCCGCGAACGCTTCCTCCGCGACGGCCTCGGCGCTCACGAGCCGCAATGCGAGCGTGCCCGTACCGGCGAACACGAGCGAATCACGTTCTGGACGTACCGAGTCGAGTCGCGGGGTGTCCGGACCTTCACATGGCGTTGCCGCGAGGTTCGCTGCGAGGCCCAGAATCGCGGCCGCGAAAATGGCGGGTACCCCTCCGATCCGGCGGCAGATCCGACCTGGGAGGCCCGATCTAGAACCGGAGAGGTACCCGCACTTGATGTCACCGAAGAATCCCATACTGTGCCGCCGACACAGTGTAGGCAAGAATCGCACCGTAGTCTGAATAAGCTACGTAAAATACTATATATAAGGTATTTATCTATCTACATAGCGAGACTATGTCTCAACTTAGTGTGTCACAGCCATTTATCTTGACACATTTCGGCGGTCTGTGTCGGCTGCGAGCGTCAAGAAACGGAGCATCCAATGTGAACAGCGGAGGCGTATCCGCGGGACCGGAAAACGGTCTTTCTGAGACTTCGGTCCGCCGGCGGCAGGATCCGCGAGTACCGCAGTCACTCTCCCCCCGGAAGGCCGTCCCCCTTTCTCAGGGGTGAACGGCTTCCCGGGCACGCCACCTAGAAGCGATAAGAGAGGGACGTGAAGCCGCGGATCTGGACGGTGCCGCTGTCGCGATACTGCTCGCCCGACAGGAGGATCGAGAAGGCGCGCCCGAGGTTCACGACCGCCGAGCCCGCAATCCGGCGCGTGTCGGGTCGCTGATCAAGCGTGAAGTCCCCGGTCGGCGTCAGCCGCAGGATGGACAGCTCCGTCGAGTACTCGGCGGAAACATAGACCCGCCGCCCGATGCTGCGGCCGAGAGAGGCGAAGATCGAGTCGGCGCTGCCTGCCGTGCGTTGCGTCCGCGACCCGGAGAACGTGACGTCGAAGCCGCTTTGAGCGACGTTCGAGGCGAACAGGCCCACGTCCCAGCGGTCCGCCGTGGGATCGGTCGCCTCGCCCTTCTGCTGCGAGAAGCCGACATAGGCCCGGAAACCCCGGATGGGTTCGACCGATACGCGCCCGCCGTAGGACTCGAAGAGGAATCCAGCGATCGAGCGCCCGTCGATTGGCCGGCCGGCCAGCGTGTCGAGCGTGATCGTACGGGTGTCGATCGAGCGGCCGTGGTTGTAGTTGCCCGAGATGTCGAAGACCGGACTCGGAGCCCAGCGGGCATTCACGAAGATGTAGCGCAGATCGCCCTGTCCGACACCGGCCGGCCCCGTGAGGTCGTATTCGAGGGCTTCGTAGATGAAAACCTTCTTGCCGATCGGGATGAAGTTCGTGAACGTGGCGACCGAGCGCTCGGTGGTTCCACCCGTCCTCAGCAGGATCCAGCCGAGCGTGTGCCGTCTCCCGCGATCGCCGTCGAGCGCCAGGTAGGCGCCCCCTTTGCGGACGTCGGGCTCATAGCCGAGGTCGAAGGCTTTCGGCTCGAGGCCTCCGAACAGCCCGAACCTCAGCCGTCCCGCGCTGCCGAGGGGATGCGACTGCAGTTCCACGAGGCCCCCGCCGAGGGCGCCGAGCGCTCCCAGGTCGTTGATCCACATCTGCCCGACCCTGAGCCCCAGGACGCCGCCTTTCGTGCGTCCGCCGATCCAGGCGTCGAAGATGGAGGACTGCTGGGGGCGATCGGAATTCGGATAGCTGGACGTCCGTGAGTCCAAAGCGTACTCGAACCCTCCGTCCTGCGCCGAGGCCGACATCAGTGAGACCGTTCCGCTCAACTCACGGTAATCGAACTTCGTCCCGTCCGGCTGCGTCGTCCGGAAAAAGGTCCCCCAGATCCCCACTCGCCCATAGGCCGCCGCCTGGCCAAAGGCGCAAGGAGCCAGAAACAGGGACAGCCCGAGCAGCCCCAGGGCTGCCGAAAACCAGCGAGGCGCCATCGCCCGCTTGCGCCTCAACCAGCCCGCCCGTTCGGATGGCACGCGTAGCAGTTGACTGAATTCCATACAAACCCCTTGACCCCTGAGTGATGCGGCGTTATCTGAGATTGAGTATGACACTGCGTGCACAGGAAGAGCGCGTAGTTCGCGGGCGTCGTGTGGCAGGTCGAGCAGGGTTGGTTGTGATTCCCCGACGAGAGCGGGAACCACGTGTGGCTGAAGACCGCCACGAGCCAGTTGGGATCCGTCGGCTTGTGGCACGAGTCGCACGTCGTCGGAAAGCCGGCTCCCATGTGATTCGGATTCTTCGTCGCGGTGTAGAGCGCCTGGTGGCACGTGTAGCAGTCGCGCGGCGTGCCCTTGTACACGTTGTTCTTGTGGCAGGCTGCGCAGGCCTGCGTGGCATGGAGCCCGACGAGCGGATACGTCGTCGACGTCGAGTGGTTGAAGACCGCCACGAGCCAGCTCGGGTCCGTCGGCTTGTGGCACGAGTCGCACGTCGTCGGGAAGCCCGTCGCGATGTGATTCGGGTTCTTGGTCGCGGTGTAGAGCGTCTGGTGGCACGTGTAGCAGTC
>JBGQDL010000080.1:0-16583 GCA_041495865.1 Thermoanaerobaculia bacterium | reverse complement strand
CCGGGGGAGCCCACGAGCGTCGAAAGCGTCGGGTACGACTGCCAGCCTCCCGCCGCGGCGCCCATCGGCACGAAGAACGAGACGATCATGCAGAGGCCCGCGAGGACGTTCGTCCAGAACGACATCAGGTTGAGCGTGGGGAACGCCATGTCCCGCGCGCCGATCATGAGGGGGATCAGCAGGTTGCCGAACGCGCCGATGAGGATCGGCGTGATCGCGAAGAAGATCATGAGCGTCCCGTGCATCGTGAAGAACGAGGCGTAGGACTGCGGGGGCATCACGCCGCCGCTCTGGGGCCACAGGAGCTGGCCGAGGACGGGGAACGGCGTGCCGGGGTAAGCGATCTGCCAGCGAATCATCATCGCCATGGCGCCACCCACCACGAGGAAGAAGAGGCCGTACCACAGGAACTGCTTCGCGATGACCTTGTGGTCCTTCGAGAAGATGTACCGGAAGAGGAAGGATTCCGGCTCCGGGTGGACGTGCTGCTCGGCGTGGAATTCGGGCCCGACGTGAACGTGCCGGACGGCGCTCACTGCACCCACTCCCATCCCCAGAGCTGTTCCTGGTCAGCCGGGTCGAACCGGCGCTTCGCGTCGCCGACGGCTTCCTTCATCCAGCGCGCAAAGTCGGCTTCCGGCTGGACGATGAGGTCGCCTTTCATCTTGTAGTGGGCCCATCCGCACATCTGCGAGCAGGCGATCTCGAAGTTGCCGGGCTGGAGCGCCTGAAACCACGTGCGCGTCACGTAGCCGGGGTTCGCGTCGTGCTTGAGGCGGAAGTTCGGGATGTAGAAGCTGTGGATGACGTCCTTCGCCTTCAGGTTGACCATCACCGGCCGTCCCACGGGCACCCGCATCTCGTTCAGCGAGACGACGTCGTCCGGCGTGTTGAAGATGCCGTCGGGGCCCGCGTAGCGGATGTTCCACGCCCACTGCTGGGGCATCACCTCTACCCGGAGCGTGTCGGGCGAGGTGGGCCAGTTGTAGGTGTACTCCTTGACGTCGATCTGCGAGACCCTCACGAGATTCAGGTCGATCGTGAAGAAGACGAGGGCGGCGAGGATGCCCGTGACCGCGAAGCTCTTGCGATCCGTCCCGTGGGTGTACAGGGCCTTGACGCCCGGCCTCGCCCGGTACTTCCAGGACGAGTACACGAGCGCGAACGTGACGAGCGCGAACGCGATGACGCACAGGAGCGTCGTGTACCAGAACAGGGCTTCCGCCCGCCAGCCGTCCCGCGAGACGTCCACGGTCGTCAGCCAGGAAAAGGGCCACTGGTGCATTTCGTCCCCTCGCTGGTCGGTTATAAAGGGAACAGAGTCTCAGTTCAAGTCAACCCGCGACTCGTTCTAGAATCCGGACAGAGTCTCATTCCAAGGAGGAGGCGAAACGATGGGCGACCAGACCTCGCACAAGGGCCACCGGGCGGTGCTGATCTTCCTGCTCGCGCTCTGCGCCTACGCGGTCCTTCCCGTCTTCGGCGTCGGGTTCTACCGCAACGGCTCGGGCCAGCTGTTCTTCCAGCTCTGGTACCTCGTCGGCTTCATGCTCATCGGCTTCCTGCTCATGCACGAGCTCATCACGCCGCTGCCGCCGAAGGACGAGAGCAAGGGGTAGGCATGCGGGCGAGAGCGTGTCAGCGCGTGCGGGGCCTTCTTCCGTAACGAGCGATGTCGTCGTGCCTGACGATGTCGACGAAGAAAATGGTTCCGCCTTCGACGCGGAATATGATGCGGTCACCGCTGTTGATGCGAGCTTCGAAGTAGTACTTCTCGGGCTGGATCGGCTTCACCCTTAGACCGGACGTCGATTCCCGCTTTATGAGCGCCATCGCAGTATGGTCGCAGGATCGCTGGCGATCGCCACTTAGACCTGCATAGGACTGCTTCCAATCCTCGGACCAGACGGCTTGGAGAAAAGTCTGCTTCTCGGCCACGCGCGTCTTCCGCCGGCGTCAGGGCCGCGGGCCCTTCGCGGGATCGAAATCCACGGCGAGCGTGGTCAGGAAGGCAGTCAGTCGCTGAACCTCAGCGAGCTTGAGATCACCGGGCAGTCGGAGCAGCGCGATGCGATTTCCAGGGAGTGGAAACGGATAATCCATGAGACCGACGCGCGGGGGAGGAGTCTCGATCATGCCCGCCAGTGACTGTCTCTCCGACGAGGTGGTCGCGGCGGCCTCAGCATCCTTCTCCTTGGAGCCTCGGGCGCGAATCTTCCTTTCGCGCATGGGCGATTTCCACGACTTCGGGTCCTCCGCCCACTGGAGAAAGAGCCGAACCGCTTGGGAAAACCGCCGTCGATAAGTCGCGAGCGATTCCGGTTTGAAATCCCGCGCCCGCTTGTTCTGAAACCTGCGGAAGGTGTCCTCGACGTCGATCCTCCGGACGTCGACTGTCTCCCAGTTCTCCAAGGATGGAGAGCACCTGGGCACACGCAGCACGCAGAGCCGCGGCAGTGTTCGGTTTCATATCTCCACGCGCTGCGGCCCTATTCCAATGTTCGACGAGCGCCTTCCCGGATGTGTCCTATTTGCGCCGCTTCACGGGGCGCCGCTTTAGGCCATCGAGGAGCACTATGGCTTCCTCGGGGGTCTTGGTACGCGTTGGGCGACCCCCTGCAAGGCTCGCTTCGGCCTTCCTGATCCGCTCCTGCATCTCGGGGTGATAGAACCAGAGCTGGTCCTTCGGGATGAGAGCTGCGGGGACAAGCTCGAACGTTCCGCGCTCGGTCCGCTCCAGGATGATGAAGTCACCGGCCTCGACGCCCAGGGCTGCGCGGACCTCTTCGGGCAAAGTCGCCCGTCCCTTCTTGTCCAGCGTGACGAATGCCGAGCTCATTGAGACGCCTCAGGAGCCTCCAGGCCCACAGTGGGACTATACCACTTCAGTCGAAGCGGACGCTGACGAGCTTCGACACCCCCGGCTCTTCCTGCGTGACGCCGTAGAGGGCCTGCGCGGTCTCCATCGTCCTCTTGTTGTGCGTGATGAGGACGAACTGCGTCTCCTCGGACAGCTCCACGAGGAGCGACGTGAAGCGGTCGATGTTCGCCTCGTCGAGCGAGGCGTCGACCTCGTCGAGGATGCAGAACGGCGACGGCTTGTACTTGAAGATCGCGACGAGGAGCGCGACGGCCGTGAGCGCCTTCTCGCCGCCCGACAGGAGGCCGATCGTCTGGTTCCGCTTGCCGGGGGGCTGCGCCATGATCTCGAGTCCCGAGTCGAGCGGATCGCCCTCGTCGAGGAGGTGCATCGAGGCCGAGCCGCCGCGGAAGAGGCGCTGGAAGACCTGGCCGAAGTTGAAGTTGACGGCCGCGAAGGCCTCCTGAAAGCGCTCCGACGACGTCACGTTGATCGTCTTGATCGTCTCGAGGATCTGCGCGAGTGACGCCTCGAGATCCGCCTTCTGGCCCGACAGCTCCGCGAGCCGCGCGCTTTCGACCTTGTACTCCTCGAGCGCCGCGTGATTGACGGGGCCGAGCCGCTCGAGCGCGAGCGAACGGGCCGCCACGTCTTCGGCAAGGGCGGCTTCGAGCGCCTCTTCGGTCATTTCCGCTTCGGCCTCGGTTCGCGGGGCGGCAGCAAGCTCGTCCGGCATGCAGCCGAACTCGTTCCGGCACTGCTCGAGGAGGTGATTCTGCTCGGCCTTGTGCCGCTCGAGGGCGAGCTCGGCCTCGAAGCGCGTCCGCCGCACGGCGTCGAGGGCCTCGCGGGCGGCGGCGGCCTCCGTCTCGGTGGCCGCGCGCGCCTCGCGCCGCGACGTGGCCGCCTCGTCGTCGTCGGCGCGCCGCTTCTCGGCCTCGGCTGCGGCGATCGCCGCCGAGGTCCGCGCCGTCCGGGCGGTCTCTCCGGCGGTGAGAGCCTGCGCGCGCCTGCGCCCGACCTCGACGAGCGCGTCGGCGAGCTCGGCCACGCGGCGTGCCGCGTCGCGGGCGCGGTCCTCGGCCGTCGCCGAAGCGGAGGCGAGGGAGCTGGCGCGCTCGGCGAGCACGTCCCGCCCGTTGCGCGCACCGGCATCGGCCTCGGCGGCCGCGAGGCGCGCGGAGCGCGCGGTGTCGAGCGCCGTCTCGAGCTCCGACAACGTGCGTTCCACAGTGGCCATCTCGGACTGCCGCTGCGCGGCGAGGCGGGCAGCCTCGCCGCGGCTTTCGGCGGCTTTCGCGAGGTCCTGGCGGAGCGCGCCGTCCTCTTCGGCGAGGATGCGCAGCTCCTGCGCGGCGCGCTCCTCCTCCGTGCGCGCGGCCGTGCGCTTCGTCTCGGCCTCCGAATGCGCGCGCTCGGCGGCGCCTCTCGCGGAGAGTGCGGCGTCGAGGGTTGCCGCGAACGTGCCCGCTTGCGCCGCGAGGGCGCCGATCTCGGCATCTGCCGCCGCGAGCTTCGCCGCGAGGGCGCCGCGCTCTCCGGCGAGGTGCTGGAGGTCGCGCCGGACCGTGAAGAGGCCCTCGCCGGGGACTTCGGTCCCGGCGGCTTCGACGACGGCGCCGCGTACGACGACGCCATCCATCGTGACGAGCGTGCGCTCGGGATGCAGCGCCGCGAGCGCGAGCGCGTCGTTCACGTTCGCCACGACGACGGCATCGGGCAGCGCGGATGCCGGCGCGCCGGCGGACTTCGCGGCGAGCAGCTCGCGCGCGATCCCGAGGACGCGCGGGTCCTTCGGCTTCAGGGGAAACGGCGTCTCCGGCAACGGGTGCACGAAACGCGCCGCGCCGAGCTTCTTCTCGCGCACGGAGGCGAGGGCGGCGTCGAGCGCGGCACGGCTTTCGAGCACGGGGGCCTCGAGGGCGGAGCCGAGAGCGGCGTCCAGGGCCATCTCGAAACCGGCCGCGGCGTCGAAGTGATCCGCGAGGACCCCCGGCGGCGCGATGCCCGCGGCCTCGAGCGCCCGGCGCGCCGACTCGCCCCCGGCTTCGCGCGCGGCGAGCGTCGTCTCGAGCGCGGCGGCACGGACGTCGACGGCATGGAGGGCCGCGACGTGGGCTTCACGCGCGGCTTTGAGTGTCGCGAGGCGGTCCTCGGCGGCACGTCGGCCGTGGCTGGCTTCCTCGAGATGGCGGCGCGCGGCCTCGAGGCCTGACGATGCCGCGGCGAGGAGCGCGCCCGCGTCCGCGGAAGCGCTCTTGCGCTCCTCCACGAGCGCCGCGCCGCGCGCCCGCCGCTCCTCGAGCTTCGCGAGCGCGAAACCGAGGCGGTCGACGAGCAGGGCGGCGTCTCGCTCGCGGTTCGTGGCCTCGGCGGAGCGTCCCGCCGCGGCGAGAAGGTCGCTCCGCGAGCCCTCGCGGCGCCCCGTGACGTCGGCCTCTCGGGCGGACACCTCGGCAAGAGCCTGGGCGGCGGCCGCCGCTGCTGCTGCCGCCTCGGCGAGCGCGGCCTCCGCCTCCTCCCGGGCCTTCACCGTGCGCCCCGCTTCCTCGACGAACCGGCCGTGATCGGATTCCGACTCCGTGCGCTGCGCTTCGAGCAGCTCCTGGCGCGCGGCGGCCTCCTCGGCTTCCCGCGCCGCCGCCGTCACGTCGGCCTCGGCGGCGAGGAGCGCCTCGCGCGCGCGAGCGAGGGCGTCGCCCGCTTCGCGGATCGAGCGTTCGTCCTCGTCGGCGAGACGGCGGGCCTCCGTGAGTCGGGCCTCGAGGCGAGCGAGTGCCGCCAAGGCCGCGGCCTCGGCGTCCAGCGCGGACGCCAGGGCCGCCTCGCCCCCGGCGAAGCCGGTCTGAAGCCGGTCGGCGCGCAGCCGTGCGAGCTTTTTCTTCGTTCCGACGAGCAGGTCGGCCTGCTCTTTCCAGCGCGCGGCGCGCGAGGCCTGACGCTTCAGCGAGGCACACGTGCGGTCGATCTCCTGGACGATGTCCGTGAGGCGCAGGAGGTTTCCGCGCGTCTCCTCGAGTCTCACCTCGGCCTGGCGCTTGCGCATCTTGTATTTCGACACGCCGGCCGCCTCCTCGATGAGCCGGCGGCGATCCTGCGGCTTGGTCGAGAGGATCAGGTCGATCTTCTGCTGCTCGAGGATGGAGTACGCGCGCACGCCGAGGCCGGTGCCGAGCAGAATCTCCTGGACGTCCTTGAGGCGCGACCTCTTGCCGTTGAGGATGTAGTCGCTCTCGCCGTCGCGCGTGACACGCCGCGTGATGACCACCTCGCCGCCCGTTTCGGCCCACTGCTCGCCGCTGCGCGACTCGAGCGTGAGCGCGACCTCCGCCATCCCGAGCGGGCGCCGGCGGGCGGCTCCGTTGAAGATGACGTCCTCCATCGTCGTGCCGCGCAGATTGCGCGCCGACTGCTCGCCGAGCACCCACTGCACGGCGTCGCAGATGTTCGACTTGCCCGCGCCGTTGGGGCCGACGATCGCGGTGATGCGCGACGGGAGCGTGACCGACGTGCGGTCCACGAAGGACTTGAACCCCTGGATCTCGAGTTTTCGCAGTCGGAACATGAACTCCGAGCCTACCACTACATTTTGAGGTATCGCCTGCCCGGGGACGCCACCGGCTGCGGTTTCGGGTTCGATCGGGGAGCCGTATCGAGGGCCTTCAGAAGGCCCGAGCGCGAGCTCACACCGAGCTTCGAGAAGACGTGCTTCAGGTGGTCCTTGACGGTCCACTCCGTGATGAAGAGTCGGCGCGCGATCTCCGCGTTGCGAAGCCCCTCGAGCACGGCGCCCACGACTTCGGCCTCGCGTCCGGAGACGCCGCGCGTGGCGAGCCTCTCGCGCACGTCCTCGAGAGAAAGCGCCGACTGGACCCTCAGCGTGAGGACGGCGACGTCGTCTTCCTCGTCGTCCGCGAAGCGCGCGACCGAAGCCTCGAGAGCGCGGCCGTCGGCGAAGGTGGCGCGCAGCTTCTCGCCCGCCGCGGCGCCCGCGCCGAGGCGCGCGATCCAGGTCGCGAGCGGGGTCTCGCGGCCGTCCTCCGGGAGGACGATCAGCGGACCCCGGGCCGAGAGGAGAGCCGCCGCGGCGCGGTTCGCGTAGAGCACGGCGCCCGACGGCCGGACGAGGAGGATCGGCGTGGACGCGGCCTCGGCCGCGCTCTCGAGCCGGCGGCGCGCCGCCGCGTGGATCTCCGCGGCCGCCGCGCTCTCGAGGAGCTGGGCGAGAAGCGGCCGGAGGACCTCGAATCGCCGGACCTCGGGCTCCGTCCACGGCCTTCGCGGCCCGCGGAGGAGCGTGAGCGCCCCTCGAAGGAGGCCCATCAGATGGAACTCCACGGCCAGGGATTCCGCCGGCCCGGGGCGCCGCCGGGCCAGACGCGCGGCGCTCGTCGTGAAGACACGGCTCCGCAAGGCCTGCCAGCGGAAGCGCTGCCCGGACGGCTCGAAGAGATATTCCATCTCGACGGAATCCGGGTCGAGGACCGAGCGGAGGGTGCCGACGATGCGCGTCAGCGTCGTGGCGTGGCGCCCCCGGAAGGGCGGTCCGTCGAGCGGGGAAACATGCATGCCTGGCATTCAGCCCTCCGTCCGAATTCTATGCGCCCCCCGATTGAAGGTTCCCGTCGTTCAATTTGTGTTGACGCTCGGCAGACAACCACGAGAAGTCGTGATAGACTCGTGTTTGTACAGGCAGCTATCTCCCATCGGCGAGGATCCGTTCCATGTTGAGCTTTGAAGTCCGCAAGACGGGCGGCGAATCGGAAGTTCGCAAGGTCCATCGGGATGTCATCCATATTGGCGCTTCGACGGGAAACGATCTCGTTGTGCGCGCTCGCGGCGTCCTCGGCCGGCACGCCCGAATCTCGGTGGCGGGAGAGGAGCTTCGCCTCGAGGTGCTCGGGAGCGCGCCCGGCTCCGACGTGACCCTGAACGGCTCGATCGTCAAATCCGCCGCCCTCGCGGCCGGTGACCGGATCGCCATCGGGGAAGCCACGATCACGCTCCTGAACGGTCCGGCCCCGAATCCGAACCGGATCGCGGCGCCCCCGCCGCGGGGACACGACGCGCTCTCGCTCGCGGCGGCGGCCCTCGCGCCCGTGGCTCCCGCGCCGTCGCCCGTAACGCCGCAGGCCGCGGCTGCCGCGCGGCCGGTCGCGGCGCCCGCCCGACTCGCCGCGGCGGCCGGCGAGATGCCGCGCCGTGGAGACGACCGGCATCCGGGGGACCCCTGGCCCGGATTCTTCGAACGGCTCCACCACCCGGTGCCCTTCGAGGAGCTGCTCCAGGAAGTCGCGTCCTACATCGCGTCCGCGACGCCCCTGCACAGCCTCGCGTTCATCTCCCTTCTCCCTCCGAACGACGGCGAGGTGATCGCGGCGCTCTGGAAGGGAACTCTTCCGCGCCTCTCGGCCCGGATTCTCTCGGAAGCGCGCGAGAAATCCGCGTCCTGGGAGGTCTTCGAGTCGGGCGCGCGCCTGCGCGTCTTCCCGGTGCCGCGGCCGAGAGGCGAGCCTGTCGGCCTTCTCCTCGTGCCGGCCGAGACGGTTTCCGATCCCGTGCTTCTCGATTTCGTCGCCCACGCCGCGTCCGCGATCGGGTTCGTGCACGCCGAAAGGAGCGAGGCGGCCTTTGGCGAGCGCGGTGCGCCGCCGACGATCGTTCCCTCCGCGGGCTCCCTGGAGGATCCGCTCGCGCTCCTCGTCGGCGGGTCCCTGCCGATGTCGAATCTCAAGGCTTCGCTGTCGCGCGTGGCATCGGCGCGCGCGCCGATCCTGCTCGTGGGGGACGTGGGCAGCGGAAAGACGCTCGTGGCCGAGACGCTCCACGCCCTCTCGCCACGGCGGGGACGGCCGCTCGTGCGCGTCGCGGCCACGGCCGCCAGCGCCCAGGCGCTCGAGGAGGAGATGCTCGGCGCGCCCGCCGCGGGCGATCGCCGGCGGCGGGTGGGCCGGCTGTTCGAAGCCGATGGAGGCACGCTTCTCGTCGAGGAGGTGGGGGACCTGCCCGGGCCCACCCAGGCGCTCCTGTTCCGGCTCCTCGAGGCCCGCGAGGTGACGGCGCCGGGCGGACGGACCGTGCCGGTCGACGTGCGCGTCATCGGCACGACCTCGAGGCCCCTCACGCGCGCCGTCGAGGACGGGGCCTTCCGGGACGACCTCTACTTCCGCATCTCGGCGCTCACGCTCCGGCTGCCGCCGCTCAAGGATCGCAAGGAGGACATTCCGGCCCTTCTCGATGCGCTCGCGGCGCGCCACGGCGGCCCGGTCGCGGAGCAGTTCGACGTCGAAGCGATGAACGCTCTCCTCAACTACCAGTACCCGGGCAACGTGCGCGAGCTCGAAAACGAGGTCCGCCGCCTCGCCGCGCAAGTCGGGCCGGGCGCCATCACTCTGGCCGACCTCGACCAGAAGTTCTCGGGCGAGCACGTGGAGCTCGCGCTCAAGGAGAGCGACGACCTCAAGGAGATCGTCGAGAAGGTGGAGAGGCAGGTCATCGAGCGCGTCATGCGCAAGGTGCGCGGAAACCAGTCGCTCGGCGCGCGGCTCCTGAACATCTCGCGAGGCAGCCTGATCGCGAAGATGAAGGAGTACGACATAAAGGACTTTCGCTACTTGAAGCGAGGGGACTAGTTACACTTCGACCATTGACGGGCCACTTCGCTGCCCGTTACCACCTGCCACTGTAAGTACTCATCAGTCACAAATATAAAGTCGCTTGGCGCCGGGGTGTACACGAGATTACCCTTAAAAGTCAACGACTTAGAGAAACTGGCCCATCGTCGAGCAGAAGACTATCTTTGATGGGAAGGCCGTAAACGGATAGCCTCGCGAAAAAGCGGGACAGGAATCCGGGAGGTGGACCCGATGAATGCTGGACGCGCCCTCGCCGTCGTGACTCTGGGGCTTCTCAGCGCCTCCTTCGCCCTCGCGCAACAGGCTCCGCCGCCCGCGGATGCAAAGAGGGCTCCGGTGGCCGAAAAGAAGGCAGCGCCTCCGCCCGGAACGCGGGACGCCCCGCCCGCGGGAGGCCTCGTGGTCTTCATCGACCCCGTGACGGGGAAGATCCGCCAGCCCGATGCAGCCGAGATCGGGAGTCTCGTCCAGCCTCCCGCGGCCGTGACTCCGCCCGTCGAAGAGCCGCTTGTCATGAAGTTCGGACCCGGCGACGCCGTCGGCGTGGTGCTCGACAGCCGCTTCGAGAGCTTCATGGTCGTGACGAAGACGCCGGACGGCAAGCTCGCGACGGACTGCGTGGTCGGCAAGAAAAAGGCCGACGAGATCGTCTCCGCCGGCGGGAAGGGCGCCAAGAAACCCGGCGGGAAGGAGGCGCCCCATGTCCAGTAAGGGCCGGCTGGCTCTCCTCCTGGTCGTCAGCGCGTTCCTCTGCCCGCCCGCATTCGGCGCGGCCACGATCGTCATCCAGAACAACGACGCAGCAGGCGTCGGCTTCAACGACCCAGCGCCCCGCGCCACGGTCGGTGGCAACCCTGGCACCACCCTCGGCCAGCAGAGGCTGAACGCGTTCCAGGCCGCGGCGAGCAAGTGGGGCGCCACCCTGACGAGCGGCGTGACCATCGTCATCCGGGCCCAGTGGACTGCCCTCACCTGCACCGCGACGTCGGCAGTCCTCGGCAGCGCCGGGGCCACGGAGATTTTCCGCGACTTTCCGGGCGCCCCGGTCGCGGCCCACTGGTACCCGAAGGTGTTGGCGAACAAGATTTTCGACGCCGACTTCGACCCCGCGACCCCGGACATCAACGCCAACTTCAACGTCAACCTCGGCCAGGCGGGCTGCCTCACCGGCGTCTTCTTCTATCTCGGACTCGACAACAACCACGGGGCCGACATCGATCTCGTCACTGTCCTGACCCACGAGTTCGCGCACGGGCTGGGTTTCCAGACGTTCACGAGCGGTTCGACGGGCGCCCAGCTCGCCGGATTCCCTTCGATCTGGGACGATTTCCTCCTCGACACGACGGCCGGCAAGACCTGGACCCAGATGACGACGCCCGCCGAGCGCGTGACCTCGGCCCTCAACTCGCGGAACCTCGCCTGGAGCGGCGCGAACGTCACGGCGGCCGTGCCGGCGGTCCTCGCCGCGGGCACGCCGTTCCTGACCGTAACGGCGCCGGCGAGCGTGGCGGGCGCTTACGACGTCGGCACCGCCAGCTTCGGTCCCCCGCTCGCAAGCCCCGGCGTTTTCGCGGAAGTGATGCCGGTCGTGGACACGGCGCCGAACACGGGGCTCGCATGCATCGCGCTTTCGGCCCTGAACGCCGCCGCCGTGAGCGGGAAGATCGCGCTCGTCGACCGCGGGACGTGCACCTTCGCCGAGAAAGTGAAGGTCGCGCAGAACGCCGGAGCCGTGGGCGCGGTCGTCGCCGAAATCGTGGCGGGCTCCCCGCCGGGGGGATTGGGCGGAGTCGATCCGACGATCACGATACCCTCCGTCCGAATCACGCTGGCGGACGGCATCACGCTCAAGGGGGCGCTCGCCACCCGCTCCCGGCTGCACTCCGGAATGTCCGCGAACCTCGGGCTCAACCTCGTGATCCGCACCGGCGCCGACGCCTTCAATCGGGCGCTAATGTACGCGCCCGATCCCTTCCAGTCGGGGTCCTCCGTCTCCCACTGGGACACGCTCGCCTTCCCGAACCAGCTCATGGAGCCCGCGATCAACGGCGACCTCACGCACGAGGTCTCGCCGCCGCACGACCTGACCTTCCCGCTGCTCAAAGACATCGGCTGGAACTAGGAAGGAGGACGGGAATGCGAAAGCTCGCCTCGCGCCTCCTGCTCGCCGCGGCGGCCGCCGTCGCTTCGAATCTCGCCGTCGCCCAGCCGCTCACCCAGAGCTTCGACGACATCTCCACGCTCGCCGGCGCCGGCTGGGTCTTCGTCAACAACAGCAGCTCCGCCGGCACGACGGGCTGGTTCCAGGAGAATACGGCCGTCTTCCCCTCGCAGGGCGGGGTCTCCTACGTCGCGGCGAACCTCAACGGCGCGACATTTGGGGGAAACATCAGCAACTGGCTGATCACGCCGCAGCTTGCGAATCTCCAGAACGGCGAGGCCCTCACATTCTTCACGCGAACGGAGGTGGGGGCCCCCGCCGCCGACAGGCTGGAGGTCCGCCTGAGCCTGGCTGGCCCGAGCTCGAACGTCGGCGCCACGGACGCGAGCGTCGGGGACTTCACGAGGCTCCTCCTCACCGTCAACCCGGCGCTGACCGTCGGCGGATACCCGACGACCTGGACCCTCTTCACCGTCTCGCTCTCCGGCCTCCCGGCGGGGCCCGGCACGGGCCGAATCGCCTTCCGCCATTTCGTTCCGAATACCTCGACGAACGCGGACTCGATCGGCATCGACACGTTGAACCTGACGGCTCCTTCAGCCGATCTTTCGATCTCGAACGCCCCCTCCTCCGGTACGATCACCGGCGGGACGAACGTGACCTACACGCTCGTCGCGGCAAACGGCGGCCCGAGTCAGGCCGACTCCGTCACCGTAACCTACAACCTCCCCTCGCCGCTCTCTTTCGTCTCGTGCCTGGCGACGAACGGCGGCGTCTGCGGCGGGTCGGGGAGCAACCGGACCGTGACCTACGGATCGATCGCGTCGGCCGCCTCCTCGACGATCACGATGGTCGCTGCGCTGCCGTGCTCGGCGGCGCACGGCTCGGTCATTTCGGGAACAGCGAACGTCGCGAGCGCCATCACGTCGGATCCCGTCTCTTCGAACGACTCCGCGACGGCCGTGTTTGCGGTCAACGGGGCTCTTCCGGCCTCGGCCGTCACGGCGCCCGGAGCGGTCGGCACTCTCTCGCCGGCCCGTACCGCGAGCGTTCCGAGCCATCCCGGAAGCACGTACGCGTGGACGATCACGAACGGCACGATTACAGCGGGACAGGGGACGAGCGGGATCACGTTCACGGCGGGCGTCGTGGGTACGCTGACTCTCGGCGTGACGGAGACGAGCAGCGCGGGGTGCGCGTCGGCTCCGGGGAGCGCGACCGTGAACGTCCTCGCGCCCGGGAGCGCGATGCTCCTCTACCCGCTCACGCCCTGCCGGCTGCTCGACACGCGCAACGCGGCCGGCCCGCTCGGAGCGCCGTCCCTCGCGCCGTCGGGCTCGCCCGACCGCGCGTTTGTGGTCACGGGCGTCTGCGGGATCCCGTCGGACGCACGGGCGGTCTCCGTGAACGTGACGGTCACGAACGTGCAGGCGGGCGGCGCGCTCCTCCTCTATCGCGGCGACGGTTCGCCGACGACGGCGTCGACGGTCAGCTTCCGGCCGGGGGTCACGCGCGCGAACAACGCGCAGACGCAGCTCGCTCTCGACGGATCCGGGACGTTCAGGGTCCGGAACAGCTCGGCCGGCACGCTGGACCTCATCGTGGACGTGAACGGCTTCTACCGCTGACGCTCGGGGCGGCCCGGCCGGACAGCCGGGCCGCTACACTGCGGCCGTGTCCGACCTCGACACTCGGGACTTCCGGCGCTCGTTGACCCTCGTCCTCACGGTGCTCGGCCTGTTGACGGCGGGCGCCGTGGTGCTCTTCGGACATCTCCTTTTCAAGTCGCTCTCACGGGACGTGGTCAATGACGCCGTTCTCCACACGAAGCTGGACGCGGAGCGGCTCGCCCGCGGCATCGCGGAGCGGTCGTCGGGGGATCCGTACATCCTGAAGCTCAAGCAGACGGAAATCGACCGCCTCGTCACGACGGGGCTCTCCGAGCGGCAGATCCTCACGGAGGTCGAGGTCCTCGACAGCGCAAAAAAGGAAGTCCTTTACGCGTATCGGGGCACGCTCACCGTTCCCGACCGCAAGGCCCAACCCGGCGCCGAGGGGCCAAAGGTCCTCGACGTGAAGCCGGCGGAGCCGGGGACGAGCGCCCGCATTTCCACCCTCGAGGCTCCCGAGCAGGATCCCTTCAACATGGAGGTCAATGTCGGAGACTTCGCCGTGCTGCGCTTCGGCGTCTCCCGGCGGGTCCTGGCCGAGCGGGTCGAGAAGCTGCGGCGGGAGCTTTACCTCAAGACGTTCGCCGCCGCCGTCGTGTCCCTGCTCGGCATTCTCGCGGCCTCGTGGGCGGTCATGCTGCTCTACAGACGCACGCGGCGGGTGGAAGCGGCTCGCCTCGAGGCCGAGCGGCGCGCCGAGCTGGGCGAGGTGGCGGCGGGCCTCGCGCACGAGATCCGGAATCCTCTGAACGCGATGGGCCTCAACCTGGAGCTCCTCGAGGAGCAGCTCGCGCACGCGGGCCCGGTTTCGGGCGCAGGCACCCCCAGGGCTTCGGCCGCGGATCTCGCGCAGGCCGCGCGCCTCGAGACGGGCCGGCTCGCGCGCCTCCTCACGGACTTCCTTTCGTATGCCCGCCCATCGCCGCTCAGCCCCGTGGCCGGCGACCTGAACGAGGCCGCCGGCGAAGCGGTCGCATTCCTTCAGCCCGAGGCGGGGCGCCGCAACATCCGGCTGACGTTCTCGCCCCACGCGGGTGGCGCGCCCGCGCTGCTGGACCCCGCGCGCGTGCGCCAGGTCGTGCTCAACCTCGTCGGCAACGCGCTCGACGCCGTGGAGGCGGAAGGGGCCGCGGCGCGCGAGGTGGAGGCGCGCGTCGAGGACGCCGGGAGTCTCTGGCGGCTCACGGTCGCCGATCACGGGCCCGGCGTGCCGGCGGCGAGGACGGCCGACCTCTTCAAGCTCTTCGTGTCGACGAAACCCGCGGGCACGGGCCTCGGCCTCCCGATCGCGGAGCGCATCGTCCGGGCGCACGGCGGGACCCTGACGCTTTCTTCTGCGCCCGGCGAACCGACGCGGGCCGTGGCGACGTTTCCGAAGGGACGCTGACGCTCAGCGCGGCGGAAGGATCTTCGCCGGGACGGCTTCGGCCTCCCCGCGCTGGAAGGCGAGAACGCGCGCCACGAGCGTCTTCACCGGTGAAGGGAACGTCAGGAGCAGCTCGCCTTCGGAGTTCAGGATCACCTGCTCCGTCGCGCCCGTCGCGAGCAGTGTCCGCTCGGGCAGGCGGCGGATCTCGTAGGCCATCGCGAGCCGGGCGGCCGCGGACGGCGCGAGCACGGCGGAGACCTCCAGCCGGTCGTCCAGCTTCGCGGGCCGCTTGAGGCTCATCTCGGCCTTCGTGATCGGCACCTTGTAGCCGTGCGCGAGAGCGTCGGCGGGCGTCAGCCCGAACGCCGCGCAGAGCGCGTTGCGCGCCACCTCGAAGTAGAGCAGGTAGTGGCCGTGCCAGACGACGCCGTACGAGTCCACTTCGGGAAAGCGCACCTCGAAGGAGGTCGTGAACGCGCGCGTCGTCATGGCGCCGTGAGGACCGCCGCGAGGACGTTGCCCCCGGCGCCGAAGGCGTCGATCAGGATCGCGCCGACCCCGGGATTCTCGCGCAGCTCGGCGGCCGCGAGGGAGAGCTGGATCGCGCCGATCGCCGGGTTTTCGCCGAGGCTTTCCTTGACGGCCATCGCGCGCGGGAGCCGGGCGCCGAAGACGTCGGCGAGGGCGGCGTCCTCCGCCGCGTCCGTCGCGGGCGATCCGTTCCGGGAGAGATGGACGAGGCCGATGTCTGAAGGCGCGAGCCCGGCTTGATCGAGGGCGTCGCGTACCGCGGCCGCGAGAATGGCCGGGTGGGCCCGTCGCTTCTGGGGCGAGACGGCCTCGCCGCGGGAGGCGATCCCCGCGACCCGCGCGTCGATCCGGGCCCCGCGCGAGCGGGCCGCCGCCTCGTCCTCGACGAGAACCACGCCCGCGCCTTCGCCTAGGACGAACCCGGGTCGCCGCCCCGTGCGCGTGGCGTGCACGCGCTCGTACGCGCGGTGGTAGACGAGGTTCCATTCGTCGGCCGCGCCCACGATCAAAGCGTCCGCGCGGCCGTCGGCGAGGAGCATCCGGGCGTAGAAGAGCGCGTTCAGCGCGGCCGGGTCTTTCTGGGTGATCGTCACGTTCGGGCCCTTGATGCCGACCTCGATCGCGGCCTGCGAGGCAGGCGCGTTCGCCACCGTGTTCGGGAAGAGGAACGGCGACGCGGCGTCGGGCGATTCGACCGCCATCTGCCGCTCGAACTCGGTCAAGGGACCGACGCCGGCCGAGCCGGTGCCGAGGAGAATGCCGGTTCGCTCCTCGCGTCCCTCGAGCGCGTAGCTCGCGTCGGCGAGGAGCTGCCTCACCGCGACGACGGCGTACTGGCTGCCGCGGTCGAGGCGGCGGGCCTTGCTCTTCGGCAGCTCCGGCTCCGTCGTGAACGCGCCGATGCGCGCCGCGGGGGAGCGGTCGGCGGCAGGCGGCGCGCCGTCGTCCTCGACCGGGCCCACGGCGGAGCGTCCGGCGGCGTCGATCTGCGAGGTGACGCGCAGGCGGGGCAGGGCCGTCTCGCGAATCCAGCGCTGGAAGAACCGGCCAAGACGCATCGGCGTCTCGGCTACGAATGCGGCACGCAGGTCGTCGGTGCCCGCTTTCGCGTAGCGCCAGTCCCGGTAGTAGCGGCGCAGCCCGGCGAAGAACGCCTCGTCGCCAATCAGGCGGCGCAGCATGTGCAGCACGACGGCGGATTTGTTGTACAGGATCGCGCGAAAGATCCGGGCGTCGCCCTGCACGTGGCCCAGCCGGTAGCCGAGCGCGATCGGACCGCGCTCGGAGTACGCCGCCGCCGAGCCACGCATCTGCTCGATGACGTCGTGCAGCATGTCCGGTCCGCGATCGGTCCCGG
>JBGQDL010000079.1:0-16962 GCA_041495865.1 Thermoanaerobaculia bacterium | reverse complement strand
CGCTTCGGGAGGTCCGCCTTCATGGGGAACTCCGTCCTCGGCAGAAGGAGCGTGGATTTCCAGTCGCGTTCGGTCATGAAGAAGCGGAGGTTATGCGGTCTTCGCGCGCCGGGCAAGGCGGCGCGTCGATCGAAGGGCGGCGAGCGCTATCGCGCGTGCACGAAATCCGCGACAGCCTCTCGGAACATCCGCGGCTGGTCGACGAACGTCATGTGGCCGCTTTTCGAAATGACGACCAGCTTCGAGCCGGGGACGAGCTTCTGCATCTCCTCGGAGATCCAGGGCGCGCTCTCGTCGTGGTCGCCCACCGTGATGAGCGTCGGCACGCGGATCGACTTCAGCTTTTCCGTGTAGTCGAGGCTTCCGAGATTGCCGTCCACGACGTACTCGCCCGTCGAGCCCCACATCTCGCGGTAGACCTCCCAGCCCATCATCGGCCCCGGGCTCGGGTCGTAGTTCGCGTCGGGCCGGTTCTGGTAGAGGTACGGGAAGTAGCCTTCGGCCCACGCGGCCGTCATGTAGTCGGCGGGATAGCGTCCCTGCTCGTAGGGCTTGCCTTTCCCGTAGAGCCCGCCCTTCTCCAACTTCTCGATCCTCTCGCGCAGCTGGGGATCCATCTTCGCCTTGATGTCGGCGAGGGCCTTGTTGATCGCCTTCGTCGTGTGGAACGTGCTGCAAAGGACGAGGGAGGAGAGGTTCTCCGGATACTTGAACGCGTATGCCTGCGCGAGGACACCGCCGAACGAGTGCCCGAGGAGGGCGATCTTTCCGAGCGCGAGGGCGCGGCGCACGGACTCCATGTCCTCGACCATGTTCTCGACGGTGTAGAGCTTCGGATCCTCGAGGCGCTCGGACCGGCCGGAGCCCCGCTCGTCGATGAAGATGAGGCGGTTCGTGCGCGCGAGCGGCGTGAGATGGGGGAGGAAGTAGTCGTGCGAGGCGCCGGGCCCCCCGTGAACGATGAAAAGGGGCGCGCCCGAGCCGATGGACTTCCAATAGATGAGAACGCCGTTCGCGTCCACGAAGCCTTCGGTCTGGAGGAACGCGTTGGATTTCGGGGCGGCCGCGGCCGGGCCGGCGGCGAGCCCGAGAACGAGGAGGAGAGCCGTGAGCGTCTTCATGGCGGCGAATCTACACCTCCGCGCCGGCGGATTTGATTCAAACGGATCATGTCGCGAGCGCCTTTTCCGGTAGAACGTCGAAGTTTGGGCCGTGGCGTCGCCGGGCCGAATACACCATGCCGTCGAGAACCGTCCTTTAGACTTCGCCACGCAATGTCGAGGATCAGAACAGGAATCGTCGGCTGCGGCCATCTCGGCAGGCACCACGCGCGGATCCTGACGGAGCTCGCCGATTCCGCGCCGGTGGGCTTCGTCGAACCGGACGCCGCCACGGCGGCCGCGATCGAGGCCGCCCACGGTCCGAAGGGCCTCGTGAGGAAGGGCTCGGTGAAGGAGCTTCTCGAGGCGGGCGCGACGGCCGTCGTCGTGGCCTCGCCGACCCCGTCGCACGCGGAGGTGGCGGAGGAGCTGCTCGCGGGCGGTGCCGACGTCATGGTCGAGAAGCCGATCACGGTGACGCTGAGCCAGGCGGACCGCCTCGTCTCCCTCGCGCGCGAGGGCGGGCGCGTCCTGCAGGTGGGCCACATCGAGCGCTTCAACCCGGCCGTGGCCGCCGTGCGCCCCCTCGTCACGGAGGTCAAATTCATCGAGGCGCACCGCCTCGGCGTCTTCCTGCCGCGCGCCATCGACGTGGACGTCGTTCTGGACCTGCTCGTCCACGACCTCGACATCGCGCTCGACCTCGTCGGAAGGCCCGTGGCCGAGATCCGGGCCGTCGGCGTGCCGATCCTGAGCGAGAAGATCGACATCGCCTCCGTGCGCCTCTCGTTCGAGGGGGGATGCGTCGCGAACCTCACCGCGTCGCGTGTCTCGCAGGACAAGACGCGGAAGTTCCGCTTCTTCCAGCCCGACTGGTATTTCTCGATCGACACCCAGAACCGCGACGTGACGGCTTTCCGCCTCGACCGCCTGAGCGGACCGCCGCGCATCGTGCCGTGGCCGGTGGAGGTGGCTCCTGCCGATCCCCTCACCGACGAGGACGCGTCGTTCCTGAAAGCGTGCGCGGACCGCAGCGAGCCCGAAGTCACGGGCGAAGCCGGCCGCGCCGCGCTGAAGCTGGCCCTCGACATCCTCGAGGAGATGGGGCGCGGGAGATGAAGAAGGGAAGATCTGCTCGGAAAGAAGAAGAGAGAAAGAAGAAAGAGAAGAGGAAGATTTCTTTGAAGGGTGAGAGAGCTGACAGCCGCCGCTCGGCGCGCGAGAAGGCCCCGGCGCGCGCCGCCCCGCATTCACCTTCTAAGAAACGGCCGCGCGGAGCGCGGCTCTCTTCGGGCGCGGGTCTGCGCCGCATCGGTCTCATCGGAGGATCGGGCTTGTATTCCCTTCCCGGCCTCGAAATCACCGGGGAGACCGCAATTCGCACACCGTTCGGGAATCCCTCCGGTTCTTTCTTTCTAGGAAATCTCTCTTCGGTCCCTGTCGCCTTTCTCGCCCGACACGGGCGTCACCACTCGCTCCTTCCCGCCGAGATCAACTACAGGGCGAACATCTGGGCCTTCCGGAAGCTGGGCTGCTCGTGGCTGCTTTCGGCCTCGGCCTGCGGCTCGATGAAGGAGGCTTACAAGCCCACGGACATCGTCCTGCCGGACCAGTTTCTCGACCTCGCGAAGGCGCGCGCCTCGACGTTCTTCGGAAACGGCTGCGTGGGGCACGTGTCGTTCGCGCATCCCGTCTCGGCCGTCCTCCTCGACGCGCTCGAGGCGGCCGCGGTGGCCGAGGGCGCCGTGTGCCACCGCGGCGGGACGTACGTGTGCATGGACGGGCCGCAGTTCTCGACCAGAGCCGAGTCGCTGCTCTACCGCTCCTGGGGCGTCGACGTGATCGGCATGACAAACGCCACCGAGGCGAAGCTCTGCCGCGAGGCGGAGATCGGCTACGCTTCGATGACGCTCGTCACGGACTACGACTGCTGGCACGAGGAGAAGGAGGCCGTCTCCGTGGGGGCCGTTCTCGCCGTCCTGAGAAAGAACGCCGACACGGCGAACCGCGTCCTCGCGAACGCCGTGCGGCGCCTCGACCCGAACCGTCCGAGCGACTGCGCGGACGCCCTGCGGGGAGCCGTTCTCACGCCGAAGGAACGGATCCCGCCCGCCACCTGGAAGCGCCTGGAGCTGTTTTTCGAGAAGGACGTGACATGACCGCACGCCGCATCGTCGTCACCGGATCCGTCGCCTACGACTACCTCATGACGTTTCCGGGGACGTTCCTCGACGTCGTCGTGCCCGACCGCATGCACCGCCTCTCGGTGTCCTTCCTCGTGGACTCGATGCGGAAGGTGCGCGGAGGCGTGGCTCCGAACATCGCCTACACGCTCGCGCTCCTCGGCCATAGGCCCCTCGTCATGGCGACGGCGGGCGTGGACGCGCTCGACTACAGCCGGTGGCTCGCCGAGCAGGGGGTCGACACCTCTTCGTTGCACATCTGCGACGACCTCTACACGGCGTCGTTCTTCGTGTCGACGGACCGGGCGCAGAACCAGATCGCCACGTTCTACGCCGGAGCCATGGCGCGCGCCGCGACGCTCTCCTTCCGCAACCTCTCCCTCAGCAGCGTGAGTCTCGCGATCGTCTCGCCGAACGCCCCGGACGCGATGGCGAAGTACGCGACGGAGTGCCGGGAGCTTCACATCCCCTACGTCTACGACCCGAGCCAGCAGGTCGCCCGCCTGTCCGGCGACGAGATCCTCGAGGGGATCAGAGGCGCCTCGATGCTCATCGCGAACGAGTACGAGTTCGGCGTCATCGAAAAGAAGACGGGCCTCTCGGAGACCGAGATGCTCGCGCTGGTGCCGGTCCTGATCGTGACGCGCGGCGCCGAAGGCTCGACGATCGCGCTGCGGGGAGGGCAGGCCGAGGCTTCGGACGGCGCCGCCACGTTCCGCATCCCGCCGGCCCGCCTGCGGGGCCCCGCGGTGGACCCGACGGGCGTCGGCGACGCATTCCGGGGCGGGCTCCTCGCCGCGCGCCACCACGGATTGCCGTGGGAGGTCGCGGGGCGCGTCGGAAGCGTGGCGGCCGTCTACACGCTCGAAGCTCTCGGCCCGCAGCCCCCCCGTTACGCGATCGCCGATTTCCTCGTTCGCTATCGCGAAAACTTCGGCGACGAAGGACCGCACGCGCGCGTCGGGGACCTGGCGGCGCGCTGAGGCTGGTACACTCTGCGTTTGCGATGAACGTGATCGAAGGGCATCTTTCCTCCGCAGGACGCCGCTTCGGCGTGGTGGCCGCGCGCACGAACGAGCTCGTCGTGTCGCGGCTCGTCGAGGGAGCGCTCGACGCCTTTCGCCGGACCGGCGCCGCCGACGAGGATGTCGTCGTCGTGCGCGCCCCGGGCGCGTGGGAGATTCCGCTCGCTCTCCGCGACCTCGCGCGCTCGGGCAAGTTCGACGCGCTCGTCGCGCTCGGCGCCGTCCTTCGCGGCGGCACGCCCCATTTCGACTACGTTGCGGGGGAGACGGCCAAGGGCGTTTTCCAGGTCTCCCTCGAGCTCGACCTCCCCGTCGCGTTCGGCGTTCTGACGTGCGACACGCTCGAGCAGGCGCTCGAGCGCTCGGGCGCAAAAGGCGGGAACAAGGGGTTCGAGGCGGCCATGGCCGCGGTCGAGGCCGCCGACCTCCGCGCCCGCCTGAAGAAGGCTCCGGCCCGCTCTTCGCGCCCCGCGCGCTGAAAGCCGGGCGGAGGGACGCGCGTGAGCGGCCGCCGGCGAAAGTCCCGAGAGCTGGCGCTCCAGCTTCTCTACCAGAACGATCTCGCCGGCACGGCGCCCGAGGAGATGTTCACGCGCACGGAGGAGTACGTCCTCGCGAAGCCCGACGTGCAGGAGTACGCGCGTCGCCTCGTCACCGGCACCCTTTCGCGGCGCGACGAGCTGGACGCGAAACTCTCCGAACGCTCCGAGCACTGGAGGCTCGGACGCATGGCCGCCGTCGACCGCAACCTCCTGCGCCTCGCGCTCTACGAGCTTCTTTACGAAGACGACACGCCGGACCCCGTCGTGATCGACGAGGCCGTCGAAATCGCGAAGAAATTCTCCACTCCGTCCTCGGGGCCGTTCGTGAACGGCGTCCTCGACGGCATTCGCCGCGCCACCTTCGGACCACGCGCCGAGACCGGCGGCCGGGGAGGCGGCGCATGAAGCTCCGCGCGCCCCTCTTCCTTTTCGTCTTCTCGTGGGTGTGCGCCGCCCCCGCAGCGGGGCAGGAGGCGCCCGCCGCCGGGGAGTGGGCGACCTACCGGCTGGGCGGGCCCGCGCCGTGGCGGTACGCGCGCGCCGCGGAAGGAGCGGGGTATCGCGTCGTGCTCTCTTCGCCGGACGGCCGGACGCTCGTGGCACGCGTCGAGGTCGAGGCGGCTCCGCTCACCGTGGACGCGCCGTTTCCGCCGCCTCCCGCGAGTCTCACGCCGGAGGGACGGGCGGCCCTCGCCGAGCCGCTCGCGGACGACCCGGATCTCGAGGTGCTGTCGAGGCGGCTGCTCACGGGTGCGAAGACGACGCTCGAGGCCGTCGAGCGCGCCGTCGCCTTCACGGCGCACCGCATCCGGTATGTCCTGCCCGACGGCTCGCCGGAGACCGCCTCGGACACTCTTCGCGCGCGGCGTGGCTCGTGCGTGGGCCGATCTCTCCTCGCGGCCGAGCTGCTGCTCCGCTCGGGCGTTCCGGCCCGGCAGGTCACGGGCATCCTGGCCGCGCATCGCGCCCGTGAATTGACGCCCGAATCGCGCGCCGTGTTCAATGCGGAGCTGGGAGGCGTGCGCCACCGCTGGATCGAGGTTTTCGTGCCCGGGCTCGGCTGGGTTCCCTCGGATCCCAGCGGCCTCGCGAACACGGTCACCGCGCGTCACCTCGCGCTCGACCGGCAGCCGCCTCTCGGCTTCCGCGTCGAGGTCGCCTCGCGGTCGGCCGAGCTGAAGCGGCCCGTCCTCGAGACGGCCGAGGGAGGCCTGACGCTTCACCGCCCGCGCGGCGCGAGCGCCGTCGAGGCCATCGAAGGGGCGCCCCTCGACCCGCGGGCGCTCGCGGCCCCCGCACCCTCTCGCCGCTGACGCCTCGCCGTCGATTACACTCGCGGGCCCGATGTACCGCACGGCCACGACGATGAAGAACGACGAAATCCTCCGGATCGAAGCGAAGTGGCGCACGCGGTGGGAGGCGGACCGGGCCGCTTTCGTGGACACGGCGGAGCCCGCCGGCGAGGGGACGTACCTCCTCGTCATGCTTCCGTATCCCTCGGGCGACCGCCTGCACGTGGGACACGCGCGCACGTATTTCCTCACGGACGCCCTGCACCGCTTCCTCCGTCAGACCGGCGTGACCGTGTTCTGCCCGATGGGCTGGGACGCATTCGGCCTGCCCGCCGAGAACTACGCGATCCAGAAAGGCATCCACCCGCGCACCTCGACGCTCGCGAACATCGCGGCCATGAAGGAGCAGTTCCGGTCGTGGGGCGTGCTCTACGACTGGACGAAGGAAGTCACGACCTGCGAGCCGGAGTACTACCGCTGGAACCAGTGGTTCTTCCTGAAGCTCTTCGAGAAGGGCCTCGCCGTCCGCAAGAAGGCGGCCGTGAACTGGTGTCCCTCCTGCCTCACCGTCCTCGCGAACGAGCAGGCGGAAGGCGGTGTCTGCGACCGCTGCAAGACACCCGTCGTCCCGCGCGAGCTCGAGCAGTGGTTTCTGAAGATCACCGACTACGCCGAGCGCCTCCTCGACGGCCTCGACACGCTCGACAAGTGGCCCGAGAAAGTCGTCACGATGCAGCGCAACTGGATCGGGAAATCCACGGGCGCGGATCTCGACTTCGCGATTCCCTCTCTGAGCGCGTCCGTTCGCGTCTTCACGACGCGCCCGGACACCGTGTTCGGCGCCACGGCCCTCATCCTCGCCCCCGAGCACGCGCTCGTGCCGCGCCTGCTCGAGGGGCACCCTAAAAAGGCGGGGCTCGAGGCGTGGGTTGCGTCCGTGCGCAGCCAGGAGCGCATCGTGCGCGAGGCCGAGGGGGCCGAGAAGGACGGCCGCGACACCGGCCGCACGGCGATCAATCCGTTCACGGGGCGGGAAGTGCCCGTCTGGCTCGCGAACTTCGTCATCGCCGAGTACGGCACGGGCGCGCTCATGGCCGTGCCCGCCCACGACACGCGGGACTTCGAGTTCGCGAAAAAGTACGGCATTCCGATCGTCAAGGTCATCGAGCCGGAGAGAGAAGAGAAGAAAGAAGAATTTCTTAGAAAGAAAGAGGGGACCGGGGATTTTCTTAGAAGGGAAGAGGGGGAGGACGGTGCGGTGAGCGAGTGCTACACCGGCGAAGGCCGGCTCGTGGCCTCTGGCCCATTCTCAGAAATGTCTTCCTCTTCGGCCCGTGAAGCCATTGCGGCCGAAGCGGGTCGACGCGGGATCGGCGGGCCGCGCGTGCGGTACCGGCTGCGCGACTGGCTCATCTCGCGCCAGCGTTACTGGGGCACGCCCATCCCCATGATTCACTGCGAGAAGGACGGCTGGGTGCCGGTCCCCGAGAAGGATCTGCCCGTCGTCCTGCCGCCGGATGCGCCGTTCACGGGCAAAGGCGGCAATCCGTTGGAGAAGGTGGCCTCGTTCGTGAACACGACGTGCCCGACGTGCCGCGGCCCGGCGCGCCGCGAGACGGACACGATGGACACGTTCGTGGACTCCTCCTGGTACTTCCTCAGATACATCGACCCGAGAAACAGCCGCGCGCCTTTCGACCCGAACCTGGTGAGGGAATGGGCGCCCGTCGACCAGTACATCGGCGGGATCGAGCACGCGATCCTGCACCTCCTCTACGCGCGCTTCTTCACGCGAATCCTGAAGGACCTCGGCCTCGTGACGTTCGAGGAGCCGTTCTCGGCTCTCTTCAACCAGGGCATGATCACGCGCCTGTCCCCCGCGGGCCGCGTCGAGAAGATGTCCAAGTCGCGCGGCAACTCGGTCTCGCTCGACCAGCTCATCGCCGAGAAAGGCGCCGACGCCGTGCGCGCATTCGTGCTCTTCCTCGGGCCTCCGGAGAAGGACGCCGAGTGGAGCGACGAGGGCATCAGCGGCCCGGAGCGTTTCCTGTGGCGCGTCCGCGGCGCCGTCGAGCGCTTCCTTCAGACCGGCGCCGACCCGGAGGCGCGGCCGGCGAAGGCCGACACGCCTGCGGCGCGCGCGCGCCACATCGCCGTCAAGAAAGTCACGGAGGATTTTCGGGCGTTTTCCTTCCACACGGCCGTCGCGCACCTCATGGAGCTCCTCAATCACGCCGCGAGCCTCCTGGGGGACGCGGGCGCGGACGCGGGAGAGACCGCGACGACGCTGCGCACGCTCGTCAAGCTCCTCCATCCCATCGCGCCGCACCTCTCGGAAGAGATGAACGAGAGAATGGGCGGAAAAAAGAGCCTGCTCGTGTCGGGCTGGCCGGAGTTCGACCCGGCGCTGGCCGAGATGGAGACTGCCTCCATCGCCGTACAGATCTCCGGGAAGGTCCGGGCGGAGCTCAGCGTCCGAAGAGGATCTTCCGAGAAGGAAGTCGTGACCGCCGCAGAGGGGAATCCGGCAGTCGCTCGGTGGCTGGAAGGCAAGCAGCGCGTGAAGACCATCTGGGTACAGGACCGCCTGTTGAACATCGTGGTCAAGTGAAGAAAGGAATCTTCCTCTTTTCCGTTCTCCTCGGTCTTCTCGGCTGCGGATACTCTCTCGTGGGCACCGGGTCGAGCGCGCTGCCCCCGACCGTGAAGACCGTCTACGTGCCGACGTTCATCAACGACACGACGGTCGTGGGCCTCGAGCAGCGCCTGACGGACGCCGTCATCCGCGAGCTGTCCGCGCGCGGCCGTCTCAAACCCGTGTCCGACAGGGCCGCGGCGGACGCGGAGCTGTCCGGGCGCCTGACGTCCTGCTCGGTGGCGCCCGTCCGCTTCGACACGAACGGAATCGCCGTCGAGTATCAGGTCACCGTCACGGGAAAGCTCGTGCTGACCGAGAAGGCCACCGACAAGCCCGTCTTCGCCGAGCCCGCGTATCTCTTCCGCCAGCCCTACACCGTCCCGTCGACCGCGAGCTCGTACTACGACCGGGAGCGCGAGGCGGTCGAGGCCATGGCCCGCCCCTTCGCCCAGAACCTCGTCACCACGATTCTGGAAGGGTTCTGACTAGGGCTGAAGCATCACCTCCGCCGGCTCTTGCCGTCGCTATAATTCGCCGCATCGGAGGCCAAGTGATCAGTGTTACGGGCGCCGGCGAGTCCCTGCCGGCGCCGGCCGATGCCGCACTCGTCGAGGCTGTCCGGAGCGCGCCCGCCGCCTTCTATCAGTTCCGCCTCTCTCCGTCCGGCGTCTTTTCCATATCGCTCGCCTCGCCCGCGTTCATTGCACGGTTCGGGCTCGAGCCGGGAGAACCAGAAGAGTCGGCCGCTCTTTACTTTTCCCGAATTCATCCCGACGACCTGCCTGGGGTGAAAGACGCGATCGCGAGGTCCGCGCGCACGCTCGAGATGTTCCAGAGCGAGTTCCGCTTCCGCGTCCCGTCGGGCGCCGAGATCTGGGTCGAGGCCAGGTCGAATCCGCGGCCGATGCCGGACGGCGGCGTTCTGTGGAACGGGATCGCTACCAACATCACGGAGAGGATGAACGCCGAGACGGCGATGCGCGAAAGCGAGCTTCGCTTCCGGACCCTGTTCGAGACGACGACCGTCGGCGTCGTATCCCAGGACCGGGACGGGAAGATCGTCATGGCGAACCCCGCCGCCGAGCGGATCCTCGGCCTCAGGGAGCGGGCGCTCCTCGCCCTCACTTCGGACGACCCGCGCTGGCGGGCGATCTACGAGGACGGGTCGCCTTCCCCCGGCGAGTCTCACCCCGCGTCGGTCGCCCTCCGCACGGGCAAGCCCGTGAGCGGTGTCGTGATGGGGGTCTGGAATCCGGTCCAGGGCGCGCACGTCTGGCTCCTCGTGGGCGCGGTGCCGGAGTTCAGGCCTGGCGAATCCGTACCCTTCCGTGTGTGGGTGACATTCGAGGACATCACGGAGCGCAGGAAGGCCGAGGCGAACGCGGTCAGGCTGAACGCCGAGCTGGCGGATGCGCTCTCATGGCAGCGGCAGATCTTCGAGGGATCACGTGACGCCGTCTTCATCAGCGACGAGAACGGGCAGTTCGTGGCCGTGAACCGCGCCGCGACCGAGCTCACCGGCTTCGCCCACGAGGAGCTGCTCGCGATGAGGATTCCCGACCTCCACGACGAGCCCGATCTCGCGGCATACCGCGCCTTCCATCGGCGCATCCTGGACGGCGAGCGGATCCTGTCGGAATCGCCACTTCGCAGGAAGGACGGCACCAAGGTAGCCGTCGAGTTCAACAACAGCCGCATCACCATCGGCGGCAAGCTCTTCATGCACACGGCAGCCCGGGACGTCGCGGAGCGGCTGCACCTCGAGGAGCGGCTCCGTCAGGCGCAAAAAATGGATGCGATCGGCCAGCTCGCGGGCGGCGTCGCCCACGATTTCAACAACCTTCTCATGGTCATTTCCGGGAACACCGATCTTCTCCTTTCCGAAACGCCCGCAGATGATCCGAAGCGCGAAGCGTTGACGGACATCCGCAAGGCCAGCGAGCGAGCGGCCTCCCTCACGCGGCAGCTTCTCGCCTTCAGCCGCAAGCAGATCCTCGAGCCCAGGCTCGTCGACGTGAACGCGGTCGTCGCGGGGATCGAGGAGATGCTCCGCCGCCTCATCGGCGAGGACATCGAGCTCGCAACCGACCTGGCGGCCGACCCGGGCTGGGTGAAGGTGGACCCGGGCCAGCTCGACCAGGTCGTCATGAACCTCGCGCTGAACGCGCGCGACGCGATGCCGCGCGGCGGCCGGCTCACGATCCGCACCCGCAATCTCGACCCGGCCGAACCCCTGAACCTCGAGGAGGCCGCGGGGCAGGGATCGCGTTCGAAAGTCGCGATCTCGATCTCGGACACGGGCGCCGGCATCCCCCCGGAGCTGAAAGCCCGTCTGTTCGAGCCCTTCTTCACGACGAAGGAGTTCGGAAAGGGGTCGGGCCTCGGCCTCGCGACGGTCCACGGCATCGTGAAGCAGAGCGGAGGAGACATCGCCGTCGAAAGCGAGCCCGGGAAGGGCACGACCTTCACGGTCGTCCTCCCGTCGCAGCCCTCGCCCCGGACACCCGGCGGCTCCAGCGCCTCGTTCCGGGCGCTGCCACGCGGGACCGAGACGGTGCTCGTCGTCGAAGACGAGGACGCCGTGCGGCACATCGTGAAGATCACGCTCGAGTCGATGGGATACCGGGTCATCGAGGCCCGGAACGGCCCCGAGGCGCTCGAGGCCGCGCGCCGGCACAAGGAGGCGGTCCATCTCGTCGTCACCGACGTCGTCATGCCCGAGATGAGCGGCCTCGAGCTGGCAGAGCGGCTCAACCGGGAGCATCCCGGCACCAGGGTTCTCTACATGAGCGGCTACACGGACGACGCGGTCATGCGCCACGGGATCGTGGAATCCGGCGTCGCGTTCCTCCAGAAGCCCTTCCTGCCCCTCGCTCTCGCGCGCAAGGTGCGCGAGGTGCTCGAAGCGTAAGATCCTTAGCGGAAGAGGAACGTTGAGGCGGGCTGGAGGGTCCGATGCCCGAACCTGCGTTCGCGAGATGGGCCGATGCTCCCCGGCCGGTCGAGGAGGCTCGCCCCCAACTTGCCGAATCCTTCCGGAAAGCGTCGCGTCTGTGCGCGGCCGCGACACTCGCCATGGGCGCCCTGGTCCTCACGGGCTGGCTCTTCGATGTCCGGCCTTTCATGCAAGTCATGCCGGGGGCGGTCGCGATGGTTCCCAACACGGCTGTCGCGTTCCTGCTCGTGGGTCTCTCCCTGTGGCTGCAAGCGGGAAAAGGGGCCGACTCGAGCCCGCGGCTGTCGCGGGTCGCGGCCGGAGCGGCTGGTCTGCTCGGACTGCTGGAGCTGGCGCAATACGTGTCGGGCACGGATCTCGGCATCGACCAGCTCCTCTTCCGGGATCCGGAGGGCCTGACGAGCGTCTTTCCGGGCCGCATGGCGGTCGTAACGGCGCTCGGCTTCATGGCAATCGCGGGCGCCCTCCTGACCTCTGGACTGCACCGCGCGCGCTGGTTTACCGACGCGCTGGCGCTCGTGCCGGGCCTGCTCGGCCTGCTCTCCTTGGCGGGCTACGCCTACGGCGTGCGCAGCCTCACCTGGATCGGAACGTACAAGGGGATGGCGGTTCACACCGCGCTCGCGTTCATCCTCCTGACGTTCGGCACTCTGTTCGCTCGCCCGGACAGGCCGATTTCGGGGCTGCTGCTCAGCGAGTCCCTCGGCGGCCACATGGTGCGCCGGGTCCTCCCGTTCGCCGTCGGGATCCCCGTCGTCCTCGGATGGCTGGAATGGCAGGGCCGGCGGGCGGACGTCTACCAGGGCGAGTTCGGCGTGGCGCTTCTCGTCGTAGCCAGCATCGTCTTCATCGGCGGCGTCATCGGTTGGCAAGGCGCGGCGCTCGAGCGGATCGACCGCGAGCGTTTCGAGGCGACTCGCGAGGTGAGGCTCCAGAGGGAGACGCTCCAGTCGATCCTGGACAACATGAGCGAGGCGGTCCTCGTGGCGGACACGAACGCGAATTTCCTCGTCTTCAATCCGGCCGCCGAGAGGATTCTCGGGGCCCGATCCGAAGGCGAGAAGCCGGAGGAGTGGGTCCAGAGAGTCGGCCTCTTTCGTCCCGACGGGAAGACGCTCTTCCCGGTCTCGGAGCTGCCTCTTCGCCGCGCGATCCAGGGGCACAGCACGGACGACGTCGAGGTCCTCATTCGGAACCCGAACGTGCCGCGAGGGGTTCTCGTCCACAGTTCCGGCCGACCGCTGCGGGACGAGAGAGGCGCGATCCGCGGCGGCATCGTGGTGTTCCGCGACATGACCGAGCGCCGCGAGGCAGTCGAGAGGCTGCGAAAGCTCTCTCACGCCGTCGAGCAGAGCCCCGTCTCCGTCGTCATCACGGACACGCACGGCAACATCGAATACGTCAACCCGAAGTTCACCCAGGTGACGGGTTACTCCTCGGACGAAGTCCTCGGACTGACCCCCCGCATTCTGAGATCCGGTGAGGTCCCGCCCGAGGTCTATCGGGAGCTGTGGACGACGATCACCGCGGGCCGGGAGTGGCGCGGAGAGTTTCACAACCGGAAGAAAGACGGTGAGCTCTTCTGGGAGTTCGCCTCGATCTCCCCGATTCTCGACGAGCAAGGGCGGATCACGCACTTCGTCGCCGTGAAAGAGGACATCACAGAGAGGAAGAAGGCGGAGGAAACACTTGCCGGGAGGGAACACCGCTTCCGCTCGCTCATCGAGAACGCGCAGGACATCATCACGATCATCGACATCGAGGGCACGATCCGCTTCCAGAGCCCAGCGGCGAAACGGATCCTCGGGCGCGCTCCGGAAGAATTCGTGGGCAAGAGCGCGTTCGACTTCCTGCATCCCGACGACGCGCCCGGTGTCCAGGCCGCGATGCGCCGCATCATCGAGAGCCCGGAGGTGCCCCAGACCTCTCTGTTCCGGTTTCGCCACGCGAACGGGTCCTTTCGGACCATGGAAGGGATCGGCAAGGTGCTTCCGGGCGGAGGTTCCCCGCAGATCGTCGTCAATTCCCGGGACGTGACGGATAGCCGCGCCCTCGAAGAGCAGCTCCGCCAGGCTCAGAAGATGGAAGCGGTGGGACGGCTGGCCGGAGGCATCGCCCACGATTTCAACAACCTGCTCACGGCCATCATGGGATACGCCGAGCTCGCCACCGGACGGCTGAGACCGGAGGACCCGTCGCGGCTCGAGCTGTCCGAAATCGAAAAAGCCGCTCAACGCGCGGCCGACCTGACGCGCCAACTGCTGGCCTTCAGCCGCAAGCAGGTGCTCCAGCCACGCGTCATCAGCCTGAACCGGATCGTGAGCGACACGGACAAGATGCTGAGGAGGCTGATCGGAGAGGACATCGAGCTGGTGACGTTGCTGAACGATCGCCTGGGCTCGGTGAAAGCCGACACGGGCCAGATCGAGCAGGTGCTCCTCAACCTGGCGGTCAACGCGCGCGACGCCATGCCGAAAGGCGGGAAGCTGACGATCGAGACGTCAGAGGTCGCGCTCGACGAGAGCTATTCGGTGTTCCATTTCGACGTCCCTCCGGGCCGCTACGTTCTGCTCGCCGTCAGCGACACCGGGACCGGCATGGACGCGAAGACCTTGAGCCACGTCTTCGAGCCCTTTTTCACGACGAAGGAAGCCGGAAAAGGGACCGGGCTCGGTCTCTCCACGGTTTACGGCGTCGTGAAGCAGAGCGGAGGCCACGTCACCGTTTACAGCGAGCCCGGCGTTGGAACCACGTTCAAGATCTACCTTCCCCGGGTGGAAGGCCTTCCGGAGGAAGCTCGCCGGCCGCCCCGGCAGGCGCGCCAGGCCGCCGCGACGGAGACCGTCCTGGTCGTCGAGGACGAAGAGGCCGTCCGGCGGCTGGTCTGCCGGTCGCTGGAGGCCCACGGCTACAAGACTCTCCCCTCTGCCCGCGCGAGCGAAGCGCTCCTCGTCTGCGAAGAGCACGCCGGCGAGATCCATCTGATGCTCACCGACGTCGTGATGCCGAATCTGAGCGGAAGGGAGCTCGCACAGCGCGCGGCCGCATTCCGGCCCCGGATGAAGGTGCTCTTCATGTCGGGCTATACCGACGATGCGATCGTGCGCCACGGCGTGCTCGACGCCGGCACGCCATTCCTCCAGAAGCCCTTCACGCCTTCTGCCCTCGCCAGCAAGGTGCGCGAGGTGCTGGACGCGCCGGAGCGGAGGACGGCCGTCTGACTTCGAGGCGGCAGCGTCGGTCTCTGGAACCGCTACTTTGCCGCGATCGCCTTCTTCGCCTTGTTCACGGTCTTCGAGATCCGCGACTTGAGCCGGGAGGCGGTCTTCCGGTGCAGGACTCCCTTGCGGACGGCGACGTCGAGCTCGGAGACGGCGCCCGAGAGGAGATCGCCGACCTTCGCCGCCTCGGACTCCGCCGTCCTGCGAAGGTTCTTCACGACGTTGCGGACCCTGGTCACGACGGAGCGGTTACGCGCCTGGCGGCGGATGCTCTGAGCGGCGCGCTTCTTCGCTTGCTTGGTGTTGGCCATGGGGGTTCGGTGATGCCTTTCTCTCTTGTCTTCTGATCGTTCAGCGGGAGTCGCCACCGAGGGACTTGAGGCGCTGGCGCGCGCTCTTCGCCTCGTCGGAGCCCGGGAACTGGTTGACGACGAAGTTCAACTCGACCATGGCCTGTGCCTTCTCGCCGACCTCGAAATGGGCGATTCCCTTCTTGAGGTGCGCGGCCGGCGCCTTGTCGCTCTGCGGATACGTGCGGAAGAGCTTGTCGAACGCCGCGATCGCCTCGCGCTGCTTCTTCTGCGCCGACAGGCATTCGCCGGCCCAGTAGAGGGCGTCGTCGGAGAGGTCGGTGCGCGGGAACTTCTCGGCGTAGTCCTCGAAACCCTGCCGCGCGAGGTCATATCGTCCGCGCTGGTAGTCGGCCGTGGCCTGGGCGAAGAGGTCCGAGGGGGTGATGCCTCCGCCGCGCGGAGAGGATGCCGCCGCCCCGACGCCGCCCGGACCCGGCGCGCCGCCGGGACCCGGCGCGAGGCCGGAGACCGGGGGCATCTGAGGGGACGTCGCAGGAGCGGGCAGGGTCCCGCCTGTCGCGGCGGAAAGGCGGGCCTGCGTCTCGGCGATCTGCTGGGAAAGCTGCGCCAGGCGCCGGTTCGCGTCCTCGAGCTTGCCCGCGAGGGTCTGCATCTCGCGCGTGAGGTCGTCGAATTTCGTGCCGAGGTCGGCGTTCGAGCGCAGGAGGGTCTGGGCCTGCTTGCCGAGGGTTTCGTTCAGCTTCGCGACTTCGTCCTTGGAGGAAGATTGTTTCGAGACGACTTCGACCTGCTTCTCGACCGTCGAGAGGTGCCTGTGAAGGCCGTCGATGTCGCTTCCGCTGACGCAGCCGGCCGCCGCCGCGAGTGACCCCGCGGCGGCGAGCAGACGAAACGCGCGCGCGGCGCCCGCGCGCGTGACCGTCACTTTGCGGTGACGACGAAGTGTGCGCGGCGGTTCTTCTGCCATGAGTCTTCGTCGTGTCCGGTGGCGAAGGGGCGCTCCTTGCCGTACGAGACGGTCTTGACCCGGGCCGCGTCGACGCCGAGCGAGACGAGGTAGTCTTTGGCGGCGTTCGCGCGGCGGTCGCCGAGCGCGAGGTTGTACTGCGCGGTGCCGCGCTCGTCGGCATGGCCCTCGAGCGTGAACTGCACGGAGGTGTTCTTCTTCAGCCACGTGGCGTCCGTCGCGAGGGCCTCGCGGGCGTCGGCGCGGATGTCGGCCTTGTCATAGTCGAAGAAGGCCGGCTTGAGCAGGCCGCTCAGCTCGGCGGCCGACAGGCGCGAGATGTCGCTGCTGTCCACCTTCGGGGGCGGCGCGGGCGTGGGGGCCGGCGGAGCCTCGATCGTCACAACGGTGGGCGTCGAGACGGGCGCGGGCGTGGGGGCGGGCGGCGGCGCGGCCTTCGGCTTCGACGAGCACGCCACGACGAACGCGATTGCGGCCAGGGTGAGAGAACCGACCTTGAGGGACTGCTTCATTTAGACGAGCCTCCGTTGACGGGGTTGAAGAAGACGCCGGACGGCGACCGCCCCGTCGGCACCTTCATTCTAGCGTCTTGATCCACGAGGGGGAAAAATTGTTCCCGGATGAGGTCACGATGCGCGCGGTCCCGCTGCCGTCGGCGTTTCCGACGGCGATCTGCGTGGAGTTGCCGCGCTGCACCTCCCAGGCGAGCTTCGACCCGTCCGGG
>JBGQDL010000078.1:0-17132 GCA_041495865.1 Thermoanaerobaculia bacterium | reverse complement strand
GGGGCGACCCGCAAGGCGCGTTGGAAATATACGGAGGAGAAGGGCGCTCCGAGCCCGGGCGCTGCGCCCGCCAGCGCGCGGAAGCCCGCGAGGATCGGTTCCCAGCCATCCGCCGTCGCGCGAAGGCCCAGCCAGAAGAGGGTGGCAACGGCTCCACCCGCGCCGTAGCGCAGGAGCGCGCGAACCGGAGCTTTCCTCGCGCTGACTCCGACGGCGAGCGTCAACGCCGGAACGGCGACCACGAGCTTGTTGCTGAAGAAAACGGCCGAGCCGAAGCAGATTCCCGCGATGACGAACGAATTCGCGTCCTCTCGGAGCACGAGCAGGAGAGAAGAGAGAAGGAAGAGGGCGGCGACAGGATCCGTTCGGATATCCGAGATCCGGAGCAGGAAGTCTCCCTGCCACGCGGCGACGCTCACGGCGCACAGCGCCCACGGGACTGGAGCGCCGAGTCGCCGCGACAGGACGTAAACGCCCCCGAGGAGGGCCAGTGCGACGAGGAGGATGAACGCGCGGCCAAGTTCGAGGGGAAGGAAGGACTCGGGCCAGAGGCGGAAAAAAGGCGAGAAGAGCTCGACCAGCGGTGTATACGGAACCGCGTCCACGTCCACGCCCGGCCGCGCCCTCACGGCCCGCAGCCAGCTCAGGTACGCGAAGTAGAAGTCGTCGTGGGTGTAGTCACGGCCGAACCACGTCCCGATTCGCAGGACGACCCAGGCTCCGATTGCCGCGGCCGGGAAACCGGAGGCCCACCGAGGGGTCTCCCGTTCACCCGGCGCCGCTGACATCGCGCAATTATCGCATCGCGTCGATGAGAGCGGGCGGGAGTGTTCCCCCATAATCGGCGCTCATGCAGCGCGCCACCGTACTCGGAGCCGGCCTCGTCGGATCCCTCATCGCGAGGTCCCTCGCCGACGACGGGCGGTTCGAGGTCCTCGTCTGCGATCGCTCGGAGGAAGCGCTCGGCTCCTTGGCGGGGCTGCCACGGGTCGACACCGTGCGCCTCGACGTCGCACACGGAGCCGCGATCACCGCAGCCGTCGCGTCCGCCGACGTCGTCGTCGGCGCCGTGCCCGGTTTTCTCGGACACGCGATGCTCCGGACGGTGATCGACGCCGGAAAGCCGGTGGCCGACATCTCCTTCGCGCCCGAGGATCCGCTCGTCCTCGACGCGCTCGCGAAGGCGAAGGGCGTCTCCGCGATCGTGGACTGCGGCGTCTCGCCCGGTCTCTCGAACCTCGCGTGCGGGCGCGCGGCCGGGCGGCTCGACGTCGTCGATTCCATCGTCATCTCCGTCGGCGGCCTCCCGTTCCGGCGCGTGCCGCCCTGGGAGTACCGGATCGTGTTCTCGGCGACCGACGTGATCGAGGAGTACACGCGGCCGGCTCGCCTCGTCGAGGACGGGCGGGTCGTCACGAAGCCCGCCCTGTCGGAGGTGACACCCTTCGACTTGCCGGGCGTCGGAACGCTCGAAGGGTTCCTGACGGACGGCCTCAGGACCGTCCTTTCGACGGTGAAGGCGCGGAACCTGCGCGAGCAGACGCTGCGCTGGCCGGGTCACGCCGAGAAGATGCGTCTCCTGCGCGACACGGGCTTCTTCGGGGGCGAGCCGATCGAGGCCGGCGGCACGCGGGTGGCGCCGCGGGCGGTCACCGAGACGCTCCTCTTCCGGATGTGGAAGAGGCCCGAGGGCGAGGAGGAGTTCACGGTGCTGCGCGTCGAGTCGCGCGGCTCGCGCGCCGGCCGGCCGGTGCGCCTCGTTCACGATCTCTTGGACCGGACGGACGTGAGGACGGGCGCGACGTCGATGGCGCGCACGACCGGCTTCCCGTGCGTCATCGCGGCGCTGCTCCTCGCGTCGGGCGCTTTCCAGGAGAGAGGCGTGTTTCCGCTGGAGCTCCTCGGCCCGCGGCCCGACCTCTTCGCGGCCTTCGTCGAGGGGCTCGCCGCGCGGGGAATCGCCTTCTCGGAGAAAGAGGAGGACCCGTGGCCGGCGTGAAGAACCCGATGGGACGTCTCCCGGGCTCGGAGAGATCGGGGGGAAGGATCCGCGAAGAGGGGCCGAAGCTCCCCAAGTCCGAGCGTCTGAGAGCGCTCCTGCCGGACATCAAGGCGCTCGTCGCGCCCCGCAAGGGAATCCTCGCCTTCGGCTTCGTCCTCATGGCGATCAACCGGGTGTCGGGACTCGTCCTCCCGGCCTCGACGAAGTTCCTGATCGACGACGTGATCGGCAAGCGGCAAACGGACAAGCTCCTGCCGCTCCTGGGCATCGTCGTCGCGGCGACGCTCGTCCAGGGCGTGACGTCGTTCTCGCTCACGCAGCTTCTCTCGAAAGCCGCGCAGCGCCTCATCGCCGAGCTTCGGCGGAAGGTGCAGGCGCACGTCGGCCGGCTGCCCGTGACCTTCTACGACGCGAACAGGACCGGCGCGCTCGTCTCGCGCATCATGTCGGACGTCGAAGGCGTGCGGAACCTCATCGGCACCGGCCTCGTCGAGTTCGCGGGCGGCCTCCTGACGGCCGCGATCGCGCTCGTCGTGCTCTTCCGCATCTCGACGACGATGACGCTGCTCGCGTTCGCGTTCCTCGTGGGCTTCGGCGTCGTGCTGAACCGGGCCTTCGGTACGATCCGCCCGATTTTCCGGGAGCGCGGGAAGATCAACGCCGAGGTCACCGGCCGCCTCATGGAATCGCTCGGCGGCGTGCGCGTCGTCAAGGGCTACCACGCGGAAGAGCGGGAGGAGAGGGTGTTCGCCTCGGGCGTGCAGCGCCTTCTCGACAACGTCCTCAAGACGCTCACGTCCACGAGCATCATGAGCCTCTCGTCGACCGTCCTCTTGGGCATCGTGGGCGCGGTCGTCATGTACGTGGGGACGCGCCAGATCGTGGCCGGCACGCTCACGCTCGGCGGGTTCTTCACGTACACGATCTTCATGGGTTTCCTCGTGGCGCCCATCTTCCAGATCGTCGCAATCGGGACGCAGCTCACGGAGGCTCTCGCGGGCCTCGAGAGGACGCGCGAGATCCTCGCCGAGAAGCCCGAGGACGCCGATCCGCGCCGCACGGTGACTCTTCCCGCGATCACCGGCGACATCCGTTTCGAGGACGTGAGCTTCGCGTACGAGGAGGGGAAGGAGGTCCTCCACGGTGTCTCCTTCGACGCGCCGTCGGGTACGGTGACGGCCCTCGTCGGGCCGTCGGGCTCCGGCAAGACGACGATCATCGGCCTCGTGGCGGCCTTCCACGTCCCGACGGCCGGCACCGCGAGCGTGGACGGCGTGGATCTCTCGACGGTGCGCCTCGACTCGTACCGGACGTCGCTCGGCGTCGTCCTGCAGGAGACCTTTCTCTTCGACGGCACGATCCGGGAGAACGTCGCGTTCTCGCGCCCCGAGGCCACCGAGGAGGAGATCCTCCGGGCGTGCCGGATCGCGCGAGTGGACGAATTCGCCGAAGGGTTCGAGAAGAAGTACGACACGATCGTGGGAGAACGCGGGGTGAAGCTCTCGGGCGGGCAGCGCCAGCGCGTCTCGATCGCGCGCGCGATCCTCGCGGACCCGCGCATCCTGATTCTCGACGAGGCCACCTCCAGCCTCGACTCCGAGTCCGAGGCGCTCATCCAGCAGGGCCTGTCGTTCCTCATGAAGGGGCGCACGACGTTCGTCATCGCGCACCGGCTCTCCACGATCCGGCGGGCGGACCAGATCCTCGTCGTCGAGGGAGGGCTCATTTCCGAACGCGGCACGCACGAGACGCTCTACGCGGCGCACGGGCGCTACTACGAGATGTACACGAAACAGCATGGCCTTGAGAGCAATCTCTTCCTCGCGCCGGGCGAAGGTGACGAAAAGCCCTCGCCGCCGGTCGGCGACGGCGAAAAGGAATCGGAGACGCCCGCGCTCGCGGAGGCGGTCTCGCTCATCCGGCGGCCGGCGGGTTGAGCGAAGCCTTGCGGGACGGGCTGAGGTCCCGCGGCGCGGCCCTGGCGCTCCTGACTCTCGTCTGCGCGTCGGCGTTCATCGGGCGGAGCGTCAACACCTCCGACGGGGCCGAAGTCGTGTCGGAGTCCCTCGGTTTCTTCGTGCAGGGACATCCGGGGTACGGCCGGATTCCGGAGGCCGGCCCGCCGACGCCGGAATCCGTGCAGCCGGCCCACTCGAAGTACGGACTCTACGCGTCGCTCCTGCCGCTCCCGGCTCTCGCGCCGGCCTGGTTGCTCAGGCGGCTGATCGGGGCCTCCGGTGTCGACGCACTGACGGCCCTGACGTGGACTTTCGGTACGGCGCTTGCCGCACTCGCGTTCGGGTCACTCGTGCGGGCGCTTCGGCCGGGTTCGACCGGGCCGTGGGAGGGAGCCTTCGTTGCGGGGACGTTCTTGTGGCCTTACGCGGCGGACTCGTTCGTCGAGCCATTCGCGGCGGCGGGCCTCGCGGCGGGAGCCGCTCTCGCTCTCTCCGGCCGCGCGGGCGCCGCAGCCGCGCCGTGGGCGGCCGCATGCCTCCTCAAGCCGATCCTCTGGGTGACGGTGCCGCTCTTCTTCCTGGCCACCGCCCTCGAGGCCCGCCGGGCGCGCTCGGTCTCCGGAACGCTTCCTGCCCTTGGCGTCTTCGCAGCTGCCCTGTGCCTCCATGGGCTTGGAAACCTCGCCTTGTACGGCTCGCTCCTGGAAACGGGCTACGGTTCAGAGATCCTCCGCTTCACGACGCCTCTCGGAGACGGGTTGTTCGGCCTGCTTCTCGCGCCGGGGCGAAGCGTCTTTCTGTACGCGCCCGTGGCGGCGGTCGGACTCCTCGGCCTGTCACGAGCCCCGCGTCCGGCCAGGATTCTCTGCGCCGGCACTCCGCTCCTGCTTCTCTTCGTCGTCGCCCGCTGGTGGAGCTGGGAAGGCGGCGCGTCGTGGGGACCGCGCCATCTTCTGCCCGCGCTCCCGCTCCTCGTCGCCCCTGCGGCTCTCGTCTCGAGGGGAATCGTCCGGGCCGCCTTCATCGCGGGAGCGTTCGTCAACATGCTCGGCGTCCTCGTCGCGCCGGGCAGCTGGGACGGCTACGCCGAGCGCCTGCGTCCTCCGGCCGGCGCGTCGTGGCCGGCGGCCGGACCCGTCCGTGTGGCGACCATTCCGGCGCTGAGCCCGATCTCGGGCCACGCGTGGCTCGCCGCCCGGAACCTCGCCGGGATCGAGCTCCCGAAGGCGTGGCTTGGGGCCGGAACCGCCGAGGGGGATCCGCCGCCGACGGCCGCCGAATCCGTCTCCCCCTGGCTCCTCCGGCGCGCGATGGGGCTTCCTCCCTTGTCGCCGCTGATTCCGCGCCTCCTGGTCCGTTCCGCTGCGGGATACCTCGCGCGGGGAGAAGCCGCGCGGGCCGTGCCCTGGGCACGCGAAGCGATGAGCCTCTCTCCCGCCGACCCGGACGCCTCCCGGCTTCTCGCGTACGCCGAGGCGGAGATACGCAGCGCGGCGGACCGCTGACCGAGGGCCCCCGGTTTCGCCTGATACTGGCGCATCATGGCTGTACGCGCGCGCGGGCCCTCAACTTGTGAGGGGGAAGCGTCCCGCCGGTCCGGCCGGTGAGGACCGTCCCGAAAGCAGGAGGACCGCCCATGAAAATCCTGATCGCCGACGCCTTCGACGAGTCCCTTCCCGGCCGCCTCGCCGCGCTCGGCGAGGTGCTTACCGACGCCGCCCATCTGAAAGAGGCCGAAGTCGTCCTCGTGCGGTCGAAAACGAAGGTGACGCGCGAGTTCCTGAGCGGGGCGCCGAACCTGAAGCTCGTGATCCGGGGCGGCGTCGGCCTCGACAACGTCGACATCCAGGCCTGCCGCGAGCGCGGGATCGACGTGAAGAACACGCCGCGCGCGTCCTCGGTCGCCGTGGCGGAGCTCACGATGGCGCTCATGCTCGCCGTCCCGAACCGCCTCGTCGAGGGGCACACCGGCCTCAAGCAGGGGCGTTTTCTCAAGAAGGAGCTCAAGCGCACCGAGCTCTTCGGCAAGACGCTCGGCCTCGTCGGCGCCGGCCTGATCGGCACCGAGGTCGCGCGACGGGCCCAGGGCTTCGGGATGAAGGTCATCGCCTACGACCCGCAGATCGCGAATCACGCCCTCGCCGAGCTGGTGGAAGACCTCGACGAGCTCTTCCAGCGCGCAGACGTCGTCAGCCTCCACGTCCCGGCCACGGCCGAGACACGCGGCCTCGTGAACGAGCACACGATCGCCAAGATGAAGGACGGCGTCGTGATCGTGAACACCGCCCGAGGCTCGATCGTCGTGGAGCCCGAACTCGCCGCCGCTCTCGCGTCGGGGAAAGTGCGCGCCTACGCGACCGACGTCTTCCTGAGCGATCCGCCCGACCCGAACAGCCCTCTCCTGTCCGCGCCGAACGTGCTCATGACGCCGCACCTCGGCGGCTCCAGCCGCGAGAACCTCCTGAGGATCGGCGACAGCGTCGTCGAGCTCCTGGGGAAGTGGCGGAAGGTGCTCGCCACGGCCCCCGTGGAGGCCGGGGTCCTCGTCGCGAAGTAGCGGCCCGCCGTCAGCGCGTCCGGCCGGGCCCGAGGAGCGGCTGTCCGGGGCGCTCCGCCGTGATCTTCCCGCCGTCGACGACGAGGGCGCCGTTGACGGCTACGTAAGGGAAGCCCTCGGAGTAGTGCAGGGGGTCGGCGTACGTCGAGACGGCCTTTACGCGGACGGGGTCGAAGGCGACGACGTCTGCGGCCATCCCCGCCTTCAAGATGCCGCGATCCCGAAGCCCGGCGCGCGCCGCGGAGAATGACGTCATCTTCCGCACGGCCTCTTCGAGAGGGAGGAGCTTCTCGTCGCGCACGTACGTGGCGAGGATGCGCGCCGTCGAGGCCCAGGCTCGGGGGTGCGACCTCTCTTCCGAGTAGATCCCGTCCGTGGCCACGGCGCCGGAGTCCGTGCAGAAGCCCACGAACCGGTCCTTCAGCGCGGTCCGGACATCGTCCTCGCTCATCATGAACAGGATGCACTGGGAGTTGGCGCGGTCGGCGACGACGAGGTCCATCAGAGCGTCGCGGGGGTCCTTCTTGATCAGCGAGCCGATTTCCTGAAGGGTGCCGCCTTCGTACTTCTTTAGCTCGGGGTTGAGAACGGCCGAGAGCATGACGCCGGACCCTCCTCCCGAGCCGTACCACTGGTTCTCCCAGGAGGATGCGTCCCCGGCCATTTCGTTCCGAATGCGGGCTCGCGCCTCGGGATCGCGCAGGCGCGCGAGCAGCCTCTCCCGGCCGCCTTCGCGTGCCCAGGGCGGGAGGCAGGCATCCAGCCCGTTCGACGCGGCATTCCAGGGGTACTGGTTTGCCGCGACGTCCAGCCCCGATGCGCGTGCGGCTGCGAAGGCGGCGAGGACCTTCGGCATCGTGCCCCAGTTGCGCCTGTAGGCCGTCTTCAGGTGCCACACGTTCGCCGGGATCCGCGCCTCCCGGGCGATGCGGAAGACTTCCGCGAGCGACGCGTCGATCAGGTTCCCCTCTGAACGCTGGTGTGTGAAGTACACGCCCCCACGGGAGGCCGCGACCTTCGCGCAGGCGATGATTTCGTCGGTGGAGTTGTAGAGATCGGGAACGTACTGCAGCGATGTGGAGATTCCAAGAGCGCCGTCATTCATGGCCTGCGCGACGAGCGCCTTCATCCGCTCGAGCTCCGTAGCGCCCGCGCGCCGGTCTTCCATCCCGACGACCATGTGCCGGAGTCCGCCGAGGCCGACGAAGGTGCCGAGGTTGAGCGTGGGCGGCGTGCGCCGAAACCTCATGAAGTAGGTGAGGAGGCTCGACCAGTCGGGCCTGAGGCCATAGTGGCGGTACGTGTCTTCGCCGCTTCTGAGGAGCGTCTCGTCGAGGGGCGCGATGGACTCGCCCTCGCCCGTGACTTCGGTCGTGATCCCCTGCGTGATCTTCGAGGCCGCGCGCCGGTCGACGAGCGCATTGTACTCGGACTGGCCGAGAAGATCGATGAACCCGGGCGCGACGACGAGGCCGGCGACATCGATTCGGCGGCGCGCCCGGGCGATCCGGTCCGGCGCGAGGTCGCCTACGGCGGTGATGCGTCCGTCCCGGACGGCCACGTCCCCCCGGAACGCCGCTTTCCCCGTGCCGTCCACGACCCACCCGCCGATGAAGACGAGATCGTCTCCGGGAGGCGCGGCGCCCGCGAAAAGAAAAAGGGCCGCGACCGGCAGGGTCGCGGCCCGAACGAAACGAGTCCTGCCGCAGGTGCGCCCTTCCGCAGCCCGCAGCCCGCGCCCGCTCAGCGGGGTCCGCGGGGTCCGCGCGGCTCGTCGGTCTTGGGACGGGCCTCGTTCACGCGGATCGTGCGACCGTCGTGCTGCGACCCGTTGAGCGCCTGGATGGCCTTCTGGGCATCCGCGTCGCTCATCTCGACGAAGCCGAATCCCTTGGAGCGGCCCGACTCACGATCAGCGACGACCGTGGCCGATTCGACGGCGCCGTGGGGTTCGAAGAGGGTGCGGAGAGAGGCATCGTTCACACCGTAGGAGAGGTTGCCGACGTAGAGTTTCATCCCCGAGTTTCCTTTCAGAGGCGGGTCCGATCGATGAGAAAGTCTAGCACGGGCGCCCCGCGCAAGGCCTCCGGGTGGGGGATACTTGGCCCATGGCACGCATTCGTCCGTTCCCCTCCGGCCGCCCGCCGCGCAAGCTCGCCGCGCGCGTGGCCTCCGTCCCCTACGACGTCGTGGATACCCGCGAGGCCCGCGCCCTCTCGGCCGGCAACCCGTTGTCGTTCCTGCACGTCTGCCGCCCGGAGATCGACCTTCCCGAGGACGTGGACATCCATTCCGAGAGCGTTTATGCGATGGGACGCAGGAACCTCGACGGCTTCTATGCAAACGGCACGCTCGAGAGCGACCCCGTTCCCCGGCTCCTCGTCTACCGGCAGATGTGGAGGGGGCGCAAGCAGGACGGCCTCGTGGCGGTTTGCTCGGTCGACGATTACGACGCCGAGGTCATCCGCAAGCACGAGAAGACGCGTCGGGACAAGGAAGACGACCGCGTGCGGCACCTGCTCGCGCAGTCCGCGCACGCCGAGCCCGTTTTCCTGACCTATCGGGCGTCGGACGCGATCGACGCCCGCGTCGGGCGCGTCACCGCGGCGCCCCCGGAGTTCGACTTCGAGGCGCCGGACGGCGTGAAACACACCCTCTGGATCGTCCCGGAAGACGACGCCGCGTTCTTCGTCGCGTCGTTCGCGGCGGTGCCGCTTCTCTATGTGGCCGACGGTCACCATCGCTGCGCGTCGGCCGCGCGCGCGCGGGCAGCGTTGAAGGAGCGCCTGGGGGGCACGCTCCCCGACGAGCATCCCGTCAACTGGTTTCCGGCCACGATCTTTCCGGACAGACAGCTCGCGATCCTGCCGTACAACAGAGTCGTCAAAGACTTCGGAGGGAAGAAGACCGGGGATTTCTTAGAGGGTGTAGGAAAGAGATTCTCGATCGCGCCCGCCTTGGGCGCTTCGCCGTCGCGAAAGGGCGAATTTTGCATGTTTTTCGAAGAAACTTGGCAGGCCCTGACGCCGCGCGAGCTGGTCGATCGGGCGGATCCGATCGGCTCTCTCGACGTCTCGATCCTCCAGGACCGCCTGCTCGGACCCGTCCTCGGCATCGGCGATCCCCGCACGGATCCCCGCGTCGACTTCGTGGGAGGGATCCGGGGCACGGGCGAGCTCGAGGAGCGCGTGCGCACGGGCCGCGGGGCTGTCGCGTTCTCGATGTTCCCGACGTCGCTCGCCGAGGTCATGGCGATCGCGGACGCGGGCGCCACGATGCCGCCGAAATCCACTTGGTTCGAGCCGAAGCTGCGTTCCGGCCTGTTCGTCCACCGATTCTGAGGTCGCCATGAAGGTGCTCGTCGCCGACGCGTTCGAAAGGTCCGGTCTCGACGGCCTCGCCTCTCTCGGCTGCGAGGTCCTCTACGAGCCGAAGCTCGAGGGGGCCGCCCTCGGCGCGCGGCTCGCCGAAACGGGGGCCGAGGCCCTCGTCGTGAGGTCGACGAAGGTCGGAGCCGCGGAGATGGAGAGCGCCTCAGGCCTCGCGCTCATCGTCCGCGCGGGCGCGGGCGTGAACACGATCGACCTTCAGGCGGCCTCGGCGCGCGCCATCGCGGTCTCGAACTGCCCGGGCAAGAATGCGATCGCCGTGGCGGAGCTGGCGTGGGGGCTCATCCTCGCGCTCGACCGCCGCATCGTCGATCAGACGAACGACCTTCGCGCGGGCGTCTGGAACAAGTCGCTCTACGGAAAAGCCCGGGGCCTCGCCGGGCGCACCCTCGGCGTCATCGGACTCGGGGCGATCGGGCTCGAAGTCGTCGCGCGGGCGAAGGTCTTCGGGATGCCGGTCGTCGCGTGGAGCCGCTCTTTGGACGAAGACCGCGCGGCGCGGCTCGGCGTGGCGCGCGCCGACTCGATTCACGCGCTCGCCGCCGCTTCCGACGGCGTGACGGTGCACTGCGCGCTCACGCCGGAGACGAAGGGCATGCTCGACGCGAAGTTCTTCCTCGCGATGAAGCCGGGCGCCTTCTTCGTGAACACGAGCCGCGGCGAGGTGGTCGACCAGCCGGCCCTCGAAGCCGCGATCGTGGAGAAGGGGCTCCGGGCGGGCCTCGACGTCTTCGCGAAGGAGCCTGCGGGGGGAAACGGCGTGTTCGAGGACGACCTCGTGAGGAACCCGGCCGTCATCGGCACGCACCACGTCGGCGCCTCGACCGAGCAGGCGCAAAGCGCCATCGCGGAGGAGACCGTCCGCATCGTGGGGGCTTTCGCGTCGACGGGGGAAGTCCCGAACGCCGTCAACCTGGCGAGCCGAACGCCGGCGACACACGTCCTGTCGGTCCGGCACCGCGACCGGGTCGGCGTTCTCGCGCACGTGTTCGGCGTGCTGCGCGCGGCCGGGATCAACGTCGAGCAGACGGAAAACGTCGTTTTCGCGGGGGCGAAGGCCGCGTGCGCCCGCATCCAGGTGGGACAGGCGCCGCAGGCGGCGGTTCTCGAGGAGATTCACCGAGGCTGCGCCGACGTGCTCTCGATCTCGGTGCGGCCGCTCTAGTCAAGGTCGGACGACCAGCTCGGTTCGCGAGGCCGCAGGTTCAGTGGTTCGCCATCGCGACATAGCTGCCGTCGTTCGTGCCGCCGCTCGTCGGCGTGGCTCCGTCGTTGATGACACCGTAGGCCAGAAACCGGTCGCTGCCGGAGAGCCTTACCACGTGGGCGTAACCGTTCGCGACCCCGAACGGCTGGAGGACCGCATCTATCTGCTTCCATGCGCCCGCCAGGATGGGAGGCACGAGAGTCGACCCGGCCAGCTGGCCCGTGCCGCCGTCGTAGACGTCGATCCGAAGGGAGAGGGCCCCCCCCACGTCGCCGAAGTTCACCACGGCGAGGTTGGAGCGGTTCCTGTCGTTCTGCTGCAGGCCGAAGACCCACGAGTCGGCCGTGGCGGCGTGGCCGGGAAAAAGGCTCGGGTAGGACAGGCCGTACTCCCCGGGGCCGGCTCCCCCGGCGGGAGCCGCGGTGCGCACTTCCGCGAAAGTGGGGACGGGGCTGGATTCGATTCTCAGAGAGCCGGCATACGTGGCGGCTCCCTTCGGCCCGAGGGAGATCCCGCTCCGCCGGAGGAAGTCGATGGCATTCGGAATGATCTCCTGGCTCGTGGGCGGGAGAGTGACAGTCACCCTGCCTCCGGGACCCCCTCCCGGCGAGTTCGACTCGAGATAGGTCAGTGTGACGGGCGCCGGGCCGCTGGTCGGGTTCATGAGGACGAGCTCGCTCTGATAGACGGAGCTCTCGACGAGGACGGGCACGAGACGCGCTGGCCATCCTCCACCGGAGTTGATGGTCTCGAAAGGTACGAAAGAGCCGTCGTTCGTCGTGTTGTCGTTGATGACGCCGTACGCGATGAAGGGTCCCTGCCCTTCGTCCGGCGGGCCGACGAGCGCCCAACCGTTCTCGAACCCGGCCAGGTCGAGGACGCGATTGAACTGGACCCACTGGCCCGGGTCGAGCGCCGTGTCGGGACTGATCTCGAAGGTGTGGCCGCCCGTCCCGGAAACGAGGGTGACGTGAAGGGTGATCGGGCTGGCGCTGGCGTTGACGAGCGCGAGATTCGAGCGGTCGCTGGACGTGCGACGTAGCCCGTAGACGAGCTGCGGCCCGCTGAAGGGAGGAGGCAGGTCACGCAGGTCCATGCCCGGGTAGCCGAGGCCGGCGAACCCCGTTCCCGACGGGGTGATGGTTCGCGCCCCCGCCCAAGCCGCGTCGTCGGAGGAAAGGCCGCTGAAGGTCGTGCGAAGGGTTCCTCCCTGATTGCCGGAGCTCGGGATCGGAAGGCCGTGATCCCTCAGCCAGGCGACCGTGTCGGGGATGACGACCTGGTGCCTGGCGGCGAGGCTCAGGCTGACGCTCCCGCCGCCGGAGGCGCCGAGCGACGTCGCCGGCGTGTAGTCCAGCTCGACCGACGCGGTCGTCGTGCCCCGGTTCGCGAGCGTCAGCTCCGTCGAGTACTCCGACCCCCCGGACCCGGCGGCCTGCAGGACGATCGGGACCAGCTTGACGACGGTCTGGGCGACGATTCGAGGGGTGGCCGCCACTGCCGCGAGCAGGACGGTGAGCGCGAACAATCTTGAGATGCGACACATGCGTGCCAAGGACGCACGCCGCGTGCCGTCGGCCTGCGAGGTCGGGAGATGACCGCCAAGCGATTGCCCTCACGGGTCTTGACGGGACGCCCTGTCGCTGGCGGCCTGCCGGGAAGTGTCTCAGGGTCATGTTCCATGTCGCGGCAAGGGACACTGCATGGCGACCCTCTCCGGCATAATGGGTCGGACAGATCGTGCTCGAACCGCTTCCCGCGAAAACCCTTCTCGACTGTTTCCGCTTCGCGGCCGCCAGCGGGAAGGCGGAGCTGCTGGTTTCGAAGGTCGGCGGCGTGTGGACGCCCCTCTCGGCCGCGGCATTCGGAGAGCGCACGCAGGGGCTCGCGCTGGGTCTCGCGCTCCTCGGAGTCGACCGCGAGGACCGCGTCGCGATTCTGTCGGAGAACCGTCCCGAGTGGCCGATGGCGGACTTCGCGACGCTTTCCCTCGGCGCGCTCACGGTGCCGATCTACACGAGCTACCTCGCGCCGCAGGTCGAGTACATTCTCCGGGACTCGCTCGCCAAGGTCGTCGTCGTCTCGAACGCGGTCGAGCTTCAGAAGGTCCTCGACGTCCGCGACCGCTGTCCCGATCTCGCGCACGTGATCGTCCTGGAGCAGGTGCCCTGGAGCGCGGGGAAGGCCACGCCTTTCGAGGCCGTCGTCCAGAAGGGCCTGGCGGCGCTTCGTGCCGACCCCGGCGCCTTCGAGGAGCGAGCGTCGTCGGTGCTTCCGAGCGACCTCGCGACCCTGATCTATACGTCGGGCACGACGGGCGAGCCGAAGGGCGCGATCCTGACGCACCAGAACTTCGTCGTGAACGTCGCGGCGTGCTCGGCGCTGTTCGACGTCGGCGATGACACGACGGCTCTCTCGTTCCTGCCTCTTTCACACGTGTTCGAGCGGATGGTCGACTACCTCTACTTCTCGCGCGCCGCGACCATCACGTATGCCGAATCGCTCGAAAGGCTGTCGGAGAACTTCGTCGAGGTCAGGCCGCATTGCTTCGCCGCGGTGCCGCGGGTGTACGAGAAGATGCTCGCGCGCGTCCAGGCGGCCGTCGAGAAGGCTCCGGCCCCGCGCCGCGCGATCTATGCCTGGGGCGTGAAGACGGGGGCCCGCCGCCTCGCCCTCCTCGGGGCGGGGAAGGAGCCGGGCTTTTTTCTCCGGCTGAAATACGCGCTCGCCGACCGGCTCGTCTTCTCGAAGATCAAGGCCCGGCTCGGAGGCCGCTTCCGGTTCGCCATTTCGGGCGGCGCGCCGCTTTCGCGCGATGTCGCGGCGTTCTTCTGGGGCGCGGGTGTCGAGGTCTACGAGGGGTATGGCCTCACGGAGACGGCCCCGGTCCTGGCGTGCAACCGTCCGGGCGAGTGGCGCCTCGGCACCGTGGGCCGCGAGATTCCGGGCGTCAGCCTGCGGATCGCTTCGGATGGGGAGGTCCTGGCCAAGGGGCCGAACGTCATGGAAGGCGGCTACTGGCGAAAAACGGAGGAAACGGCTCGCGTCTTCGACGAAGAGGGGTGGTTTCTCACGGGCGACATCGGCTCCTTCGACGCGGACGGTTTCCTGACGCTGACCGACCGCAAGAAGGAGATCCTCATCAACGCCTACGGCAAGAACATCGCACCGGCGCCGATCGAGGCCGCTTTGATGTCGGTGCGGTACGTCTCGTCGGCGGTCCTCATCGGCGACCGCCGGAAGTTCCTGTCGGCTCTCATCGTGCCGAACTTCGAGAAACTCGAGACCTGGGCGCTCTCGTCAGGCGTGGCGTACCGCAACTACGACGAGCTCGTGAAGGACCAGAGGACCCTCGCGCTCATCCGGCAGACGATCGACATCGTCAACGGCGACGAGCCCCACGAGCGCCAGATTCGCGCCTTCACGCTGCTCAGGGATGACTTCACGATCGAAGGCGGCGAGCTGACGCCCACGATGAAGGTCAAGCGCCGCGTGGTCGCGGAGAAGTACGGGGACGTCATCGAAAGGATGTACGCCGAGGCGGAGGAGGCGTCGAGCTCGGGAGAGAGACCCGGGGATTCTCTTAGAAAGTGAAGAGAGGGCCGCAGCTCCTGGCGCTTCGCTCTATTCGAGAGTCTGCAAGAGAACGCGAAGCCGCGCCAGGGCGCGGCTGGCTCCCGGCTCGTTCATCTTCTCTGCGGCGTCCTCCAGCGTGAACCACCTGAGGTCGAGGGACTCGGCCGCATCTCTCTTGATGGCGTCGGGGTGTTCCGTCACGAGCACATAACGCACGTCGTGGTGCTCGTGCGACGGCTCGCCCTTCCCCGCGGGAATGTCGTGCAGGTCGACGTCGAGGATTTCCGGCGTGAGCAGCGTCAGGTCGTCGAGGCCGGACTCCTCCCGCCCCTCGCGGAGCGCCGTGGCCCGCGGATCTCGCTCACCTTCGTCGTGGCCGCCCAGCTGCAGCCACGCGTTCAGCCGCCGGTGATGGTGCAGGAGGACCTTGGCCGTGAACCGACAGACGATGAAAGCGCTGCCGGTGACGTGCCCCGGAGCGAACGTGTGGCGCGAGAAGCAGCCCGGCTCGGTCTCGACGAGGCGGAGGATCGCCTCGAGATCCTCGGCCTCGTGCGCGTCGGCGGGGACATGGCGGCGAAGCGCGACGGAGAGAGCCGCGCGGGCCGCGTCGGAGGGGCCGGGGCTCTTCACGCGCGGACCTTAACAGCACTCGCCCGGATCGGGCATCATCCCGGGGTGACGATGACGTTCGACCGGCCCATGCTCACCGTCTTCTGCGGTGCGCGCCCCGGCCTTTCGCCGGTGCATGCGGAGGACGCGGCCGCGATCGGACGCGCGATCGCCCGCGCGGGCGCGGGCCTCGTGTACGGCGGCGGACGGGTGGGCCTCATGGGCATTCTGGCCGACGCGGCGCTCGAGGAGGGCGCTCCGGTATTCGGCGTCATTCCCGCGGGCCTCGCGGCGAAGGAGATCGCGCACAACGGCCTCACCCATCTCGAGATCGTCGCGACGATGCACGAGAGAAAGGCCCGCATGGCGGAAGTCGCGACCGGCTTCCTCGCGCTGGCCGGCGGTTTCGGCACTCTCGACGAGTTCTTCGAGATCGTCACGTGGCGCCAGCTCGGCCACCATTCGCGGCCCATCGTGCTCTTCAACGGCTCCGGCTATTTCGACGCGCTCCTCGCCGCCCTCCGGCACGTCTCGGACGAGGGATTCGCCAGGGACAGCGCGGAGTACTTCACGGTGGAGACGGAGCACGACGCGGCGGTCCGGCGGGCCCTCGACGGGACAGGGCGTGAGGCGGCGGTCACATGGCAGGGACGCCCCTGAAACAGGTTTCGCGCGCGCTCGGGCCCTCGGTCCTCGCCGCGTTTCTCCTCCTCGCCGGAACGGCCGAGGAACGCACGCTTGGGACCGTGTCGGATGAGCAGCAGATGCTCTACACCGCGATTTCGATCGCGACGACGGGCGAGCTCGGGATCGGGCGCGGACAGACTTTCGCCATCCCGCGGGCTGGCGGCGACGCCGTTTCACCGTACGGCATGGGCCTTCCGCTGCTCGAGGTGCCGTTCGCGCTCGCCGCGGGCCCGTGGGAGGGGCGCTTCGGCGCGCGCACGTCGCAGACACTGTTCGTCCTCTTGCAGGTGCTCCTCGTGACGGCTGCGGCGGCCGGGGCGGGGCTTCTCGCGAGGACGCTTGGCGCGGGCCTCTTCGGCCAGGGGCTCGCCGTGCTCGGGACGGCGCTCGCCTCGCCCCTCTGGCCGTACACGGCGTGCGGATTCACCGAGCCGCTGCAGGCGGCCTGCCTCGTTTTCGCCGTGACGTTCGCGGTCCTCTCCTCCCGCGCGGAGGGACGACCGGCTTCCCGGCTCGCCTTCGCCGGAGGGTTCTGCGCCGGCTGGCTCGTCCTCACGAAAGTCGTGAACCTCCTCTTCTTTCCGCTCGCGCTCCTGCCCCTTCTCGTCGGAGCATTTCCTCCCGCGCGCGACCGGCTCCGTGCGTGGGCTGCGGCCGCCGTCGGCGTGGCCTTGCCGGTCGCGGCCATGCTCGTTTTCGAGGTCGTGCGGTTCGGCCGTCCGTTCTCGTCATACGCGCGCGGACAGAGCTTTTCGCATCCGCCCCTCGACGGGGCCTGGCGCCTCCTCGTCGGCCCGAACAAGGGGCTCTTCCTCCACTTCCCACTGGGCCTTCTCGCCGTTTTCGGATTCGTCGCGCTCGTCCGCCGGCGCGAGACGCGCGGTGCCGCCGTCGCGACTCTCGCGCTCGCCGGAGCCTTCCTCGCCCTGTATTCGAGCTGGTGGGCGTGGGACGGGAGCGGGGGCTGGGGTCCGCGCTTCCTCGTCCCGCTCGTGCCGCTCCTCGCGGGCGCGGCCGGTGCGGCCGCCGGGACGCCCGCGCGGCGCGCGGCCGGCGTCGCGCTCGTCGTCCTGGGCGCCGCCGTGAACGCGCTCGGCACGTTTCAGGCCGAGGCGGCGACGTTCTACTACGTGTCGTCCACGGG
>JBGQDL010000077.1:0-17686 GCA_041495865.1 Thermoanaerobaculia bacterium | reverse complement strand
GGTGAAGAACCGGCCCTTGCCGACCTCGTACGCGGTGGCGACGGGGTAGAACTCGTCCGAGGCGAGGACGTAGGGGCTGTTCGCCAGGAGGTTGCCGTTCTTCACCTTGACCTCGGCGTCGTCGTAGGCGCAGAGCGTCGATACCGCCTCGGCCTCGGGCACCTCGTTGCGCAGCGCCTCGGCGTCCTCGACCGTCAGGTTCCGCCGCCGCCGCTCCTCGTCGTTCAGCGGCCCGCCGGGGCCGAAGCGGTTCTCGTACTTCTGGAACTCGACCCGGTTTGCGCCGAACGCCTGCAGGTTGCCGATCACGTTGTTGTTGAAGCCCGTGACGATCGCCACCATGGCGATGACGGTCGTCACGCCGACCACGATCCCGAGGATCGTCAGCCCCGATCGGAGCTTGTGCTCCAGGATGGAGCTCGCCGCGAACCGGAGGTTCGAGCCGAAGCCGCGCCGCAGGACGGCCCTCGGGACGTTCACGGCGCCGCCTTACTCATACCGGAGCGCATCGATCGGCGTCAGCTTGGAGGCCGCCGAGGCGGGCGCCAGTCCCGCCAGGAGGCCTGTGAGCGTGGAAGTGACGAGCCCGAGGAGCACGAAGCGGAGCTTCACCTCGGCGGGGAAGATCTGGCTCACCAAAAGAGCCACCAGCGCGCCCCCGAGAACGCCGACGGCCCCGCCGAGCGTGGCCAGAACGGCCGACTCGAGCAGGAACTGCCGGCGGATGTCACGCCGCCGGGCCCCGAGCGCCATCCTCAGGCCGATCTCCCTCGTCCGCTCGACGACCGACACGAACATGATGTTGGCGATCACGATCGCGCCCACGACCAGGGAGATGCCCGAGATCAGCACCATCAGCGCGAACGCCCCCGCCGAGATGGAGCGCCAGAGCGACTGGATCGCCTCGGCGCCGACCACGCCGAACGGGTCCTCGGTGCGGAACGGGGTCCTGCGCAGCGAGCGGAGGATGGTCCTGACCTCGCTCTCGGCCTCATCCAGCCCCTTCATGCCGGTGACCGGGCGGACGAGGATCGAGATCCCCTCGTTCGACGTCATCACCTTCTGGAGAAACGAGAGGGGGACGAAGACGACCTTGTCGCGGTTCTGTCCCAGCACGTTGCCGAGCTTGCTCTGCAGGCCGATGACGCGCAGGGGGTAGCCGTTGAGGGTGATCGTCCGGCCCAGCGGATCGAGCGTCGGGAAGAGCTGGTCCTTCACGTCGTACCCGATGACCGCGACCGGCGCCGAGTGGTCCTCCTCGGCGGGCGTGAAGAAGCGGCCGGCCTCCAGGTCGACGTTCAGGAGCGTGAGGGTGTTCGCGGTGTAGCCGGTTACGGGTACGCCGGAGAGCTTCCGGCCGCCCGACTTCACGTTCGCGACCTGGTCGCCCTGTGCCCCGACGGCCCCGCAGGAGAGGCACTCGGACTTCACGAGCTTCATGTCGCGCATCGTGATCGGCTTGCGCTTCTGCGCCAGGATGAACTCCTGCCGGCTCCGGATGATTCCGTACTTCGTGAAGACGATCACGTCCGGGTTCAGGTTGATGACCTTGCTCATCACGTAGTCGTTCAGGCCGGTGATGACCGACAGGATCGAGACGACCGTCGTGACGCCGATGATCACGCCCAGAAGCGTCAGAGAGGACCTCAGCTTGTTGAGGTGGAGTGCGTCGAGGACGATCGAGAAGAGCTCGGAGAAGGTCACCGAAGGCCCCGCTACGTCGTCCCCGGTCCCTGCGCCTCGGCGGCCTTCTTCTCCTTCTCGGACATCACCTTGACCCGGTCTCCGTCCTTGACCTGGCGAAGGGCCTTGAACGGCCCCGTGACGATCTGCTGTCCGGGCTTCACCCCGTCCACCTCGACCATCAGCTCGCCGGTCAGGCCGGTCCTGATCAGGACGAAGGACGCCTTCCCGTCCGTGATCGCGTAGACCCCCTGCTCGCTCTTCAGCTTCCCCGAGCCGGTCTTCTCCCCCTTGGGCGAGTCGCGGACGACGACGGCGGCAAGCGGGACCGCGGCCACCTTGGACTTGATCCCGGTGATGATGTCGGCCGTGACCGAGAAGCCGGGCCGGATGCGCGGCGGCGGCTGGACCAGGTTCACCTTCACCTTGAAGTTGATGGCGTCGGAGGTGGTCGTGAGCCCCTGGAGGTCCGCGTCGTCGCGCAGGATCGGCGAGTTCCCGACCTCCGTGACGATCCCTTCGAACGTCTTGTCGGGGTAGGCGTCGATCGTCAGCAGGGCCTTCTGGCCGAGCTGGACGGCCGGCGTGTCGGTCTCGTCCACCATCAGGACCGCCTGGACGATCGACATGTCGGAGATAGTCATCAGCTGGGTGCCGGCGTTGTTCATCGTGCCGATCACCGTGACCTCGCCCGCCTTCACCCGGAGGGTCGTCACGATCCCGTCGATCGGGGAGAGGACCGTCGTCTTCGACAGCGTGTCGCGATTGGCCGTGAGGCCCGCGCGCGTCTGGTCGACCCGGTTGCGCGCTGCCGCGTACGCCGCGCGCGCGCCCTCGAGGGCCGAACGGGCCTTCTCGAAGTCGGACTCCGAGGCGATCCGGCCCTCGAAGTTGGTGCGGGTCCGCTGGAAGTCGCGCTCGGCCTGCTCCATCGCGGTCTTGGCCGAGTCGCGGTCGTTCCCGCTGGCCAGGAGCGCGGCTGCCGAGCCGGCCTCGTCGGCCGCCGCCCGGTTCCGGTCGATCTGGAGGAGGAAGTCCCCCTTCTTGACGCGGTCGCCCTCCTTGACCCTCAGGTTGACGATCTGGCCCATGACCAGGGCGGAGAGCTCGACCCTGTTCTCCGCCTGGATCTTGCCGTTCGCGGTGACCTTGGAGACGATGTCCTGGGTTTCCACCTTCGCCGCGATGACGGGGACGACCCCCCGGTTCCGGGAGGAGTAGGCCACGGCGCCTCCGCCGAGGACGACGAGCCCGCCGACGACGAGAAGGGTGATCTTCAGCCTTTTCGACATGAGGCCTCGCGTTCTGATACGTAGAAAGGCCGCTCCATGTTCCACGGCACCGTGAGGGGTCGGGGAGCCTACGCCGGAATCCAGAGCGTGAACGTCGAGCCCGGACCGTCGTTCTTCGCGACGTCGAGGCGGCCGCGGTGGGCCTGCAGGACCTTCTGGACGACGGTGAGGCCGAGGCCGGTGCCGGGCACGGCTTCGCTGCCCTGGAACCTCACATAGGGCGTCGCGATCCGGGATTTCTCGGCGGCGGGAAAGCCGGGCCCCGAGTCCGTCACCGAAACGCGCAGGAAGGGCCGGCCGTCGTCGGGCACGATGTCGGCCTTCACGCGCACGGCCCCGCCCGGCGGGCTGAACTTGACGGCGTTCCCGAGGAGATTCGCGGCCGCGCGCCGGAACATCGCGGGGTCGAGCCGTACCTTCGGGAGATCCTTCGGCACGTCGGCTTCGATCGTGACGCGCCGCGCGACAGCGAGCCAGCGCGCCTCCTCGAGCGGCAGCGCCAGCGCGTCCGCGGGCGCCGTCGGGCGTTTTTCGGTTTCGGGGGCGTCCGCCGCGCGGTAGACGAGAAGCGCGTCCTCGATGAGCCCCTGCAGGCCGCGCGCCGAAGCGAGCGAGCCGTCGAGCATCTTCGCGAGGCGCTCGTCCCCGGTCCGACGCTCCTTGTCGCGCGTCAGCTCGAGCGCGGCCGTCAGCGCCGAGAGGGGGTTTTTCATGTCGTGCACGAGCATCGCCGTCAGCCGGCTCCGGTCGCGATCGGCGAGCTCGCGACGGCGCTGCTCGAGCGCGAGAGCCTCGAGCTGCTTCTGCAGGTTGCCGTAGAGGCGTGCCACGCGGATCGCGAGGGCGAGCTGGTCCGCCACGCGCCCGAAGAAGACGATCTCGCCGGGCGGGAACGCCCGCGGCTCGGCCCACGACATGCCGAGGACGCCCATGAGCTCGCCTTCGCGGTGAATCGGGATGCCCACGAGGCTCATCGCGCCGAGCGCCTCGAGCGCCTCGAACGCGAGCGACGTGGGGTCGAGCTCGCTCCGGTCGGAGACGACGTACGGCTCGCGCGAGGCCACGAGAGCGCGGAACGGCTCGCTGTCGGGCAGCGGGCGCTCGTACCCCACGAGGGACGAGCCGGTGTCGCTGTCGCGCCAATCCATGAAGACCGTGCACGAGGTGGCGTCCTCGTTCAGGAACCAGATCTCGACCGAGTTCGCGGCGAAACGCGTGCCGAGGAGCGACGTCGCGGCGCCGAGGACCTCCTCGAGATCGAGCGAGTCGCGGGAGGCGAGTGCGATGGACGCGAGGATGTCGTTGCGTTTCGCCTCCGTGCGGAGCTGCTCCTTGAAGGCGTTCTCGTGGCCCTGTGAGCGGCGTTGCTGCAGGAGCAGAAGCCGCTCGAGCCGCATCGCCAGGAGCGGCCCCTCGTCGGTCTCGCGCACGAGCTCGAACGACTCGACCGGGATGCGCCGCACGAGCTGGTCCGTGATCTCGGCGCCGGGCGGCAGGACCACCAGACAGGGCGGCGCCTGGGGCGCGACGTCGAGGAGGGGCGGCCGCGCGGGGGCGAGGCCGAGTCCGAACGCCTCCGGCCGCACCACCCACACGACCGGCCAGTAGTCGAAGAACCGCGGATCGGTCACCTGGCGCTCGTCGTGGCGTTCCGCGAGGACCCCGGACGCCGACAGTGTGCGCGCGACCCAGGAGGTCACCTCGGGCTGGCCCACGAGTTTCACGCGTCGCCGGAGTCGGCTCCGCTCCACACGCGCCGGGACCTCTTTCGTCTGCTGCACGGCGCCATTCTCCGCGCCGCGCGCGGCCCGGGCAACCCGAAGGCCGCGTGCGATCATCCGGGCGATGCCGGCCGGCCTCGCCTTGCTCGTCGCGGCGCTCGCGGCGCCCCTCACCGACGGAACACCGGAGGCGACGACATTCCCGCCGCTCGTGCGCTACGAGCTCCTCGAATCCTCGCGCAGCGTCACGCCGGCCGGTGAGAGGACGGAGTCCGCCGGCGGAACGGTCGCGGTGCGAGGCGCCGTCGCGCGCTGGGATCTCACGCACGGCACCTTTCCGCGCTCCTCGGCGTCCTCCGTCGTCACGGGAGCGGACGGCGTCACGCTGCTCGACCGGAAGGAGAAGGTGGCGGCCCTCGCCACTCCCGCGGACTTCGCCGCGCTCTTCCAGGGACGCCCCTCCGACCCGGGCGCGGCCGCGGCCTCTGTGCGCGACGTGTCGGTCGCGCTCCGGCCCGACGGCACCGGCCGTCCGTTCCAGGACAGGCCCACGTCGCGGTTCCGGCTGGAGGCCGCGTGGACCGTCGTCCTCGCGACGCCCGGGCGGATCACGCGCGTGAAGACCGAGGTCGTCGGGATCGTCGAGGCGGCCGACCTTCCCGAAGCGCTGTCGCCGCTGGACTCCTTCGGCCGGCTCCTCCCCGCCCGCGGATCCGCGCGCGAAGCGCTCGAGGCCGAGCTCGGGAAGGCGGCCGGCTTTCCGGTCTTCGTCGAGATCACGATCACGTCCACCTCGAGCGCCGAAGCGCCGGGAATCCCGTCGGGCACGGAGCCTCCACCGAAGCCCGTGACCGCGCGCTCCTCCGTCACGCGGAGCGTCAGGAACCTCACCGTGCGATCCGGCGCGAAAGGCGACGAGGCCCTCGTCGGCGTCCCGGACGACTTCCACACGCGGGGACTCGACCGCGTTCTTCTCGGGCGCCAGATGCCATGAGCGAGTCCGACCTCACGCCGCTGCGCGGCCTCCTGCCCGAGCTCCTGGCCGGTCGCCCGCTCGTCGTCCTGACCGGAGCCGGGATCTCGGCCGGGAGCGGCCTTCCGACCTTTCGAGGAGAGGGCGGCATGTGGGAGGGGAATCGACCGGAGGACCTCGCCACTCCCGAGGCCTTCGCGCGCGATCCCCGGAAGGTGTGGCGCTTCTACGCGTGGCGCCTCGAGAAGCTGCGCGGCGCGCGCCCGAACGAGGGGCACCTCGCGCTCGCGCGCATGGAGCGCATCCTGCCGCGCATGACGATCGTGACGCAGAACGTGGACGGCCTGCACGCGGCGGCCGGGAGCCGGAACATCCTCGAGCTGCACGGAACGTTGCTCGCCGCTCGCTGCACGAGGTGCAAGCGCCGCGCGCCCGCGCCCGAGAGCCCGGTCCCCCCGCTTCCGCGCTGCGCCTGCGGCGGGCTTCTCCGACCCGGCGTCGTCTGGTTCGGCGAAGCCCTCTCGCCCGGGACGTGGGAGGCGGCGGCGCTTGCGGCCGAGGAGTGCGCCGCCTTCTTCGTCGTCGGGACGTCCTCCGTCGTGGCACCGGCTTCGGCGCTCGCGCTCCTCGCGGCGCGCCGCGGCGCCGCCGTGTTCGAGATAAACCCCGAGGAGACGCCTCTCGCGCCGCTCGCGGCGGCCGTCTTTCGAAGGAGCGCGACGGATGTCCTGCCCGCGATCGCGGACGCTCTCGAGAAGGGTGCGGCGTGAGCAGCGCAAAGCGCCGGAGACCCGGGCCGAGGACAGGGCGGCTGGCAGAGACGCGAAAGGAAGAAAGACCCAGAGAAAAGATGCTCAGAAAGGGTCCCGAGGCTCTCGATGACGAGGAGCTACTGGCGATCCTGCTTGGCACAGGCACCGCCGCGAGGCCCGTTCTCGAGACTGCCCGGGAGCTCCTGAAGGACGGCGGCTTTCCGCGCCTGTTCGCCCGCGGCGCGAGCGATCTCGCGCGGCTCGCGGCCGGAGTCGGCCCCGCGAAGGCTACCCGCATCGAGGCGGTTCTCGAGATCGGGCGGAGGCTCGGCCGCGATTCACTTTCCAAGAAAAATCTCCTCGCCGATCCCGCCTCCGTGGGCCGCTACCTCATGTCGCGGCTCGCCAACGAGACGCAGGAAGTCATGGGCGGCCTCCTGCTGGACTCGAAGAATCGCCTCATATGCGACGCCCTCATTTTTAGGGGAACGGTCTCTCACGCGTCCGTCGCCCCGGCGCCGCTCTTCCGCCAGGCGATCCTCGCCGGCGCGGCGGGCTTGATCCTCTACCACAACCATCCCTCGGGAGACCCCGAGCCCTCGCCCGAGGACCTCGCCACGACGCGGCGCTTCGCCGCCGCCGGGCGCGAGATCGGCATCGAGGTGAAAGACCACCTCGTGATCGGCCGCGGACGCACCGTGTCGTTCCACGAGCGCGGGCTCCTCGGCCGCTGAAGATGGCGGAGCGCTTCGACGTCGCGATCGCGGGCGGGGGCATCGTGGGCCTCGCCACGGGCCTGAAGCTCCTCGAGCGCGCGCCGGGCCTCTCCGTCGTGATCCTCGAGAAGGAGAAGACGGTCGCGGCGCACCAGACGGGCCACAACAGCGGCGTCATCCACTCCGGCCTCTACTACAAGCCGGGCTCCGAGAAGGCGAAGACGTGCGTCGAGGGCCGGCGCCTCCTCGTGGAGTTCTGCAAGAGGCATGAGATCCCTCACGAGATCTGCGGCAAGCTCGTCGTGGCCACGGACGAGTCCGAGCTGTCCGCCCTCGCCTCTCTCGAGCGCCGCGCGGGAGAGAACGGCCTTTCGGGCGTACGGACGCTCGCGCCCGCGGAGTTCCGGAAGATCGAGCCCCACGCCGGGGGCCTTCGCGCGCTGCACGTCCCCGAGACGGGCATCGTCGACTACCGCGCCGTGTCCGGGAAATTCGCGGAGGTGATCGCCTCGGCGGGGGGGCGCGTCAGGACCTCCGCGCGCGTGACGGCGTTGTCGTCGAAGGACGCGGCGGTGAGGATCCTCGCGGGCGGCGAAGAAATCGAGGCCGGCCTCGCCGTGAACTGCGGCGGCCTTCAGTCCGACCGGCTCGCGAGGCTCGACGGGGCCCGGCCCGGCGTGCGCATCGTGCCGTTCCGCGGCGACTACCATCGCCTCGTGCCGGCGCGCGCGGGGCTCGTGAAGCACCTCATCTATCCCGTGCCCGACCCGAGCTTCCCGTTCCTCGGCGTCCACTTCACGCGGATGATCGGAGGCGGCGCCGAGGCGGGGCCGAACGCCGTTCCGGCGCTCGCGCGCGAGGGCTACACGAAGACGTCGTTCGACCTCCGCGACGCCTGGGAGACGTTCACGTATCCCGGCTTCTGGCGCCTCGCGGCGCGGCACATGGGAATGGGCCTCGGCGAGATCCATCGCGCCTTCAGCAAGCGGGCGTTCGTGAAGGCCCTGCAGCGCCTCATGCCCGACCTCCGCGGGGAGGACCTCGAGGAGGGCGGGTCCGGAGTGCGGGCGCAGGCGCTGCTCCCCGACGGGCGGCTCGAGGACGACTTCCGGATCGTGACGCACGGGCGGGCCATCCACGTGCTGAACGCCCCGTCGCCGGCCGCCACGGCCTCGCTCGCGATCGGCGACCGGATCGCCGCGCGCGTCCTCGCGATGCGGCGGGACTAGAGTCGGCGCGGTATCCTCGATTCCGCATGGCCCGCCGCTACCTCACGACGCCGATCTACTACGTCAACGACCGGCCCCACATCGGGCACCTCTACACGACGGTCGTCACCGACACGCTCACGCGGTTCTTCCGGCAGCAGGGCGAGGACGTGCGCTTTCTGACCGGCACGGACGAGCACGGCCAGAACATCGAGAAGGTCGCGAAAAAGGAGGGCGTCTCCCCGATGGTCGTGGCCGACCGGCACGCCCCGACGTTCCGGAACCTCTGGAAAGAGTTCGGCATCGCGAACGACGACTTCATCCGCACGACCGAACGGCGTCACCGGATCGGCGTCGAGGAGATCATCCGGTTGATCGACGCGGCGGGCGATCTCTACACCGCCGGGCACGAGGGCTGGTACTGCGCGAACTGCGAGGCGTTCTATCCGGAGAAGGACCTCGTCGACGGGAACTGCCCCGTGCACGGCTTCAAGACGGAATGGCAACGCGAGGAGAACGTCTTCTTCCGCCTCTCGAAATACGGACCGCGCCTTCTCGAGCTGTACGGGAAGAGCGTGGACGGCAGGCCGTTCGTCTTCCCCGAATCGCGCCTCAACGAGGTGCGGTCGTTCGTGGATTCGGGCCTGAAGGACCTCTCCGTCTCGCGCACGACCATCTCGTGGGGCATCCCGTTCCCCGGGCGGCCGGGGCACGTCGTTTACGTCTGGCTCGACGCGCTCGTGAACTACATCACCGCGCTCGGCTTCGGCTCCTCCGACCTCTCGCTCTACGAGCGGTACTGGCCGGGCATCCACGTCATCGGCAAGGACATCCTGCGTTTTCACGCGGTCTACTGGCCGGCGTTCCTCATGTCCGCCGGCCTGAGCGTGCCCCGCCAGGTCGTGTCGCACGGCTGGTGGCTGAGGGACGCGAAGAAGATGTCCAAGTCCACCGGCAACGTCGTGCGTCCCGACGACCTCGTCGCCGCGTTCGGCGTGGACGCGCTGCGCTGGCACCTCGTTTCGGCGATGTCCTTCGGGCAGGACGCGAACTTCTCCGACGAGGACTTTCTCGCGGGCTACAACGCCGACCTCGCGAACGGCCTCGGCAACACGCTCTCGCGCGTTGTGAAGATGTCGAGAGATTTCTTCGAAGGGAAGACGCCCCCGAAGGTGAACACGACTAAGAATTCCTTCGAATGGTCAGAGACGGCCGCGGCCTCGATCTCGCGCTGGCGGGCGGCGTTCGAAGGCTACCGGCTGCACGAGGCGGCCAACGAAATCCGCGTGCTTCTGCAGGGAATCGACAGCTACATCACAACGAACGAGCCTTGGCGCGCCCGGGCGGATTACTCGTTCGAAGAACTCTTCGATTTTCGTTCCCGAATTCTGTTCGACTGTCTCGAGGCGCTGCGCCTCGCGGCCGTGATGCTCGCGCCGATCGCCCCGCGCACCGCGACGGAAGTGCTCCGCCGCCTCGGGATCGACAGGCGGTCGGAAGACCTGCGCCCGCCCGATCTCGCGTGGGGCCTCCTCCCCCTCGGCGTTCCGCTGCCTTCCGCGCCGCCGCTCTTTCCGAGAGCGAACGCGAAAGAATATTTTGCTTCCAGAGGCGTCGGCGTGGGCGGTGCTTTAAAGGAGAGCTCTGTGGCAGAGACGAAAGAGAATATTTCTTCGAAAGGTGTGTCTCCGGCAGGCGCCGCGGCGGGTGGCGCGGCTTTGGGTGCCACCTCTCCCGCGCCGTTGCCGGCGGCCGGCGGCAGCATCGGTGCGCTGACAGTGCAAGAGGGATCGGGGAATCCCCCTTCTAAGCAAATCCCACCGCTACCCGCGACTACTGCGCAGCAGGTGACAACTCCGGCGTTGCCGCTGGGGTCCGAAAGCAAAATCTCTATTCAGGACTTCATGAAGATCGAGCTCCGCGTGGGCGAGGTCGTCGCCGCCGAGAAGGTCGAGAAGTCGAAGAAGCTGATGAAGATGACCGTGAAAATCGGAGAGGACGTGCGCACGATCGTGGGCGGCATCGCGACCACCTACACGGCGGAGCAGCTCGTGGGCCGGAAGTTCGTGTTCGTCGCGAATCTCGCGCCCGCGAAGCTCATGGGCGTCGAGTCGAACGGGATGATCCTCGCCGCGACGCTTCCGGACACGGGCGAGGCGTCGCTCCTGATCGTCGACCCGGCCGTCCCCTCGGGAGCGAAGGTCAAGTAGTGACCGACTCCAACCGCGGCAACAACAACGACGTTCGGCCGCTGCCCCCGTCGCCCCCCGTCCCGGCCGACCCGGCCGCGAAGGCGAACCTCGAGGCGATCCTCGCCTCGCCGACGTACGTGAAGGCGCAAGAGGATCTCAGGTTCCTCGCGCGCCGCGAGCTGCGCGGCGTGCGGCTGATGCTCGAGCTCGAGAAGGCCGACCTCCAGATGGACCAGGAGGGTATCCGGACCACGATCGTCGTCTTCGGCGGCGCGCGCCTCCAGGAGGGTGACCGCTGGTACGCGGAGGCGCGGGAGTTCGGGCGCATCGTCTCGGCAATCTGCCAGGCGAACGGGATGGGCGACTTCGTCATCACGACGGGCGGCGGACCGGGCGCGATGGAGGCCGCGAACCGCGGCGCGTGGGAAACCGGCGCCAAGACGGTGGGCTTCAACATCGAGCTTCCGCACGAGCAGTTCCCGAACGCGTACATCACGCCGTCCCTCTGCTTCAAGTTCCACTACTTCGGCATCCGCAAGATGCACCTGCTCATGCGCGCCCGCGCGCTCGTCGCGTTCCCGGGCGGCTACGGCACGCTGGACGAGCTCTTCGAGACGCTCACGCTCGTTCAGACCGGGAAGATGAAGCGCCTCCCGATCGTCCTCGTGGGCCGCGCATACTGGGAGAAGCTCATCAACTGGCAGTTCCTCGTCGACGAGGGCGGGATCGCGCCCGAGGACCTGGGCCTCATTTCCTGGGCCGAGGGCGGCGCCGAGGCGTGGAACGCGATCGTGGACTTCTACACCCGGCATCCGGCCCCGCCCGGCTCACGCCTGCGCTGATGGCGACCGAGTATGCGGACTCGCACGGCCATCTCACGATGGTTTTCGGCGGGGGCGAGGTGAAGGGCGCGCCGCGCGCGCCGAGCGCGGCGGAGGTGGAGGAGCTGGTGAACCGCGCGCGGGACGCGGGAGTCACGCGCATCCTCGTTCCGGCCACCGAGCGGGGCGACCAGCGTCGCGCCGTGGAGGCCGCCGAAGCGCACGACGGCGTCTATGCCGCCGTGGGGTTCCACCCTCACGAGGCGAAGGAGTTCGACGAGGACCGCGACCTCAGGCTCTTCGAGGAGCTGTGCGCGTCGACGAAGGTCGTCGCCGTGGGGGAGATCGGTCTCGACTACCACTACGACCACTCGCCCAAAGAAGCGCAGCGATACGTCCTCGAGGCGCAGCTGCGTTTCGCGCGAGAGAAGGCGCTGCCCGTCCTCCTCCACAACCGCGAGTCCGAGCAGGACCTTCTCCCGATTCTCGAGCGCCTCGCGCCCGGAGACCCCGCGAACTTGCGCGGCGTCTTCCATTCGTTCTGCGCCGACGTCGCGACGGGGGAGAGGGCGCTCGCCCTCGGTTACTTCGTGAGCTTCTCCGGCATGCTGACGTTCAAGGCGGCGGAGAACGTGCGCGACGCCGCTGCCGCGCTGCCGCTAGCCTCGATGCTGCTCGAAACGGACGCGCCGTATCTCGCGCCGGCGCCGTTTCGCGGCAAGCCGAACGAGTCGTCCTTCCTGCCGCACACGGCCGCGAAGCTGGCCGAGGTGAAAGGCGTTCCCGTCGAGGAGGTCGCGCGCGTCACGACGGACAACTTCAAGCGGCTTTTCCGGGTCGGGTAAGGCGTTCGGCCACCGGGAGACTTACAGCGACATCAGGTACTCGACGAGATCCGCCTTCTGCTTCTCGCTGAGCTTGAGGCCGAGCAGAGCGTCGTAGTGATTGACGACGTCGAGAGGCCTGGCGAAGCGGCCGTCGTGGAAGAAACCTCCCTTCGTGTGCGAAAAGAGGCCCTTGAGCGGCGACGTCCGGTAGGCCTTGTCCGGCGACCTGTCCGACTGGAAGGCGTCGACACCGATCTCCGAGGGCGTGTGCATGTTCCAGCCGGGCTCAGTGAAGAGCGGCGGGACGTGGCACGTCGCGCACTTGGCGGCGCCGGCGAACAGCGCCTCGCCTCGTTTCGCGGCGGCGGCGTCGAAGCTGCCGGCGCGCGGCTGGGGCGCGGGGATCGAGAGCTGGTAGTACTGGAGCGCAGCGAGCTTCGACGTGACGAGATCCGGCGAGTTCCGCACGTTTCCGAATCCGGCCTTGGCGGCGATCGGAAACCTCGTCGCGTCGTTCAGCCGCGGGTCGAAGAACGTGCCCTTGCCGTGCATTTCGAGGACCGCCACGAAGGCGTTCCAATGCGTGACGGAGCCCCAGCCCGTCCAGGTGTGCAGGTTCACGCCGAGAAGGCCGAAGGCCGGAGGGATGAGCGTCGCGGCCGTCTTTCCGTCGGGGCGAAGCGCCTTGCCGTCCAGGAAGACCTCGGCGTCGAACTTGCCGGGTCCCCAGCCGTTCAGGACCTTCCGCAGCGTCGCGTCGTCCACGCCGAGGAGGGTCGTGACGGCGGAGAGGTCGGGCGCCAGCGCGATGATCGCGCCGACGTTCAGGTCGCGGTTCGCCCAGCCGTCGCGGCGGCGTCCGATGCCGGGAGCCAGGGAGTCGTCCACCGTGGAGTGGCAAAAGCTGCACTGGATGCCGACGGCCGTGAGCGTCTTCTTCTTGTCGAAGAATCCCGTCAGGCCGACGACGGAGTTGAGCTCGAGGAGCGCGAGCGTCGTCGCGGGGTCGTCCAGGTTCACCTTCCCGGCCTTGAGCTGCCCGACGAGGGCGGGCGGGAGAGCGTCGGCGTCCACCTTGAGGCCGACGGAGAGCGCCGTCTTCGGGCTCACGCCGGGGCCCGTGCCTCCGTGCTTCTCGCCGGCGATCGCCTGGTGCAGCTTCAGGGCGCCGCCCCAGAACGCCTCGTCGCCGAAGGTGTCGTAGCGGAAGGTGCGCCGGCCTTCCTGGAGCATCTTCGCGCTGAAGTGCGAGATCGCGGGGTCGACGTCGGAGGCTTTCCTGGCCGCCGGGGGACTCTTGGGCTCAATGGCCAGGCTGCGTTCGGTCGTTGCGAAGGCGAGGGTGAAAAGGCCGAGGACGGCTGCTACCGGGACGAGGCGACGGAGTGACATGATTTCCTCCCTGGTTTCATGGAGTCTCGCGAGATCGTCTGCTAAATTCTTTTCGCCATGATGCCGACGCAAGATCGATACCGATTTGATCGCGGCCTGGCTGCGTAGAGAGCCCCGCATGCCCCGCCCGCCCCGCATCTCCCGCGCCGAATTCGAGCGGCTGGTCGAGAGGGCGATCGAGCAATTGCCCGCCCAGTTCCAGAACCGCCTCGAGAACGTCGTCATCGCCGTCGAGGACGAGCCCACGGACGAGGACTACGAATTGACCGACACCCCCGACGACGAGGACCTCTTCGGCATCTTTCGCGGCCCCATGCGCACGGAGATGAGTTTCGACATGCTCCCCGGGCTGCCGCCGCAGGTCGTCGTCTTTCGCGGCCCCATCCTGCGCAACACGAGGAGCAGCGGGGAAGCGGTCAAGGAGATCAAGGACACGCTCGTCCACGAGCTCGGCCACTACTTCGGGCTCGAGGACGACGAGATGCCGTACTGAGAGAAGTAAGATCCCGCCGAAGAGCCCGAGAAGGAGGCCGCTCAGATGCCGAACGCCTACGGTGCCCCGATCACCCTCGAGAACGCGAAGAAGGCTGCCGCCGTCGCGCTCGCCGAGGCGCGCAAGAACAACTTCACAATGGCCGCCGCGATCACGGACACCGCCGGATACCTCGTCTACTTCGAGAGGATGGACGGAACGCAGACCGGAAGCGCCGTCGTGGCCGTCGACAAGGCTCGCTCGGCGGCCCTGTTCCAGCGTCCGACCAAGGCGTTCCAGGACGCGCTCGCGGCGGGAGGCGAGGGACTCCGAGTGCTGCGACTGGAAGGGGCGGTGCCCATCGAGGGCGGCCTGCCGCTCATCATGGACGGCAAGATCGTCGGCGCTATCGGCGTCTCGGGAGGCACGAGCGCGCAGGACAGCCAGTGCGCGAAGCCCGGGGCGGACGCTCTGAAGTAGGCGACCCGAGGGCTCGCCTTTTCGCATGGCCTCGCAGGTGTCAGGCCTGGCGCCGCCGGCTCTTCGGGCTGGCGCCAGATTCCGCCCACGTATCCGCGATGCGCCGGGCCGCCTCTGCGAGCGAAATTCCCTGTCCGCGGCGGAGCGGCTCCAGGAGCGCGCGCTTCTCGACGATTTCTTTCGCCAGCCGGGCCCGAATGCCGGCGAGGTCCGCGTCCGCGGGGAAGCCGAGCACCCGGCGGAGCCCTTCCTCGGGGAGGTCTTCGACCACCTCGTGCGCCAACCGCTCCGACTCGAGAAAGAGTATGTAGAGGTCGCGCCGGGAGGCTCGCAGGAACGCACCCCAGGGCGATACGCGCGCCGAGCCCTCCTCATGCGCGCGGGTCGGTCTGGACCTCTTCATTTGTCCTTGCCGGTTTTCCGAGGGCCGAAGGGAAGCACCGTGGCCAGCGCGCCGCTTTCGTAGACGGGCTGCGGCCGGGACTCCGCCGTCTCGGGCGCGCGCGAGACCGCGCGCTCTGCGTGCCCCTCTTCGGGTGGGCCAAGAACGCCCCGCGACTCGAGCGACTTCATCAGCGCCTCTACCTGGTTCATTCGCGGGGGAAGGCCGGGCAGCAGCACTCTTTTGAACTTGCATGTAACGGAGGTCTTGGATGCCTTTTCGGATGTCTCGCTTCGAGAGGCATCTGCGTTTGTGTCCGTCATGCTCGGCTCCTCTTCTTCTTGTCAGGCGGGGTGCTGCAAAGCGCACACCAGCCGCCAGCGGTGGCCGGCCGAGTGGTGCTCAGTTCTCCTGGCGGAAGGGGGTCAGTTCTGCGTGGCGCTCGGAACGCTTTTCCAACCCGATCGGAAATAAGTGCCGTTCGGGCGATGCCCCGCCGAGGCCTGGTGCTGCTGGCTTCTTCTGGCGGCGTCTGATTCCGCCCACGCTTCGGCGATCTGCAAGGTCGCCTGTGCGAGAGACATCCCCTGTCTTGCCCGGCGGAACGGCTTCAAGAGGGCCCGCTTCTCGTCGATCGTCCTCGCAAGCCGGGTCCTGATGGAGGCGACATCAACGTCCGCGGGGGAACCGAGCACGCGACGGATTCCCTCCTCGGGGAGGCTTTCGACCACCTCGTGGGGCAACTGCTCCGACTCGAGAAAAAGGACGTACAGGTCGCGGCGAGAGGCGCGCTTGAAGGCTCCCCAGGGTGAAACGTGAGCCTGCAATCCTCCTGCATCACGGCCGGAACCCTCTTCATATACGCGGGTCGGCAGCCCCCGCACAGGTCTTGGCCTTCTCATTTCTTCTTTCTCCTCTCGCGGCGGTCCTGTAAGAGGGGGGCCGGAGCATGGTGGTTGATATAGTCCGAGGGCCCTTCGGATGCATTTTTCCTGGCGGGTTACTTCTGACGGCTGCTGAAGCCAAGGACCTTGGCTAACGCGTCGCCGGCCTGCGGGCTGGATTCCGCCGTTTCAGGGGCGCCAGCCGAGGCGCCCCGCGCCTCGAGAGACGTCATCAGAGCCTCCACCTCGCCTTTGGCCGGGGAGCGGCCGGAAAGACGCACTTTCCTGAACTTGCACGCGGGCGACTGGGATTCGCCTCCGGATGCGTCTTTTGCAGGGACATCTTCCACGTGATCCAACTCTCTCCGTCGCACACAGGGAGCTTCCTGCGTGAAACGTGTTTTCGAAGGCGCCACCGGAATCCTGAGAAAGGTGCAACGAGTGTCGGTGTCGTCTCGCTACCCATATAGAGTCCGAATCGAAGGGGGAGAGTTAGTACGAGAATGGGGGTCAGGTCTGTGTTAAGTGTTATGAGGGCCGAGACTGCGCTTCCCTTACCTGTCAGCCCTGAAGCACCCGGGAAGTCACGGCGGCCCTGGCCGGGGAAAAGCGCGCTCGGGACCGCTCGGCTATATCAACGACGCGACTTCGATCCCCTCTCATACGAGGCCGTGAGACGCGAAGACGGCCCAGACGGGTGGATACCATGGCGAGGAAGACGGACTTCATGTTGTGGCTCTGGGGCGATCTCAAAGCTGACCGGTACCTTGGCCGCAAGGCTGATGCGCTGGTCGACGAAATGAAGATCCAGCAGCAGCTCGTGGCCATGCGCGAGATGAGCGGGCTGTCTCAATCGGCCGCCGCGAAGCGCCTCGGAACCAGTCAGCCTTACATCGCGAAGCTCGAAACGGGTGTGATCAGGAATCCGGGCGTGAAAACCCTCGTGAAGTACGCGACGGCTCTCGGCGGGCGGGTGACGCTTCGGATCGACCCGGTGACCGCCGCAAGCCCGCTCCGGCGCGGTCTCGCACGGAACGGGCTACGACCGGTCGTATCTCCCGAAAGCGATTCGGCCAGCGACCTTTAGGAGCCACGCGTGGCGGGCGGTGTCGGTGGGCGGGCGCCGGCGGTCCGGTCCGGCTCATACCTCATGCGGCGGACTGAGGCCGTCCTTTAGCCTTCCCTTCCCCCGGTGTCGGCGCCTGCGGGAGCGACCTGGCGGATTCCGTGCCCAAGAAAAATGCTCCGCCTATATCAACGACGATGATCGCCGCCCCTCTACTAGGGGGGAGAAAGTAATGATGGGAAGGGCTCTATCAAATGATGGGCCGCCGTCAGGTGTGCTGTCCTTTTCGGGTCTAACGCGAAGGCCCCCGGGCCGGGCATCGATTCGAGATGGGTGGAAATGATGGCGAGAAAGACAGACTTCATGCGGTGGCTCTGGGGCGACCTCAAGCCTGACCGGGACCTCAACCGCAAGGCTGACGCCCTGGTTGGCGAAATGAAGATCCAGCAGCAGCTGGTGGCCCTCCGCGAGGCGAGGGGGCTGTCACAAAGGGCCGCCGCCAAGCTCCTCGGAGCCAGCCAGCCCTACATCGCGAAGCTCGAAACAGGGGCGATCAGGAATCCCGGCGTGAGAACCCTGGTGAAGTACGCGACCGCCCTCGGCGGGCGGGTGACGCTTCAGCTCGACCCGATTACCGGCGCGGGCCCGAAACCGGTACCCCGCGGTTCTCCGCCGAGTCGCTGACCGACGCTCGCCTCCCTGGCGCTTGCGGAGCCTGAACGTCGGCTGTGACCGCGGGGGGTCGCCGCCGCTCGATGCGGTCCGTTGATCCCTAACATCGCGTCAAAGAACCTTCGTCGAGGCGCCTCTCGGGTGATTCAGGTG